>NZ_JPOL01000003.1 GCF_000733945.1 Flavimarina sp. Hel_I_48
AAATTACAAAGTTCTAAGGTTCTCTATATAACATCAACCATAAAGGGGGAAGGGAAGACATTTACAGCCTTCAATCTTGCATTAAGCCTCAATAGTACTGGAAAGTCTGTTTTAATTATTGGTGCAGACGTTCGCAATCCGCAATTACATAGATATATTGGCAAATCTGAAGCTACCAAAGGGCTTTCAGAATATTTATATGATGAAAGTATCGATATAGAGTCTATTACGAACGATCTTGAAATCAACAGGCATCATCTCAAAATCGTACTTTCCGGGAGAATACCACCTAATCCAGCTGAATTGTTAATGAGTGACCGTTTTGGTAAACTAATAGAAGATGCAAAAGAGCGCTATGATTTTGTGATCGTAGATACGGCACCCACCATGCTGGTTACTGATACCTTATTGATAAGTCAGCATGCTGATCTCACCCTCTACGTCTGTAGGGCAGAATACACTGATAAAAAACTTTTAAATTACCCCAAAGAACTTCACACAGACAAAAAGCTCAATAATATGGCTTTTGTTGTCAATAATGTGAGTTACTCAAATTTTGGTTATGGTACAAAATATGGTTATGGCTACGGAGTAGATGAAGAGAGCTGGATAAAGAAATCTTTGAAGCGTATACTCAAATAATAAAGGAGTTTTTTTATTAGTAAGAAGGGCTATATTTATTTTAAATGCTACTATAAGAATACTAAGGTTAGGTTTCAAACTTTAATGAGTAATTCTTATAAAGCAAACGAATCCGTAGTTTGATAAATAACTTGTTGCAGGAGTTTTTTATACTTTTTCTTAAAAATTATTTTTTTAAGTTGGGTGATATGCCTGAAGGAATGAACATCTGTTCCTAGAAAAGTGTATTGACCGTTTTCAAGGAGTTCTAGTGCCATTTTCTTTACAGAACTACCATAGTAGTCGCTCAAAGAAAGTGCATTTAATTGCAATAAACATCCTAGGCGCTGCAGTTCAGCGTAGTATTCTGGTCTTTTATGATAATAACTGTAACGTTCTGGATGGGCAAGAATAGGGATGTAACCGGCATGGGTAAGATCAAAAAGTAGCTCCTCTAAATTAATAGGTGGCTGTAGATAGGATATTTCGATTAGGATATGCTTATCTGAAGTAAAAGGCATTAAATCCCCGTCTTTAAGATGCGTACTGAATCCCTCGTCAAGCATATACTCAGAAGATGTTTGTATTAGGGAAGTATTGCCCTTTGCCATTAGGGATGTGCGTAAAGTGTCAGCGGCGTTATTAATAGTTTCAGGGGTATTTGGATAATAATCGCCCATGGTATGCGGAGTACAAATAAAATTACTGATCCCTATTTCATTAAGCTGACTGACAAGCGCTACAGATTCCTCCAAATTTTGAGCTCCATCATCAATACCGGGAAGAATATGATTATGGATATCTGTATAACCATCAAAAAGATTAACCAGGTAATTTTTTGATTTTAAAATGGAAAGCATAAAGGTATTTTATCTAAAATTAAACTAAGTAAGTTGCCATGAATTCAACAGAATATCCAGTTTACAAATATATTCATTTATGAGGAGATGGTGCGCATTACTCCTTTCTGCTATTCCTTTAATAGCTTCTTCCCAGGAGAATTTCTATGGAAGCCTCTCTTCAATGAGCAATGTTTCAAATAGTAGCACAAATCCATTCTGGACGTATGCCAATAAATATGGTCGTCTGGATAAGGAAAGTACTTTTTTCATTTTAGGAGAAGCAGGCTACGGTACTCAAATTAATAGTTCTAATCGCTTGGAAGTGCATGGAGGCTTGTTTAAAGGGGATGGATCAAACCGATCTTTTAGAATAGACCAGCTTTATGCAAAGTATACGTATAAAAATATACTCCTTAATATAGGATCCTGGCATCGTAGTGTGGAGCTTCATGATTTATCCAGTGTGGGAGGCGATATTATATGGAGTGGAAATGCCCGTGCACTCCCGGGGGCTGAGTTACAATTTCTAAAGGGTACGCACATTTTTAACTGGCTGGAATTTAAAGGTAAATTGGGTCATTATTTTTTAGGTAACGACCGTTATGTTGAAAATGCTCAGGTACATTATAAAAACCTGACTTTCGTAATGACCTTATCTGAGAAAGATCTATTTACCATAGAATTAGATCATTACGCGCAATTTGGCGGTACATCTAAGACTTACGGTAAGCAACCGAGTGCTTTTTCTGATTATTTAAGAATATTTATAGGCAGTAATGGTGGGGCAGGGGCTACAGAATCAGACCAGGCGAATGCATTGGGTAATCATTTGGGCTCTTATACATTTACATATGATATGCAGCGCAGTGACTATGATATAAAGCTTTACCATCAAACTATATTTGAGGACACATCAGGAAGGGAATTCCGGAATTTTCCCGATGGTGTTTGGGGAATATATTTCAAACCTCAGAAAAAAGGCTTCGTCAACGCATTCCTATATGAATTTGTACAAACAGTGTCTCAAAGTGGAAAGTTCGTTCCACCACCTAACGGTAATTTTAGAGGTGGGGATAATTATTTCAACAATAGCATGTACCAATCGGGATGGACGTATAAAGGACGTATTATAGGTTTACCTTTTATTATACCGAATGAAAATGGTAGAGGTATAAAGATAAACCGATCTTTTGTTCATCACTTAGGTTTATCTGGTAGTTTTTATACTATTGAGTATACTTTAAAAACAAGTTATGTGCGTAATCTAGGAACTTATAACAAACCATTCGATGCTATAGAAGAAGCGGTCTATTCTTATCTGGGATTTGATTATCCTACAAAAGTTGGCGTTTTTAAAGCACAATTTTCTGCCGACTTCAGTAATCAGACAGACAGGATATTGGCTATTGGGTTTGGGTATCGTATAAATTTCTAGAAAAGAACCTTTCACTAAGGGGAAATAAGCAGTTCGACACGTAAGATATAACTTCCAGATTAACGCAATATGATTAATTCTGTCCTCAGATATATACGTTACTTTGCTACAGGATTAAGTGTATAAAACCGTAATAAATACTAGCCAATCTTTTGAATAATAAAAATTGCCGGTCTTTTGTGAAGGTCTGGCAGGTTTGATCCCCATTCTGATATGGACTTTGTAATGATATATTCAGTTGGTAAGGAAATATCGCAGGCTACACATAGTTGTGTCTGATCGTTGAGAGTTTTGCTCAATTCTTCCAGCATTTTATTATTGCGATACGGCGTTTCAATAAAGGATTGCGCCTGATTCAATTCTGCAGAAATGCGTTCCAATCGTTTTATCTCTTTTCGCCGTTCTTGTTTATCAATCGGCAGATATCCATTGAAGGCAAAATTTTGTCCATTAAGTCCACTTCCCATCATGGCCATAAGTATGGAAGATGGCCCCACAAGTGGTACTACCTGAATACCACGGCGATGCGCAGCCGCAACAACTTCAGCCCCGGGATCTGCAATGCCCGGAGCACCAGCTTCCGAAAGGATACCTATGGATTTTCCATTCATACATGCGTTGAGAAATCCTGGGATGTCACTAGATTCTGTGTATTTGTTAAGTGTATGCAGAATGAGATTTGGCTGGGATTTTTCAGGTGTAATACTTTTGATGAATGCCCTGGCCGTTTTGTCGTTCTCAACGATATACTCATCAATTTGTTCTATAATTTGTTTAACCGTATGTGGTAAAACATCAAGTGGTGGAGTATTGCCTAAAGTTGTAGGTATGAGGTACAGTTTTCCCGTAGCCTTAAAAGTATGCATACTTATTTTACGATTAGTTTTTGTGTATAGGAACGTAATTCGGCACTTTCAATAGTTGCGAAGTATATTCCTTTTTTCAGATTTGATATGTTGACCCTGCTTTTTGCGGAAGTTATACTTTTTTCAAGAACTTTTTTACCCAAAATATCGAAAATAGCCAGGTTTACATTCCCCTCGTTTTCTCCTAAAGAAACATTTAAAACACCATTTGCAGGATTAGGGTACAAAGCTATATTTTGAAGCTGTTTTTGGTTCAAGCCAAGTGCATTTTGGTCTACAACAGCATAAATTATTCCGGAGATAAGACCAGCAACATAAAGTTCATTGCTGTTATTTATCCCAAAGCTACTAAATCCAGTATTGGGAAAAGGACCAAAATAAGCAATAGCATCAGAATAACCATTGACATCTAAAGTGCCCAATTCGTTACTCACAAAATCAGCAAATATATAAGTACCTTTAAGATCTGGAAACCGATCCCCACGATATACATAACCGCCCGTAATTGAAGCTCTGTTATTTTCATGGGGATAAACAGCAACAGAAAAGGTTAAATCTGAATCATCAGGACAATTACCATTAGCATTAAAAATGGTATTGCCTTCATAACATCTCCAGCCATAATTAGCACCGGAAAGGCTGAACGGTACTTTGTTAATTTCCTCAAAAGCATTTTGACCTACATCAGCGATCCAAAGGTCGCCCGTCGTACTGTCAAAAGAAAATTTCCACGGATTTCTGAGTCCATAACCCCATATTTCACTACGTTTAGTATCATCTCCTGCAAATGGATTCCCGTCAGGTATAGCGTAAGGTAAAGTTCCATTTACATCAATGCGTAAAATACTACCATATAAGGAAGAGGTATCCTGAGAACGGTTACCAGGATCACCACTATCCCCACCATCTCCCAATCCTATATACAAAAAACCATCTGGACCAAAGGAGAGACAACCTCCGTTGTGGTTAGAAAATGGTTGGGTAAGATTAAGCATTTCCAACTCGCTACCTGCGTTAGCCGCACTCACATCAGATGTATTTACGCTAAAGCGGGAAATTTGAGTATTCCCGTCAAGATCTGTATAATTGACATAAAATAGACCATTTTCGGCATAATTTGGATGAAAAACCAGACCTAATAGTCCGCGTTCACCTCCCATACTTATACGATCGCTAATGTCAAGAAAAGGAGAGGCGTTTACACTTCCATCGGATTGGATAATTTTAATGAGTCCACCTTGCTCAACCACAAACAGGCGGTCGTCGCCCGCATTTTGAATATTGAGGGGTCTATTAAAACCAGTAGCAAAAGGTACAATACCTACGTCCTGAGAATAAAGGATAGCGCAAAAGAGAAAGAGAAAAAAAGAGTGTAGTAATTTTTTCATAGGACATCATTTAAATGCCCTGAAAGATAGATTATTGTATATACTTATCCTATAGCCTATTAGCGATTTTTGTGGTTGCTTCGTCCAGCATTTGATACACATTTTCAAAACCCTGTTCACCGCCCGTATAAGGATCTGGAACATCAACCTGTTCGGCTGGAAAAAGCTCATCAAGTATAAGTTTTACTTTATCGCGCTGTTCTTGATTATCAGCCATACGTATCACATTTGTATAATTGGATTGATCCATAACAAATATGTGATCGTACTGTTCAAAAAGGGATGGCTTAAACTGCATTCCACGTTGCGCAGAGATATCTAAATTGTGTGCCTTCGCTACTTTTACGCTACGAGGATCTGGAGGGTTTCCTACATGCCAGTGACCAGTACCTGCGGAATCAACTATAAAATTTTCAGTATCAAGTTTTGACTTCAGCAAACCTTCTGCCAGCGGTGATCTGCAGATATTGCCCAGACAAACCATAAGTATCTTAGTTTTCATAGGTTTGGGTAAAAAGATGGTTAATTGTATCGTATTTGAGAGATATAGTTAGTAAACTAATCTACACATACGATACATTTTAAAAAGATTACAAGGTGAAATTTACAATTTTAGGAAGTCAGTTTTTTATTCAAATCTTCAACATATTTCTTGAACTGCTTATCTGTAGTAGATAGATTATCTACCGTTTTGCATGCATGTAAAACGGTTGCGTGGTCACGCTGACCTATTTGAGAACCTATACTTGCCAGGGAAGCTTTGGTTAACCTTTTCGCAAAGAACATAGCGATCTGTCTCGCCTGTACAATATGTCTTTTTCGGGTTTTTGACTGTAGGGTTTCCACATCCATTTGAAAATAGTCACTTACCACTTTTTGTATATACTCTATTGAAACCTCCCTTTTGGTATGTTTCACATAGTTTTCAACAATTTTCTTAGCCAGGTCTAATGTAATCTCTTTGCGATCATAAGAGGAATGCGCGATCAATGAAATAATGGCACCTTCCAGTTCCCGAATATTGGTCTTGATATTATTTGCAAGGAATTCTACGATTTCTTCGGGCATTTCTACCCCATCCTGATACAACTTGTTTTTAATGATACTTACACGTGTTTCAAAACCAGGCGATTGCAACTCTGCTGATAATCCCCATTTAAAGCGGGAAAGCAGGCGTTGCTCAATGTCCTGCATATCAACGGGTGCTTTATCACTGGTGAGCACGACCTGTTTGCCATTTTGATGCAGATGGTTGAAAATGTGAAAGAAAACATCTTGTGTGCCAGCCTTACCTGAAAGCAACTGAATATCGTCAACGATAAGCACATCAATGATTTGATAGAAGTGTATAAAATCGTTACGATTGTTCTTCTTGACGCTCTCTATATACTGCTGTGTAAATTTTTCGGCGGAAATATAAAGGACGGTCTTATCTGGATATTTATCTTTTATCTGAACGCCTATGGCGTGTGCCAGGTGGGTTTTGCCCAGTCCTACACCACCAAAAATGAGTAGTGGATTAAAAGAAGTGCCTCCCGGTTTGTTTGCGACTGCAATACCTGCGGAACGTGCCAATCTATTGGAATCCCCTTCAAGGAAATTATCAAAGTTATAGTTGGGGTTCAATTGAGATTCAATCTCCAGATTACGTATCCCTGGTATTACAAAAGGATTTCTTAACTCGGGGTTTTTATTTTTAGACGGGGCGTCAACATCCTGGGATTTATAGGAGTTGGATCTGTTAGAGCTGGGTATTTTTTCCGTAAAGGGCTGCTTATTGCCATAAGTGTTTTCCATCCTTATGACATAGACCAGTTTAGCGGTTTCCCCAAGTTCCTTTGTGAGTGAAACTTTAAGGAGTTTTACATAATGTTCTTCCAGCCATTCATAAAAGAATTTGCTGGGAACTTGTATACTAAGGGCATTGTCTGTTAGCTTTACGGCCTTGATAGGCTCAAACCAGGTTTTGTAAGCCTGCTTCGTGATATTGTCCTGTATAAACAAAAGACAATTATCCCAAACTGATTGCGCAGTCATACTCATGGTGGTGGTTAAGTTTAAAGTTTTGTTATGTAAATAGAAGATTAAAAAACAGCAAGATTAGGGACCTTTTTCCATTCTTTAATACAGGGCAAATATGTGAACAAAATATGTAAATAAAAAAATTAATAAGGTTGTATTTCCTGTATTTTTTTCGCATACTCCATTGTTTTAAATCTATTCATTTTAATTGTTAATAAACTTATGTTTACATACAGATCAACGCTACGGGTGCGTTACGCAGAAACTGACCAAATGGGCGTCGTACATCATGGTAATTATGCTTCTTATCTAGAATTAGCTCGCATTGAATGGCTTGAGAATCTGGGATTTTCCTACAAAAAATTGGAAGCCGATGGTGTAATGTTGCCTGTTTACGATTTGAAGTTTTCCTTTAAAAGTCCGGCGTATTTTGATGATACTTTGACGGTTGAAACTACACTTGCGACACTGCCCAGTGCGAGTATAATTTTTGACTATAACATCTATAATGAAGACCAGAAATTGATCACCACGGCGCAGAGTACATTAGTATTTGTTGACATGAAAACAAGGCGTCCCATACGCTGTCCAGAGAACATCCTTGATCGACTTAAACAGGAGGGAAGTTAATTATCTAAAACTTCTACGGCCATACCATGAATTGCTTCAAAGCGCGCTTTAATTTTAGCAAGTTTCAGTTCTCTTACAGCAAGGTCAATTGTGCAATTTAAATGCATTTGCTGATCTGTAATTTTAAGGTTTTGCTCTTTGATGATGCGCATCGCGACATTCATGAGCGCGTATTCAAACTGAAGCCTTAGTGTTATTTTAATAGTTCGGGTTACAATATTTCCGCTTTCCAGCGTGAGCTGGGCACACGTTTTATAGGCGGTAATTAGTCCGCCCACGCCCAGATTTGTGCCACCGTAGTAGCGTACAACGGCCACAAGGACGTTAGTAATACCAGCGCTTTGTAACTGACCATAAATAGGCATCCCGGCAGAATTATTGGGTTCTCCATCATCATTCGCTCTATAGTGTTCATAACGTTTGCCCAGTTGCCAGGCATAACAGATGTGAGAAGCTTTGGGATGTTGTTTCCAGAGTTGTTCTAGGCGCTCTTTAGATTCTTCTTCAGTAGTTATGGGATAACCATAACCTAGAAATTTGCTGCCACGGTCTTTGACCAGACTTTCAGGACTGGGGGCAGCGAGTGTTTTAAACGTATCCTTTTGCAAAATATAAGTTTTGAATAGCTGGCACTAAATTTCAAATATAGGAAAGAAAGGTTTTGGAGTATGCAATCTTACATGCTGATTGCCTATGAAAACCTTTTACTTTTTAAATAAATACATAAAATAGAGCAATATTTAATAAAAATTGCCCTAAAATCGGCTTGTAGAGGCGGTTTTTAGGGCAATTTAGCATGTTTAGGAAACTACAGAAGTGAAAAAAAATTATTCCAATCAATCCCTTATTAGTGGGTATTTTTTAAATATTTCGTTCACAAGGTTTGCGATAGCATCCGCTTGATTTTCATCGTACAGACTCTCTGAGCTTGTTCCTTTCCATACGGTTTTCTTTGTTTTGCGATTGATTATATCAACGACAACTGTACCATTTTTATACGAATAGCTATCTGTATTATAACCTTGTATCCCACCGTAATTTGCATAATCAGCATAGTAATAATCACCATAATACGTACTAACTGCAGTAGCCCCCGTCGTATAGGGATAGCTCGCATAGGATGTAGCGGGTACGGTCTCACTGTCATAGTTGACTTTTGTACTTACTAAAACCAGTAGGTCAGGATTATTTCTATTGATGGAGTAGCCTGCGTCCTGTAGGTTTGAATTAATGGTTTTTATCACCAGTTCATTGACGTCCTCATCATTTTCATTGACCTTAGGCACTTCTATACTGGTATTGGGCAGATATGCGAAAGTGTTGAACCTGCTCAAATTCACATCCTCTTGTTGCGAAGTACGCACCGTAGGGCCACAGGCTGTACATATCATAAGTAAAAAAAGTGCCGCGGTACAGTGTATTGCTTTCATAAATGTTGATTTTGTTAAAAATTATTCAATTATACTGTATAAAACGGTACCTGTAATCCTGTTTAGCTAGAGTTTAACGGTAGGTAACAGCGCCTTTTGCAAGGCGTTTCAAGCCTAAATACCGAGTTGTACTTATTTTGAGAGACTTACCAGTATAATGCCCACGATAGCGAGCAAAAGGCCGAACCAATTTTTCCGGGACATTTGCTCTTTGAACAAAAGAAGGGCGATCAACGTTGATAAAACCACAATTCCCACATTGTTGATAAGAAATACGGTGGAGCTTTCCCAGCCGTTCCGTAACGCGCGTACCAGGAAAAAGATCGAAAAATAGTTGGGCAACCCAAGTGCTATTCCCGCCAGTATATTTTTAAAATCGAATTTTGAAGGTTGCTTTCTAAAACGGAAAATCAATAATACCAATCCTACGACGAAGGCAAAAGCAAATATTACTGCCGAAAATAGGGGAACATCCTTTTGCGCTATGTAAGTCTCTTCAAGAAACTTGATACTCGTATCTATAATCCCGCTTCCCATAAAAACCAGTATGGGCAATATCAGGTTCTTCCTGTCAAGACCCAAACCCAAATCAGTTTTAAGGGATACCAGATAAACTGCCAGCAAAGCGAGAACAATGCCAAGAAGTTTTATGGCGTCAAGTGAATCCTTAAAATAAACAATTCCGAAAGCGACTGGAATGACAACGCTCATCTTGGTAGCCACAGATACTACCGCGATGCCGTTACGCTGGGTCGTGAGCGCCATGAGATAGAATATGGCAATAAAGAGAAACCCAAGTAAAAGTGCACCAGGAAACCAATTTTGGTTCACAATCTCCAAATAACTAAAAGAGTGTTGGTAAAAAAATAGCCCCGCAAAACAGGCCACCATGTAGTTGACCACAATGGCCTGTAAACGGTCTATATTAAACCTGGGAAACAGTTTAAATACGATAAAAATAATGGTGGAAGAAAGGATGCTATACAGCAGGTACATTAAAAGAGTTCCTTTTTGAGTTTAAACAGTTGGGTGATATCCTCTTTTCCTGGTTTGATATTCCATGTTTTTAAGCCTATTTTTTCTGCTGCGCGTGTGTTTTCCGGTATATCATCAATAAATAGTGTTTCGTTAGGTTTTAAGTTATTCTCCCGTATGACATATTCAAAGATTTCAGGATTTGGTTTGCGCAATTTCAGATCCTGGGAAAGGTAAAATTTTTCAAAGGCACTTTTAAACTGTATAAAGCGGGATTCATCCATATTTTTCATGACCCTTTCCATATGAAGATCATTGGTATTGCTCAGCAGAAAAAGCCGATATTTTCTGGATTGGGCCAATTCTTTGATCCAGTCCAGCCGTTTTTGAGGAAAGTACTGTATAATGCTGTTCCACGCTGTGGCAAAGGAGATGGGATTGAGCCTAGGGAAGCGCGCAATATAATGGTCTACAAAGGCGGAAGTACTCAACTGGCCACGTTCATAATCCAGGTTCCACTGGCGCATTTCGGGATCCATTTCATGAATGTCAAAACGGGAAAAGAATTCTTTAGGTGCATTTTTATCAAGATCTATAAAAACATCTCCAAAATCAAAAATAATATTCTTAATCATATGCAATTGGGTGCTAATTATTAAAGCCGCCGCTGGGTTGCGATCGTTCGCAATTTAAGTGATACGGTATATTTGCTGAAATCCATACGATGTTATATATCGGTTAAATCTTTATTTCAACGATGTTATTTTTTCGAATCCTTAATTATTGCGGTAATTTCTAGAGATTTAATAAAATCATAGGTCCTTGGGAATAATAAGTACTGAACAAAACCCCTTCGTGGATGCTTTTATTAGACGTAGGTACCATTTATCTCGGTTGCATAAAACAATCTTAAAAATTAAATAGTGTACTTCTATATTCCGAAATTTAAACTTTGAAATGACCGGTGAATAAAAAGCAAGATCCACCAGTTCAAAAGCTATGTAACAACCTAAATTTTTAGAATATGAGTACAAAAAGAATATCTGATGCTATGGAAAAAGCACTCAACGACCAGATGACCCGTGAAGCGTTTCAGGCGCAGGTTTATCTTTCCTACGCTTCCTGGGCAGAGGTGAACAGTTTCTCTGGTATAGCAAATTTTCTATACAAGCATATGAATGAAGAACGTGAACACATGTTCAAGATTTTAAAGTATATCAATGACAGGGGAGGGGAAACAAAAATTGAGGCCATAGGCGCTCCTCCAGAAAATCCAAGTGACATCAAAGATTGTCTTGAGAAAATCCTACAGCACGAGGTCGATAATTCTGCTGAGATCGATAAATTAGTGAATCAGGCTCATGAAGAAAAGGACTGGGCAACGTTCAGTTTTACGCAATGGTTTGTGAAGGAACAAATAGAAGAAGAAAGCCTTATTAATGGTTTACTGGACAAATATACCCTTGCTTCTGAGCAGAAAGAAGGTAATGCCAATTATTATGAACTGGATAAAGATCTCAATAAGGCCCCACAATCTGCTGAAATACCAAGGGAAGAAAAGCTGTAACTGTTTGTTATTGAACGAGAAGCATGGGAATTTGTAATTCAATCCACATATTTCACTTCTCAATTTAATCAAATAATTAGAATACCAAACGAACATGAAAAAGGGCTTTTAAAGCCCTTTTTTTTATTGTTACTATTTATTAAAATTATAATTTCTTACGCCCCATAATCAGGGTTATAAGGAAGAGTACTAGAAATATAAAAAATAGCACTTTAGCAATACCGGCAGCGCTTTCAGAAACTCCGCCAAAACCAAAAATAGCTGCTACTATGGCAACAACAACAAAAATAATAGTCCATCGTAACATGATTCGTGTTTTGATTAGTACTTTAAATGTATTCATTTCTAATAAAATTTGACGTAGATTTTACCTGGATATTCATTATTTTATCATTTATTTTGGAAATGTTTTAAATATCTCATAAAATTTTCTAATCTTTTAAAGAACTTTCTAAGAAATATTTATTCAATGTTTAATATTCTTTACTCGATAAAGTGAAATATAAGTATTCTTAAACAAAATTATTATATGGAAAATCTCTCCTATATATTATAATTAATTCAAAAATTCACTATTTAGGGTTAAAAACCTTCTAATTTCAATCAAAAATGGTTGGTTTTATTGATAATTAGGTGTTTATAGTGGTATTTTGATTCTTTTTTGAACGTTCATTTCATTTTTCAAAGTTATAGTTAAACAATCTGGGGTTTATGACTAACATTGCCCAAGCCCAATTGTTAACATTTTCTGTAGTCGTTCCTCCTTTTATAAGACCCATGCTTTCAGATGCGAACATGTGGGAATACCCTACTTGTAAATTGACATCTTTGAAAAGGGGCTGGGTGTAGACCAAATCAATTTCGGTACCTAAATAGGAATTCGCATCTGCAGCTAATTTGCCATTTGCTGCAAAGTAATGCGCAGCAAGTAGTAGGTTAGAATTTTCACCGGTCTTTAGAAGTGCACTGGTATAAAAATCGTTAAGTCCCACACTATTTAGATGGTTTCCTACATAAAAATAATCCATAAACCCATTAAACTTATGATTGGTTCCGTATAAAGGAAAGAAAGACCAGCGTGCCGAACTTCCTTGATCAGAACCGCTTAGTAGTTCAGCACCTACTTTAAAAAGGATTTTTCCCGTGGAATAATTAATTTCTAAAGTTGCTTGATAAGCAGATAAATTTTCGGCTATGGGATAAGCGTCGCCCAACTGATAATATGCGCTCCCCGTTATAGACAAAGGACCTACCGGAAAAGTAAAATACGATCCCAGTGTTTGCATATAATACATGCCATCCGCTAAGGTGTTTTCCGGAAAATCTTCGAAATTTTGATAGCCTGTATTTAAGGCTAATAAACTTAGGGATGCTTTTGCCCAGGACTTTTTAAAATAGGCATATTGCATTGTTTTATAAGTAAAAAAACCCGGAATAGTGTACGTATTGCCCAATGTAGGCTCTCCTTGTTGACTATAGGCAACCCCTAAATCCATTTTAAAACTTTGTTTGTTATATTTAAGTAACGCAGCATCGTGAAAACGTCCCTGCATCGCCCAATCCAATCCACCAAAAATGCGCTGATCATCGTAAGCAATAACCTGTCGGCCCAATTTAACGGACCAGTCCTGAGTTATGGTTAGCGCCTCCCAGGCCTGAAACAACATGAAGGAGTCATTGCCGTCTATACTTAAAATCTGCCGGGTATCGCCCCAGGTACTCACATCTTGTAATGCTATGAAAACCTGCAATTTTTCCGCGGAATAGTTAAAATTCAATCGGGCACGTTGCCTTACAAATGCAGCAGGTTCTGTATTATCTGGAAAAAGAGTACTAAAACCATGACGGTATTCAAAGCGCTGCCTCAAATCTGCATCTATTTCAAATACCTGAGCATTTAAAAAGGTAACTGTCAACAATGTAAAATAAAAAAGAATAGTTTTTTTCATGTTTTAATTGGATTTTATTCCGAACAAATATATCTAGAAATTGTATTATTAAGTATAAATACTTAATATATTTGAATATTTTTATAATTATGGGGAATAACTTAGCATCTAACTTCTATATATTACGTATTTTGGACTTTTAATACGTACTAATTTGTTTTCGTGTACTTAATTTAAATGTTTCTCATGACTCACATACAATCAAAAATTATGCTTATTGGAGCAGGACCCGGTGATCCTGAATTATTAACGCTTAAAGCAGTACAAGCGCTTAAGGAAGCAGCGGTTGTTTTATATGACGCCTTAGTAAATCCTGAAATTTTAGAACATGCCCCATCACAAGCCGAATTAATCTACGTAGGTAAGAGAAAAGGTTGTTATGCTTTTCAGCAGGATCAAATTAATGAACTACTTGTCGCGCGCGCCAAAAGTAAAGGTTTGGTTGTGCGGTTAAAAGGGGGTGATCCCTTTATATTTGGTCGGGGATCTGAAGAAATGGAATATGCTCAAAAGCATGGAATCCCTACAGAATTAATTCCTGGGATCTCGTCTTGCCTGGCAGTGCCGGCCCTGCAAAATATTCCGCTTACTAAGCGCGGTGTTTCTGAAAGCTTTTGGGTAATAACGGGTACAACTAAAGATCATGAACTATCCCAGGATGTTCATCTGGCCGCAAAGAGCAATGCTACGGTCGTCATACTTATGGGTACTGCTAAACTTGCAGAAATCGTTGCCATTTTTAAAGGGCAGGGCAAAGAAGAGCTACCCGTTGCCATTATTCAAAATGGGACAATGCATAAGGAGAAAATTGGCGTGGGTACTGTGAATACCATTCAGCAGATCTATACGGAAAAAGGTTTGGGAAACCCCGCCATTATTGTTTTAGGAGCAGTTGTGAATAACCGAAGGGAGATGCATATGCTTATAAAGCATACGGCTGTAGCTGATGGCTAGAAATCCCTCAGTCGTTATTATCTCGATTCCATTTGCTTCTCTACCAGAACATTTTTTTCATATTCCTCTTTAGGTGCATCGCAGAGGGAACAATTGTAATTTTCCGGCAGTTCAGAAAACAGGGTGCCTACGGGTATATCTTGGGTACTGTCCCCGTATTTTGGATCATAAATAGTACCACATAATGTACATTGATGTACCGTAATTTCCTGTGCATTTGACACTGTTTTTTTTGGAGGTTGCAGAACTGGAGCCATACCCAGATTCTCAAAATAGAGTCGGCTTAACTCCATCAACAACTGCGGTAATTTTACTTTAACAATATCCTGTACATAGAAAATGTAATCCCTTGTGTTGGGATCAAAATCCCGCGCGTAGAGAATGTTATAAGTAGGCGGAATATTTAAATTTAAAGCAAAATTTGTGGGCAGGTTACGTTCAATGACAATAGAGGTAAAGTAAGAAACCCGCTGGGCGACATCTGTAATCCCAAAGGTGAGTCCGTAGGTGCTTATATCGCTATTATTAAAAGAATTGACCAGATATTCCTTTAATTCAAGGGCATCAACATTCGCTACGGGCATGTGCCAGTTCAATTCTAACATGCTGTGACGTACGTTTATACCTGAAACTCCTAAAAACTTTTCCCATTTCAATTTATCTTCGGAAGGTATTCCTTTTACAATAAATGAGTTAAAAGGGGTGATTGATATTTTTCCTATTTTAGCTTCTGCACACAAATCACAGAGCTCTTTTAGAAACTTTATATCGTATTTGTTGTTTCTCCAGTATAATCCCAGCCAGTACCTGTCTCCCGCCATACGGTTCATACCCTCATAATAGGGAAAAGGCCTAAAATCTACTTTTAATGATTTATCTAGAGTCCGACTGTTCAGGTCTATGGCGTCTATCACTAGGGAAAAAACCATTTCCACGCTTTCTGGCTCTTCCTGAAGAAAATTTTCGATGGCTTTTGCAACTTTTGCCAGATCCCAACTGTAGATAAGTACAGGATATTCCTGTATTTTTCCCCACTTCGGAAGGCGTAGATAGAGATACCAGTAATCATCAAAAGCAGAAGCTACAAAATTTAAATGTCCTGTAAATAAAGGTACCAGACGCTGCTTAGGATCAACAATATTGATTTTTAAATGCGGAGTGTTCTGAAATTGTTCGAGTAAATATAAATACCGGTCTGCGGTCAACCACGAGGTGCTGGGAAACAGATCACTGGATACATAAGACGAAACAATGTTTTCTACACGTTGAACAGAGGCGGTAACCGACTCAAATTTTTGGTTCTGTAGTTGTTCCGGTGGAATTTGTTTTTCAAAGACTATATCCTGACGAGAACCAAAGGCAATCGTTTTTAGTCCAAAGTGTTCTGCGGCCTCCAGTATATTTTTGAGTTCCAGGGGGGATAAAACGCCACCTTTAACAATTACACGTGAGAGTTGTTTTTTCATACTACCTCTAGATTTTGCATTAAAATATCCCGCACTTCGGTTTTGCAACTACCACACCCTAAACCCGCGCCGGTCTGGTTACATAAGTTCGTGAAATCTACACAGCCTTCTGCGATAGCTTCTTCAATATTACCGGTTCCTACCTGACTGCACGAGCAGACCAGCTTCCCTTTTAGAGGTTGTTGCTTGGAGGCACCGCGCAAGAGTTGGTCTCTTTTTTCTGCAAGCTCAATTTTACTTTCAATAAGGTTTTTGAATTCGGCAAACTCTTGTTTATCCCCAATCAAAACAGCTCCGACTAAAAGGTCGTCTTTTATGATGCACTTTTTATAATAGCGTTTGGCCACGTCCATAAAAATAACCTCTTCGTAAGATAAATTATCCTTGGGAACCTCAATATTACCGATACTGCATAAGTCCAGATCATCAAATTTGAGAATATTCATCAGGACAGAACCGTTGTACGATGTGCTAATATCCCCACTTAAGTAGCCCGCCAAGATAGCGGCCTGTTCTTCTGCCGCCGCGGTAATGCCAAAAGTCTGGTTCCTGAACTCTGCAATTTCCCCTAGGGCAAAAATGTCGGGATCTGAAGTTTGTAAAAATTCATTGACTTTTACGGCCCGGCCCATTTTTAAACCTGCCGTACGCGCAATCTCAATATTGGGGCGTGTACCTATTGCATAGACAATGGCATTTGCCTCTAGTACTTTTCCGCTTTTTAGGGTTACTTCGAGGATACCGCTTTCATCAGTATCAAAGACAGTACTCACTTCATTATCAAAGTATATTTGAATTCCACGCTCCTGTACATCCTTAGCAAGCATCCTACTCGCCAGTTTATCCAGCTGCCGCTCCATAAGATGCGATGAACGTTGTATGATAGTTATTTTAACCCGCTGGTGCCGCAAAGCAGCTGCAAGTTCAAGGCCTAGAAGACCGCCGCCAACAATAATAACCCTTCTTTTTTCAATCGGGATTTCAGTTTTTTCGAGATAGGTTTTGAACCGGTCAGCATCTTCCTTATCCCGCATGGTAAACCTTCCGGGAAGTTCTAAATGGGCATCTGGGGGCACAAAGGCCCTGCTTCCCGTAGCGATTATCAGCTTATCGTAAGTATACGTTGTACCCTTGCAGTCTTTCACGGTTTTTGATGCACGTGCTATTTCGGTTATAGAATTTGAGGCGTGCACGGTAATGTTCAAAGTCTTGAGACGATCTTTTTTTGTTTTGAGCAGTTGTTCCCAGGTAAGTTCTTCGGTGATATATTCAGGAAGGAGAACACGGTTGTAAAAGGGATTTTGCTCTTTCGAAAAAACAATAATTTCGTCAATTTTGTTACTTTCACGATAGTTTTCCACAAAACGAAAGGCAGCGGCACCAGAACCGATAATTATAATTTTCTCCTTTTCTTTCTGATATTCTTTGACCTCAACAGCTGTGAATTTAAAATCGGGTTCCTTGCTTTGGGGATCCACCATGTTTTGAGTGAGGTTATTGGCTCTGTTGAGGTCTTGACCCAACTTTTTACCCCAGTGCATAGGCATAAATACGACTCCCGGCCTTACATTTTCGGTAAGGTTGGCCTGCACGCGCACCGCTCCATTTGCACTAAGTACTTCTACTACGGTTCCTTCCTTAATGTTTAAAGGCAAAGCATCTGCTGGATTAATTTCAAGCACCGGTTTGGGATAGTGGGTGTTTAAACGAGATACTTTTCCGGTTTTGGTCATGGTGTGCCATTGATCGCGCACCCGCCCGGTGGTCAAAATAAACGGATACGCTTTAGAAGGCATAGTGGAACAATTGGTAATCGTATATGGGGTATTGAATATAGCCTTCTGCGAGGGGGTATAAAATTTTTTGTCCTCAAACAAGCGGGGAGTACCTGGGTGTCTATACTCATTAACGGGCCATTGAAAGGTTCCTTCAGTTTTTAAACGGTCGTAATTAAGGAACGATATGTCAATTTTAGTCCCTTTGGTCATGGCGCAATACTCCTGATAAATTTCTTCCGTATTGTAGTAATTAAAGGCGTTGTATCCCATACGCTGCGCAAAATCACAGAGTATTTCAACATCGGGTCTTGCCTCGCCAGGGGCGGGGACGACCTTGGGTAAATACGCGATACGCCGTTCAGAATTGGTCATGGTGCCTTCCTTTTCCAACCATCCCGCTGCCGGAAGTACAAGATCTGCAAATGCCAGGGTATCCGATTTGTTTGATATGTCCTGAACCACGACAAATTTTGCATTTTTCAGCGCCTTTTCAACCCGGGACAAATCAGGCAGGCTCACTGCGGGATTCGTACAAATAATCCAGACAGCTTTTAGTTTTCCACTTTCCAGCTCCTGAAACATTTCTGTCGCCGAATAACCGGGTTTTGATGAAATCTCCTGTACTCCCCAAAACAGGGCAACTTCCTTGCGATGCTCGGGATTCATCAGGTTTTTATGAACAGCGAGTAAATTCGCCATACCACCCACTTCACGCCCTCCCATGGCGTTGGGCTGTCCCGTTAGCGAAAAAGGCCCCGCGCCAGGTTTGCCCACCTGTCCGGTAATGAGGGACAAGTTAAGAAGCGCAAAATTTTTATCTGTACCTATAACGCTCTGATTGAGTCCCATGGCCCACATGCTCATAAAACCTTTGGAAAGGCCTATCAGGTCTGCCGCTTTTTTAATATCGCTTGCCGGCACCCCACAAAGTTTAGAGGCTTCTTTAAGCGATGTTTGATTGATTTGCGCTTTATAGGATGCAAAACCTTCGGTATGCTTGTTTATGAAGTCCTTATCCAGAAGACCGCGCTCCATAATACGCCTTGCAATAGCATTACAGAGAATAATATCAGTTCCAGGTATGAGCTGCAAGTGTAAGTCTGCCGCTAAAGCGGAATCTGTACGCCGCGGGTCAATCACTATAACCTTTACATCCGGATTTTTTTCTTTGTGCTGTTCTAACCTTCGGAATAAAATAGGATGGCACCACGCAGGGTTTGCACCGGTAATCAGAAAACAATCGGCAAGCTCAATATCAGCATATGCGATGGGAACGGAGTCTTCTCCAAATGTTTTTTTATAGCCTACCACAGCACTGCTCATGCATAGGCGCGAATTCGTATCTATATTATTTGTTCCTAAAAATCCTTTGACCAGTTTATTGGCAATGTAATATTCTTCCGTAAGGCACTGCCCAGAGACATAAAAACCCACACTATCAGGACCATGTTTTCTTATGATACTTTTAAAAACCTGTGCTGCACGGTCTAGGGCGGTATCCCAACTTACCTGTTCCAGTGGGTGGGACTTACTCCATCGCATTTGTGGGTGCAGGAGCCTGTCTGAAGTGTCGTTTACCACATAATGCAAATTCATCCCTTTAGAACAAAGCATGCCCCGGTTGACAGGATGGTCAGGATCTCCGGATACTGTAACTTTCTCATCAGCACCTTTGTGTACCAGAATACCACATCCCACACCGCAATAAGAGCAGGTAGTTTTAATGGGTTTATCGGTCATAATAATGAAATTTTGAATACTAATTTTATGTTTTTTGAATAGAATTCAAAGATTTAACTGTCGATTTGCCAAAACATTAGAAAATCTGGTTAAAAACAGCAAAAAAAGGATATTAAAAGCCCTTTTTTAAGCATTTAGAGGTTGCAAACCTTCGGTGGAAATGGTTTCAGTATCTTCCATGGCATTTTTTTCATCCTCAGTTGAAAAACGAATGGCCAAAGCAAAAACTCCTGTTACAAATACAGAAATGCCCAGTATAAAATATCCACTCGATACGGCGAGCGCCGCGGCTTCAGATTGCGCCATTCTTGCCACCTGCTCATCCATTCCTGCATGAGTGGACAGTGCAGCCTGTTCTGCGGCAGCCGACTTCGATTTTAAGAGCATTGCAGCGAGAAATGCCCCTACGTTACCACCAGCACCCACAATACCAGATATAGAACCAATGGCTTTTTTATTTATAAAAGGGACCACCGAAAATGTTGCACCTTCTGCCATTTGTACCGAAAGGCTAAAACCAATAAGAAATAAAATCCCTGCTACCAGACTGGTAATCATAGAGAATGTCATGAGCATAACCCCTTCTATGGAAAGAATGACCACTAGAAATAGTACGCGACCGCGAAGTCCTTTTAACTTTCCGAATTTGTCACCAAAATAGCCCCCCAGCGTACGCGCAAATAGATTCATAAGCGCAAAGGAAAGCACAATATTACCTGCCGTAATGCGGCTTAAACTAAATGTATTCTGAAGATAATCGTCCATCGTACCGTAAACGGTAAGCTCCATACCAAAACAAGCCGCATAGACTACAAAAAGAATCCACACCCGGTAATCTTTTAGCGCTTCCAGAAAGCCCACTTCATCCTTTTTCTTGCCTTTTACAGTCTTGCCCGCTTCTTTGAGTTCCTTAAAATTTCCTTCTGGGGTATCTTGTGTAAAGTAATAGTATACTATTCCCATAAGAAAGCAGGCAATACCAGCGATTATGAGAGAATATCTCCAGGCATTCATCTCGGCAACCCCCATCCCTATAACAGCGGCTGCTATTAAAGGCATTCCGAGACGGTTTGCACCACCTCCTAGATTTCCCCAGCCCGCAGAGGTTGCATTAGCGGTACCTACGATTGTAGATGAGAACATAAGTGAGGTGTGTACTTGTGTAATAACAAAGCTTGCGCCTATAAAACCAATAAATAGCCTGCATATTAAAAACTGTAGCGGTGTTTGAACCAGGCCACAAAGGATCACTGGTATGGCCCCTAGGATGAGCAACCAGGTATAGCATAGTCTCGGACCATACATATCGCATAGTTTACCTATGATCAACCTTGCGAATACGGTACCTGATACCGCCAGTATAACCGAGTTCCATTTTTGCGAGGGTGATAATCCTAAATCACGAACTACATCTGGCATAAAGGGCACCACGCCAAACCAAGCAAAAAAACATAAAAAGAACGCAAAAGAGGTGATCCAAAACGTTCTCATGGGAACGCTGGTAAAATCTTTCAAATTGAGGCGGTTAGCCTTCTTAGATGTAATTGTTTTCATAGTTAAGTGTTTATACAAACAAATATAAGTACAAATACTTAATTTTATCTAAGTAGTAGGTAGTTTTAAGGATATTAAAAATTGGGAGCAATAAATCTTACACATCAATAATATAACATTGAAAAGAACCTTGTTTTTTCCAAAAATCAATAATAGAATGGAAGCTGCTTTCTGAAAGTAAAGAAAATTTTTGAAGGTTAGTTACGTATATTCAACCAAATAACTCCCGTTTGGATTGCGGTATGCCAATTAAAAAAAGTGAACTTTTAATGATGAAGTATATTCTATAAAAAAGAAATAGCCATGCATAGTATCAATAATGGGCAGAACTATACACCACAATATCCCTAGGCAACATTATACTTAGTTGCCTTATTGGCCAATTCTATTAAATTTTTTACATCTAACTTTTTCATTAGATTGAAGCGGTGCACTTCTGCAGTGCGTTTACTTATAGACAGCTTATCGCCAATTTCTTTATTGCTTAGACCCTCAAGAACAAGTCCCAGGATTTGGTGTTCGCGTTTGGTTAGGCTGTATTCTTCCGTAATAGATTCTTGTGCAGGTTCTGGTTGGCCGGTGGTTTTCCCGTTGACGAAATTATTAATGATGATTGAAGAAAGTTCACCAGCAAAATATTTCTCTCCGGAAGCTATGGTTTGAAGCGCTTTTAAAAACTCTTCCTTACTGGATCCTTTGAGTAGATAACCATCTGCACCAGCCTGAATAGATTGTAAAACGTACTCCTCGCTATCGTGCATAGAAAGTACCAGGGTTTTGACGTCAGGGAAATCTTTTTTAACGGCATGCACTACCTCTATACCATTTAATTCTGGCATACGTATATCTACCACGAGCACATGGGGCTGGTGTTTAGCAATGACCTCAAGAGCCTCCCTACCGTTAGAAGCTTCATCAAGAACGTGAATATCACGCTCATCTTCCAATAGCGCTTTAAGGCCATCGCGTACTAAAACATGATCATCTGCTAATATTACCTGAAGTGTTTCCATAGCTATAGTATCCTTTGTTAGTGGCATAAATCTGTTTTACCACATCTTTATTAAGACCATTATTGGTCTATAGGAATATTTAAGGTTATACGTGTACCTTTTTCAAGCTCCGAATTTACGAAAAGTCTGCCATTAATGTAATTGGTACGCTCCCGCATGAAGGTCATTCCCATACCGCCATCTCCGCGACGCTCCTTTTTTGTTTCTTCAGTTTCAAATCCTTTACCGTTATCATTAATGGATATACTCAGTAAGTTTGGACTATGCGCAATCCGAACGAGAATATAATCTGAGGCTGCATATTTAATGGCGTTATTAATCGCTTCCTGAGTAATACGATACGCGTTGATTTCAATAAGCAGATCCAGGCGTTTATTAAAGTCCGTTTTGTTTTCGAGCTGTATGGCATTACCAGTGAGATTACTAAGTTCTTTGGCAAGTTTTGCCAGTGCGGGTACCAGACCGTGGTCTGTGAGTTCTGGCGGGGTGAGATTAAAGGTGGCCGTACGTATGCCCTTGATAATTTCAAGGGAAAGCATTTTGAGATTTTCTAATTTTTTCTCCGTTTTTTCTAAATCGCTGAGGTCTATGCTCTCCAGGTTGTATTTTAGACCCGTAAGCATTTGCCCTATACCATCATGTAGATCTTGTGCGATTCGTTTTTGTTCTTGTTCCTGATTTTCAATGAGCTGTCTGGAAATTGTCTTTTGATGAATGATACGCTCTTCAAAACGCGCTTTGGTAAGGCGTTCTATTTCTTCGTGCGCTTCCCTTCTTTTGGTTATATCCAGGAATATGATCAATAATTCACTTTTGTTGTTGCCACGCATAAATGGAAGCAGGGACATTTCAAGCCATAGATCCCTACCGCTGGGGGCGGTTGCTTTGAGTTCTCCCTGCCAGCCGGTCTTGCGGTGATCCTGTAGAATCTGCTCCAGCGCGCGTTGCTCTGCTACAACGGTAGAGATCACCTCGCTCAATTTTTCTGTTCCGTTAAGGAAACTCAGGTTAAATAGTTTTTTGAATTTGTCCCCTGTGTGGAGTAAATTTCCATCAGTATCTACGCGTACAAAGAGCAAAGTCTTATCCATAGCCTGGTTTAGCGCTGTAGACTCCCAAAGGAGTTTTTCTTTTGCTTCTGAGAGGGAATCAGCATCCAGGGCCATCTTCTTAGAACGTTTTTCTGCCGTAATTAGTTCTGCCATTACCTTTTTGACCATTTTTGCAGTGGGCCAAAAAATAAATATAAACTCAAGCAGCAGCAGTAGGAGGGTGATAATGACCAGCACAAGTTCCACAGACCGCAGTCGTTCAATTTTGGCTTCTGCTTCCTGATCGTATTGGTTCACGATATGATCCATCAAATCTAAAAACTGCCCTTCATAAGCTTCAATGTTGGTTAATGCTTTTTGAAGTTCAACGTTAGAAACTTCATTATCTATGGTATCCGCTACCAACACCTCAGCTGCTTTATAAATGGAATCAAAAATGGGATTGATTGTCTGATAGGAGGTTGCTATTTTTTTAGAATTCTTATCAGGAATATCCAGGGAATCGCTACCGCGCTGCAGTGCTAGGTGACTATCGCGCCATAGCTGCCGTGTGGCTTTGAGGGTGTCTTGAAGAATGGAACGGGATTCAGCATCTGTGCTATTTACTAACTGATACGCTTCTTTTGTAAGTTTCTGGCTCAGCATACGCTGTCGACCGGCAATATTTATAACTGTTGAATCTGTTGATTGTGCGTCCAGAAATTTACGTACCAGGGACTGGCTTATAAGTACAGAAAGTGCAATAAGACTTAAGGCAATTATATATAAACGCCTGAGTTTTTTAAAGGTGCGCTGGTCTAAGCTTAACATATGTTCCATTTAAGCCAGGGCTTTGCCCACAAGATCTTTAGTCCTTTCGCTTAGTGGAAGTTTTAAAGCGCTGCGATGACCTTTAGGAGACATCTTTGACCATGTTTTCTGAATAATATCGATTATTTTTTCATCGGGGTGTTTTGAGGCGAAATGCTCAAAGTAATACTGAAGAAAAACAAGGCATATAACATCTTCGAGTATTTGTGATTCTTCTTCTTTCTTGATCATTTTTTTACGTATCAAAAACCTGACCCTTTCAATAGCCTCTTTTGAATAGTGCAGGCCTTCCAAAATACTTCCGGTTAGTTCTGCATGCATTTTTTTTAAATCTTCGCGCCATTTTAAATAACCTACCCGATCTTGAGGATAAGCATCCCGCGGACTCTTCCAGCGGCATATATGCTGTGCACGTGCAGCAATTTGCAGGGCCTCGCTTGCTTCGGGTTCAAAATGAAGCAGTTGTTGCGTCATGCGCTGGGAATATAATAATTCCTTTGGAACTTTATTTCCATTGACTTCCTCGTGATTGGGGTCTTGCGCATTATGTGCATCTATAGCTTCTAGGGCTTCCTGTAGCGGCATGGTATATAATTTTCTTATTCTGCAAAACCAATATACACCATATTATCCTCAATTTTTACGGGATAGACAGCGATTTTATAATCTTCGCCATTTAAATTGGAGCCATCTTCAAGGGAAAAGGTTTTTTTATGTAATGGGCAGGCAACCTTTGGGATGCTTTCCATATCACCTATCATACCGCGGGAAAGTACCATCTCCATTTTATGCGGACATAGATTCTGGCAGGCATACCAGCTAGATTTTAAGGTGAAGTTGAATACGGCTATTTGTTTGTTCTGGTGCTTTATACAGGCGCCCCCATTTTCGGGAAAATCGTTAATGTTGCCTACTTTGACCCATGTTGCGGCTTCACTGGGCCGCACAGTATTGTAGTTATTGAGCAGTTCTTCCATAATCAGGATAGGATTTTAAGTTTGGTGGTTGAGGTTATTACCATTTTTTTGGCATTTTTTGATCTCTTAGGGAAACAAATTCAACGTTGTCATCGGTATCGTCAGAATTTACAAAATGCTTAAATCTGGACATCATCGCAGGATCTTCAATGGCTTGTTTCCATTCACATTCATACTTATTGACCAACTGTTGCATCTCGTGTTCTAGATCTTCCGCAATTCCCAGACTGTCTTCTAGGACCACTTTCTTGAGATATTCAATACCACCATCCAGTTTTTCCAACCAGGGCGCGGTACGCATCAAGGGCGCCGCTGTACGGATGTAAAACATTAAGAAACGGTCCAAATACTTAACACAAGTCTCGTCATCTAATTGTTCTGCCAGTAGAATAGCATGTCTGGGCGTTACGCCACCATTACCGCATACATAAAGATTCCACCCCCCATCTACTGCAATAAGACCAAAATCTTTACCCCGTGCTTCTGCACATTCCCGAATACATCCGGAGACTCCGCCTTTAAGTTTATGGGGCGAGCGCAAGCCCCTGTACCGGTTTTCTATCTCTATCGCAAAGCTTACCGACTCGTGCATCCCGTAGCGGCACCAGGTAGAGCCTACACAGCTTTTTACGGTACGCAAGGATTTACCGTACGCATGGCCGCTCTCAAAGCCAACGGCTATAAGTTCTTTCCAGATAAGGGGCAGCTCGTGAAGATGGGCACCAAAAAGATCGATTCGCTGTCCGCCAGTGATTTTAGTATAGAGATCGTACTTTTTTGCCAACTGCCCCAAGACGATAAGTTTATCTGGCGTGATCTCGCCGCCGGGTACCCTGGGCACAATAGAATAGGTCCCATTACGCTGAATATTTGCTAGAAAACGGTCATTTGTATCTTGAATAACCGGTTGTTTATTGGCCGTTTCCATATAAATACTGGAAAATATGGAAGCTATTACCGGCTTGCAAATCTCGCAGCCACAACCTTTGCCCAACTGCGACAGGGCTTCTTCAAAATTTTGTAATTTCTTTACTTTTACCAGATCGTACAGCTCCTGCCGACTGTATTCAAAATGTTCACAAATTGTGTCTTTTATTTCTTTTCCTAAGGATTTTAAGGTTTCATTGACCAGATCTACCACCATGGGCTTGCAACCGCCACAGCCAGTGGTAGCTTTAGTATTCAATATAATGGATTTTAAATCCAAACAACTTCCATTTTCAAGGCTGGTGCAGATTGCGCCTTTTGAAACACTTTCACAAGAGCAGATCTGCGCTGTATCAGGTAGGTCGAGCACGCTACCAAGAATGCTCTCCCCGCCACGGGATCCCAGGATAAGATCTTCGGGATTCTCTGGAAGTTTCATTGCATTATAATAGATCTGGAACAAGCTGTTGTAGGCAGAAGAATCACCCACTAGTATACCACCAAACAAGCGTGTACCATCTTTTGCGACGTTGATGCGCTTGTAGATTCCGCTATGTTTATTCACATATGTGATGGCAACGACTTCTTTATTTTCAATAAACGGGTCACCAAAACTTGCTACTTCGGTACCTATAAGTTTTAATTGGGTTGACATATCTATAGAAGCGGCCATGGTCTTTTGTCCCCCTGTAATCTGCGCTACTGCCACGTCTGCCATCTCATAACCAGGCGCAACCAGTCCATAAATACCTTCATTATACAAGGCTACTTCGCCTATTGCATAAATACCTTCCTGTGTGGTCTGCATTTTTTCATTAACATAAATACCACCTCGCGGACCTACTTGCAAACCACATACTCTTGCCAATTCGTCCCTCGGGCGTATTCCTGCGGAAATAATAAGCATATCCGCATTCAGGTGGGTATCATCTGAAAAGTCCATACGCTGTATTGCATCGTCACCACTAATTTCTTTGGTAGCTTTGTTTAAGTGAATCCCTATCCCCAGAGCTTCTATTTTAGATTGCAGCATATCGCTCGCCGCCTGATCCAGTTGACGCGGCATTAGGCGGTCTGCAAATTCTACCACATGGGCATCCATACCTAGCTCTTTTGCTGCGTTTGCAGCTTCTAAACCTAATAAGCCGCCGCCCAGGACTACTGCGTTCTTTTTACCTTTTGTTTTGAGCTTACCCGCGTAGGCCTTCATAGCATCGAGGTCTTCTAAGGTTCGGTAGACAAAAACACCTTCCTTGTCAGCGCCTTTAATGGGTGGCACGAAAGGGGAGGAGCCCGTTGCAAGAATCAAATAGTCATAGGTCAGTTCATTTTCTTTATGGGTACGTATTTTTTTGGCTTCGACATCAATAGCGGTTACCAGTTCAGAAGTACGTAGGCTAATGCCATGGTCTGCATACCAGTTTAAGGGAGCAAGAAGCAGCTCATCAGCAGATTTCTCTGAAAAATATGCACTTAGGTGAACCCGATCATAAGCAGGTCTTGGTTCCTCACCAAATACCGTAATTTCAAAGGCTTCAAAATCAACGTGTGCAGCGAGTTTCTCACAGAATTTAAAACCCACCATACCATTTCCTATAACAATGACTTTTTTCATGACCTACGTATTTTGATTTAAATTTAAGTAAATATACTTAATTTAATATACGTAGGAACCTATGGACTTAATATTTTTTAATAATGGAAATGTTTTTCAGTAGGAATAAACCTGGTTTTATAATCCAAAATTCTTGATGCATTTTCTTGCGAAACTTTCTCGATTTCAAAATTGTACACTATTATTCTGTGTAAACACTTTTAAAACCCCTTAAACTCTTCCTAATCCGCAAAATGGGTTAAATCCGTTGCATTAACTTTACAGGTAAAGAACAACTGTAAAATGTAAGTTTTGTAGTGAAATATCGATTAAATTAAAGGGAAAATGGCTTTCTTTATAAAACGTATAGGACTATTCCTTTTCAATTACCTACTTTATAAATAGTTTATCAATGACGCATGAATTTATAGCCATAGTGGCGCAGGCGAGACGCGATCAGGAGAACGGAATACAGTCCGTACTCGCCACCGTGGTTGCTCTTGACGGTTCATCATACCGCAAACCTGGCGTGCGCATGTTGCTTTCAGAAAATGGACTGATGACTGGTGCGGTGAGTGGCGGCTGTGTTGAGAAGGAAGTTCAGCATCGCGCAGCCACGGTGTTTAAAGATCAAAAGCCAAAAGTGATCACGTACGACGGTCGCTATAGACTGGGCTGCGAGGGAATTTTATATATTTTACTGGAGCCTTTTACGCTTTCTACGGAATATGTAACGCAATTTTATAATGCAATCAACCAGAGGCGTCCATTCTATATAAGTAGTTTTTATAGAAAGGAAGATGAAGCGTATGGCAATTTTGGTTCGGTATTTTATACCGAACATGGTGAAAAAATGCCTTTTTCGACCAATTTTTCACCTGATGGATCAAATTCCCAATTTGAACAGACCATGCAGCCCCTTTTTAAATTGCTAATCATTGGTGGGGAACACGACGCCGTGAAGCTTTGCAACAGCGCCGCATTATTGGGCTGGCAGGTGGATATCATCACTTCGGTAAACGATCCTAAAACGGAAATGAATTTTCCGGGTGCGGCAACAGTTTCTTCCGCAACTCCTGAAACACTGGTAATGGAAACTCTAGATGAGCAAACCGCTGTAGTCCTGATGACCCACAATTATGCGCAGGATCTCAAGTTTTTATTGCGCTTACAAAGCGTGGATGTGGCATATTTGGGACTTTTGGGTTCATCGAAGCGCAGGGACCAGTTACAAAATGATCTTTTAGAACATGCGCCAGAACTTGCGCTTGAATATCTGGAAAAAATATACAGTCCAGCGGGACTCAACCTGGGGGCGATTACCCCGGAAGAAATAGCGCTTTCCATCCTTTCGGAAATTGTTTCGGTCACCCGTGACAAAACCCCTTATTCCCTAAGGGAAACTATAGGGCAGATACATTCCTAGTTATGACATCACAAAATATAAAAATACTTGTACTGGCGGCAGGGAAATCCAAACGCATGGGCAAACCAAAACAATTGCTGCCCGTAGCAGATTTAACCCTCATCGAACTGGCTTTGCGCTCTGCAGAAAAAGCGCGCGTTTCCGGAGTTTATTGTGTGCTGGGCGCCAACGCCGAAGCAATAAAACCGGTAATTGCAAATCATGACATTAGCATTATCGAAAATGCGCAGTGGGAAGAGGGAATAGGCAAAAGTATTTCTGAAGGGGCAAAAGCCATTCTTGAAAGGGAACCGAAAACTACCGGAATTCTTATCCTTTTAGCAGATCAACCGAATATTGATGCCAACTATCTCGAAAAAATCATAACCAATTTTGAGGAACGTCCAGATACGGTCATTGCTTCTGATTATGGCGGTTTTTATGGCGTTCCTTCTTTATTTTCAAAACCGTATTTTGATATTTTGACAGGATTCACAACCGATTCTGGAGCAAAAGATTTTCTCAATGATCCTTCCATTCCCGTTATTGGTGTTAAATCGGTTGAAAAACTAAATGATATTGACACTCCAGCCGATTATGAGGCATTTCTAAAATCCCAAAATATATGATTGCAGTCAAAGAGGCACTAAAATGTATAGAGGAGCAAACGCAAGCCGGTAAAAAAGTCAAAATTCCTATTGCAGAAGCTTTTGCGCATGTTTTAGCTGAAGATGTGTTTACGACTATTTCCATGCCGCCCTTCCGGCAATCTGCAATGGATGGATATGCCATAAAATGGTCTGATGAAAAAGAATATACCGTAATTGGGGAAGTCCAGGCGGGTGCTGCAACAGATCAAGCACTCAACCCTGGCCAGGCCGTACGTATCTTTACAGGTGCGCGGGTTCCAGATGATGCAGATACCGTAGTCATTCAAGAGCATACTTCGCGTACCGACGAGATAATGCTTATCGATAAAATGCCCAACAAAGGTTCGAATATCAGGCCCATTGGGGAGCAGGTAAAAAAGGGCGATTTGGTACTTGAGGAAGGGACATTACTTAATGAAGCTGCCATTGGTTTTTTAGCGGGCTTGGGTATTGACGAAGTATCGGTTTATAAATTTCCAAAGGTTGGTATACTCGTAACCGGTAACGAACTTCAGGAGCTGGGCAAGCCTCTGCAGGAAGGTCAGATTTATGAAAGCAACGCCATCACCCTACAAATGGCGCTTAAACGTGCCGGTATTCATCAGATTGAAGTGAAAAAAGTGGGTGACGCTCTTAAAAGTACCGTAAATGCCATTCACGGATTGTTGGAACGTTGTGATTTTGTGCTTATTTCAGGTGGGATTTCAGTGGGCGATTATGATTTTGTGAAAGAAGCGTTGGAAATCAATAAGGTGGAGGAGTTTTTTTATAAAATAAACCAAAAACCCGGTAAACCCCTTTGGTATGGTAAAAAGGATCAGAAACATGTATTTGCGCTTCCCGGCAATCCTGGTTCTAGTCTGACCTGTTTTTATGTTTACGTCTGGCCCGCTTTACGGAAAATAAAAGGCTTCAAAGATTATAAAAACAAGTTGCAAAAAGCAGTACTGGAAACACCTGTTACGAATACCTTTGGTAAGGTTTTGTTCATAAAAGCGACCGTATATGAAGGGAAAGCCCATCAGTTAACGGGACAAGCGTCTTCCATGCTAAAAGCGTTTGCGATCTGTAATGCTTTGCTGATCGTTCCTGCCGAAACAGCCCAATTAGAAAAAGGAAATGAAATTGAATATATAGCACTGGATCAGTTTTAAAGCCTGAAATTTTAAACCTACAAACCCACACCATGCAAAAAGTTCATTATTACGGTGAAATTGCCGATAAGACCGGTTGTGAAAGTGAGCAACTCACGCTGCCTAATACCACGTTATTCAATTTACTTCTAGAATTACAAAAAAAATACAACCTTGAACAGGGCGATTTTCAGGTGGCGTTAAACCATAATCTTATTGATCCCACACAGGAATTAAAAATAGAGGAAACAGACGAAATTGCCATATTATCGGCTTTTGCAGGAGGATAAAAATGATTGAAAACAACAGATACAGCAGGCAGGTTAATTTGCCGCAAGTGGGAATGACAGGACAGGAAAAATTAAAAAACGCACGCGTCCTGGTTATAGGAGCTGGCGGACTAGGATGTGCCGTTTTACCGTATTTGGTCGCTTCCGGAATTGGTCATATTGGACTAATGGATGGCGATGTGGTTTCCCAAAGCAACTTGCACAGACAAGTGCTTTATACCGATGCCGATATTTTAAAACCGAAAGTTACTATTGCCGAAAAAAGATTAAAAGCGCTCAATCCAAATGTCGAAATTGCCGCAATAAATGGCTATTTTACCGGTAAAAATGCCCAGGAAACGGTTAAATCCTATGATTTGATCGTAGATGCCACTGATGCCATTGCCGCACGTTATCTGATTAACGATGCCTGTGTTCTTTGCAACAAGCCTTTTGTACATGCTTCCATTTACCGTTTTCAGGCGCAGGTTTCGGTGTTCAATTATAACAACGGCCCAACATACAGGTGTTTATTTCCCAATCCGCCAAAAGAGGCACCAAGTTGTGCGGAAGCCGGAGTTCTTGGTACTTCTGTGGCACTGGCAGGGATGCTACAGGCGAATGAAGTGATGAAAATAATTTTGGGTATTGGTGAAGTACTTTCAGGGCAATTGCTTCTCAAGGATGGGTTATCGAACAAGCAGGAAATTTTTCGGTTTAAAAAAAATGAAAGGATCAGTATTACCCAACAGCGTTTTGAAAAAGAACATTTGCAGGAACTGCGCATGATTGATTTTTCTTCCGCAAAGGAAAAAAACGGAATATTTCTGGATGTACGTGAAAAACAGGAAAAACCGACTATAAAACTGCCTAATTTGGTTCAAATTTCGGTTCAAAACCTGCGTGATGCACTGGGCGAATTGCCACGTGACCAACCTATTTTTATTTTCTGCCAGAGTGGAAAACGAAGTAAAAGCAGTTATAAACTGCTTAAAGAAAGTGATTTTGACGAGGTGTACTGTCTCAAAGAAAATGCACCAGAACTAGAACAATTAGTATCATGAGCAAGAAAAATATATTCATAGACGGCGCCATACCGGCGCAATTCATAGCAGATTCAATTGCCAAGCATCAAAGTAAGACGCGTATTGGGGCGCACAATATTTTTTTAGGTCAGGTGCGCGCAGATACTGTTGATAAAAAAACCGTTACAGGTATTGAATTTTCCCATTATGAAGAAATGGCGGAGAAGAAAGTAGCGCAGATCAGGGAGGACGCTTTTGATAAATTTGACCTGGTATGTATGCATGTTTACCATAGTATTGGGAAGGTTGCGGTAGGGGAAATTTGTATTTTTGTATTTGTTTCCGCAGGGCACAGGCCACACGTTTACGAAGCCACGGAATATATTGTTAATCGAATCAAGACAGAAGTTCCGCTTTTTGGAAAAGAATATTTTGATGATGCGGATTATCAATGGAAGAAGAATGGTTGATACTTTTTTGATTTCGCTATCGCTACACCAAAAACACTCATAGTAATATAGTAGCTTTATTATACTATTGATTGGTACGTTGGAAATTAGTGATATTGATTCTACCCTCAGCCAAAAGAAATAAACAATACCCAAAATAATTTCAATAACAATACCAATAAAAATACCCAATAATAATACTTAAGAATGGTTGATATTACCCATAAATCCAATACGTTACGCAGCGCGACCGCCCAGGCTATTGTCAAAGTAAGTCATCAGGCAACTATTGAGGCCATTAAGGAAGATAAAGTGCCTAAAGGGAACGTTTTTGCGATGAGTAAAGCCGCCGGATTACTGGGTGTAAAGAAAACCGCAGACCTGTTGCCGGACTGTCATCCTATGCCCATAGAATTTACGGGCATTGAATACGAAATACAAGGACTGGAAATTTTGGTAAAAATGACCGTTAAAACCATTTACAAGACCGGGGTAGAGGTAGAAGCCATGCATGGTGCAAGTATTGTTGCCCTAAATATGTATGATATGTTGAAACCTATCGACAAAGGGATTGAGATAGGCAGTATCAAACTTTTAGACAAAAAAGGCGGCAAAAGCACCTATAAACCACCAAAAACAGACGGAATTAAGGCGGGAATCGTCGTTTGTTCAGACCGGGTTTCCAAAGGAACTGCAGAAGACAGATCAGGCAAACTGATTAAAGAACGTTTGCAACAGTTTGACATAGCCGCTCAGGTCGTAGTGATTCCAGATGAGGTTGATGCCATACAGCAGCAAATCAAGGAACTGGTCAAAGAAAGAAATTTTGTTATCATCAGCGGCGGTACAGGATTGTCCCCCAGGGATGTTACGCCAGAAGCGCTTCTACCACTACTTGATAAGCGAATCACCGGGGTGGAGGAAAAAATAAGAAGCTATGGTCAGGACCGCATGCCTTACGCGATGCTTTCCAGAAGTGTGGTAGGTACGATAGGCAACAGTTTGATCATGGCATTGCCCGGTAGTTCAAAAGGGGTAGGTGAATCGCTAGATGCGGTTTTGCCGCACTTATTTCATATATTTTCAATTTTAAAAGGAGAAGCACATTAATATGGGTAACACCACAGCTATTTTACAGGATTCTTTCGGAAGACAGCATAATTACCTGCGCATTTCACTTATAGAAAAGTGTAATTTGCGCTGTACCTATTGTATGCCAGAAGAAGGGGTCATGCTTACTCCTCGCGAGCAATTGATGACCGCTAAGGAAATAATCGCAATTGCGCGTATTTTTGTGGAAAATGGCGTGGATAAAATACGCCTTACCGGTGGCGAACCCTTACTGCGAAAAGATTTTTCTGAAATTGCCGCAGCACTTTCAGAACTCCCGGTGCGTCTTTCCATAACGACAAACGCTATTTTAGTAGATCGTTATCTGGAGGATTTTAAAAAATATCGTATCTGGGATATCAATGCCAGTCTGGACACCTTAAAAACCGATAAATTCAGGACAATAACCAAAAGGGATCAGTTTCACCGCGCGTTCAATAACATTAACAAGCTTATTGAAGAAGATTTTAATGTTAAGCTTAACGTGGTCCTGATGAACAATTTCAACCAGGAAGAAATCACAGATTTTATTGCACTTACGCAAGACCGAAAGTTGAGCGTACGTTTTATAGAATTTATGCCCTTTGACGGCAACCAGTGGAACAAATCAAAACTGGTTTCTGAACGGGAGATACTTGATCGAGCAAATGCTTTCTTTGGAGAGTCACGTGTGGAGCGACTTCCCAATGAGAAAAATTTTACCGCGCGCAATTATCAGGTCAGCGGTTTTAAAGGGAATTTTGGGATCATAAGTTCGGTTACCAATCCTTTTTGCGACTCGTGCAACCGTATACGGCTAACCGCAAATGGAACGATAAAAAATTGTCTGTTCTCAAATAATGAAACCAATTTATTGGAAACCTTCCGCAACGGCGGAAAAATAGAACCGCTTATTCAAAATCTTTTACTAAAGAAAAAAGCAGTCCGCGCGGGGATGAATACTTCTGAGAAGCTGGAAAATCCTGAAAATCATTCTAATAATCGCAGTATGATCACCATAGGGGGTTAGCGATTAACTTAAATATAACATTTCTGGGGCTTATTTACATTGATTATTGACACCTCACGATTTAACTTTATAACTTCTGAATTTTACACCCGTACGTTCTTTTTTTTGGGAAAGGACTGCACAATTTGCTATTATTATGAAAGAGTACAAAGATAATATGAATAAAGAATTACAGGCTGATGAGCAGGAGCTCCAGTTGTCAGCAGATGAAAAATCCATTTTTGACCAGTTGGGCATTTTTGGTAAATCCCGGCGTCGCTTTTTGGGTCAGAGTTCTGTTGCAGGTTTGAGCCTTATGGCTTCCCAATTGATTTCAATAGACAACGTATTTGCTGGTGAAAATGCAACTCTTACGCCTCCGGTTCCATATAAAAACTCGGTAGACGTTTCCTTTACCATTAATAAAAAGGTAGAAAACCTAAACCTGGATTCCAGGGTAACTTTGCTTGATACCTTAAGGGAGAGACTACAGCTTACGGGAACAAAAAAAGGGTGTGATCACGGGCAGTGTGGCGCATGTACGGTTATCGTAGATGGTAAGCGCGTACTTTCCTGTCTTACGCTCGCCGCAAGTTGTGAGGGTAAACAAGTGACAAGTATAGAAGGTCTTGCAGAAGATAATGTACTTCACCCCGTGCAAAAGGCCTTTATTAAGAATGACGGATTTCAATGTGGCTATTGCACATCAGGTCAGATCTGTTCCTCGGTAGCGCTAATGGATGAGGCGAAAAACGGTGATGCAAGTTATGTGACCGAAGATATTATGGATGTTTCAAAAAACCTTACGCTATCTGATGAAGAAGTACGGGAGCGGATGTCTGGTAACATCTGTCGTTGTGGAGCTTATACAAATATAGTCGCAGCCATTCAGGAAGTGCATCAGGGAAGGGAAACGGATTATAACTGGCAATAAGTACGTAAATACCGACTGAAACGTACTAAAAACCGACGATTTTAGCTGAAAATCGGGCAATTTATCCCCTTTTTGAAGTAATTAATTTTAAAAGAAAAGCATGAGACCATTTACATATACTAAACCCGAAGATACCGCACAGGCTATGTCTTCCCTGGCGGAAAATAAAAATGCCAGATATTTGGCGGGGGGAACAAACCTCCTAGACTTGATGAAAGAAGATGTGGAGCGACCAGATGAGTTGGTTGACCTGGGAACCTTAGAGCTAAAAACAATCAAAGAAACCGATAAAGGTCTATCCCTTGGTGCTTTGGTAAGCAATACGGAAACCGCAAACCATCCCATGGTGAGGAAGAATTTCCCCATGCTTTCCCTCGCGATCCTTGCCGGTGCCTCAGGACAGATCAGGAATATGGCGACTAACGGTGGGAACCCAAACCAGCGCACACGTTGTCCCTACTTTTTTGATACGGCAATGCCTTGTAATAAACGCGAACCGGGAACGGGTTGCGGGGCTCTGGAAGGACAAAATCACCTGCACGCCATATTTGGCTGGAGCGAGAATTGTGTTGCAACGCATCCATCAGATATGTGTATCGCGCTTGCCGCTCTTGATGCTACCGTGACTATTGCAGATGCAAACGGTAATAAACGTACTATTCCTTTTGTAGATTATCACCGTTTACCTGGGGACGCTCCTGAAAAAGATAATGTGCTGGAACATGGCGAACTTATTACATCCATGGAGATTCCGGAGAATAATTTTGCAGCCAATAGCTATTATTTGAAAGTCCGTGATCGTTCGAGTTATGCCTTTGCGTTAATTTCAGTTGCAGCGGGACTGGAACTGGAAGGTAATACAATTAAAAAATCACGTATTGCCATGGGTGGTGTTTCCCACAAACCCTGGCGCGCGTATGCTGCTGAAAAGTTTCTGGAGGGAAAAGAAGCAACCGCGAGCAATTTTGAAGCCGCTGCAGATGCAGAAATGAACGAGGCAAAAACGCTGGAACACAACGCTTATAAAGTACCCATGGGTAAGCAATCCATTATACGGGCACTAAATGTGGCGCTTGCAGGCGATAAGGTATAACAAGAAACTATTCCATTGATGATCATAATATATACAGATCAAAAGAAGAAATAGTTCAATAAAATATTAGAAATGAAAGATTATAAATTATTAGGTTCTCCAGAGAGTAGGATAGAGGGTTATCTAAAAGTAACCGGAAAGGCCAAATACTCGGCAGAATTTCCAATTCCCAACGCCCTTTATGGTTTTCCTGTGCGCAGTACCATTTCCAAAGGAAGTATCGCAACAATTGATACCGAAAAAGCGGAAGCTTCTGAAGGTGTCGTTAAAATTATAACCTATAAAAATGCATTGGATCTTGGGGAAGACAAGAAAAATGACTCGGGCAAAATAAGCGAAGGAACCCGAAAAGTTTTACAGGACAATGTTATTAAAAGTTATGGTCAGTATATAGGGATCGTAGTTGCAGAAACCTTTGAACAGGCGCGTGCCGCTTCCCGAATGATCGAGGTTACCTATAATGAAGAAAAACCTGTGATCAGCTTTGAGGAAAATAGAAATAAGGCTTACAAACCAGATCCGGGAAGACCGTCAGGAATAGACACTTCACGAGGTAGTCTGGAGCAGGGTATCAATGAGGCCACCACAATGGTTGATGAGGTTTACAATACTCCAATAGAAGTTCACAATCCTATGGAGCCGCATGCCACAATTGCGGTTTTTGAAGGCGAAAAACTTACTATATATGATACATCCCAGATGCTTTACCGCACCATAGATGCCGTTGCTGAGGTATTTAGTATGCCGAAGGAAGACATTAAAGTTATCGCTACGTTTATAGGTGGCGGTTTTGGATCTAAATTGAGAGCCTGGGAACATGTAATGCTTACTATCCTAGCGGCAAAAATGCTTGATAAACCGGTAAAAACAGCAATTACCCGTCAAATGATGCAGACAAATGCCGGGATGAGACAGCACAACAGACAACATATCCGCCTGGGGGCAAATGACTCAGCAAGGTTAACGGCGCTGGCCCATGAAGTTGTGAGCCATACTGCCGTAGATGAACTTTACGTGGAAAAATCAGGATATTATAGCAGATCCATGTATGCAGTGCCCAACACACTGGTCACACACCGTGTATATGATACCAATATTCAGGTGCCTTCGTCCATGCGTGCGCCGGGAGAAGCTCCCGGTAGTTTTGCCCTGGAATCTGCCATGGATGAAATGGCCCATAAATTAAATATGGACCCTATAGAGTTTCGTATCAAAAACGAACCAGAAAAAGACCCACATACAGATAAGCCGTGGTCTTCCAGGTCTCTGATAGAATGTATGAAAGTAGGTGCAGAGAAATTCGGTTGGGAACGTAGAAAACAAGAGCCCAGAAGCAATCCTGACGGTAACTGGCTCATAGGGTATGGTATGGCGGGAGCCTCTCGTGGTGCTCCATATCAACAAGCTTCTTCCCGACTAATATTGAACAAAAAAGGGGATGAAGTAACAGCAACGGTAGAAATGGCCGCTACTGATATAGGTACTGGTAGTTACACGATCATAGCACAGACCGCAGCCAATACTTTAGGGATTCCCGTTGATCAGGTAGAAGTGCATATAGGTGATTCCAGCTTACCGAAAACTCCGGGTTCTGGAGGTTCATGGGGTGCAGGAACATTCTCAAGTGCAGCTGATGCGGTTTGCGAAAAAGTTATCAAAGACCTTAAGGAAAAAGCCGGTATCGCAACTGATCAGGAAATCAGTATAGGAGATCTGCTTGATGCGGCTAAGTTGGATACTTACAAAGCTGTGGCGACCGCTATGGCAGATGATGATGCCTCTAACTATTCTCATTATAGTTTTGGGGCTCACTTTGTGGAAGTTTGGGTAGATGAAAAGTTGGGTATCGTAAAAATACCGCACGTACTTTCTACTGCTGCAGTAGGAACGGTACTGAATCAAAAAACAGCCCGTTCGCAGGTTTTGGGTGGGATCATTTTTGGTCTCGGCCAGGCGATGACCGAAGAGACTTTACTGGATGAGCGTTATGGAAGTTATGTAACGCGAACGCTGGCCGATTATCATGTTCCCGTTAATCTGGACATAGGTAAAATTGATTTGCATTTTATTCCTGAAAAAGATGAGCATATTAATAGGATGGGGGTTAAAGGTATCGGTGAACTTGGTATTTCCAGTGTTGCTGCTGCAATTACAAATGCTATTTTTAATGCTACTGGAAAACGAGCTAGAAACCTGCCAGTAACACCGGCAAAAATGATAGCTATAGATGAAAGCGTAGCGGTCTAGATTTAAATTTTATCCAAAAAAGGCCTAAATTCTTAGAATTTAGGCCTTTTTTTATTCCCTTAGAGGCGTTTTGGTGTGTAAATGCTCCGTTTTCTGAGGCCAAATTCTACAATTTAGGTTTCATAGAATGCAAAATTAGCTCGCTGATGTTTAAAATATTAACCCTAAGTGATTTTATTGTTTCGCTGACATGTCCACTTTCACTTTTTGCCTCATTAAATGTATTGTCTTTTCTACAGCTTCACTAACATTTTGCATTCACTTTTAATCGTGATTCTTGTTTTATTGACATTTCGTCTGTTTTTTTTTAATAATTATTTATGCCTGAAGCGAAAGGCTTAAAAAAGTCCTTATCAATACTATCAAACCTAAAATAGCGACAGATTTTTAAGAGTGTTCTTTAACCACAGTGGCCATTATCTGCTGCGATTAATATATCTAATCCTAGCAGTATAGACTTGAACACAGCTTGACGAAGTTCTACATACATAGCATTATTTTTACTTCTTAAAAAAACAATAAATTTTAAAACGGAAAAAATGGAGTCAAAAAAATGGTCAAAATTCTAATAGCTTCCATCATCCTTGCGATGTAGTCAATATAATATTTTATGCTTTCCATTGCTATTATGCTTTTATTGGTTGGCGTATGAGCAAATACGTTGTCAGAAACTAAACTAGTAAACAATGACAAGCGGTAGAAAATTCCGGAGATTTAAAACTTAAAATTTTTAGTTTCTTTCAGCAATGTTTTCTCGCAGGCTAGTAATAGTGTTACCGGTTATGTCGCTTTTATCTAAAAAAATGTTGAGTATCTGGGCTTTATTTATTTCTAAATAGTCTTGCAACTGTTTTTCGCATATCGTCAAGTTTTTCAAGAGGTTCAATAAATGTTGGGTTTTTCAAATTAATTTGTGAACTGTCCGCAACTCCAGATTGCATGGGATAAATCAATATGTAACTCGTGTCTTTAAAATACTCGTTTAGGTAGGAAGGGATTTTTGTCATATTGCTATGGAATGATGGTTTATCTTTTCTACTCAAAACAATTATCAAATTGTCATCCTGATGAAAATTTCCTGCGAGTGTTAAAAAGTGATCCCAATTATTAAAGTTTCTAAATTCACAGGCTATCGGGTGTTTAGTTTGAATTTCCTGTATAAGATTCAGGGTTTCCTGAGCTGCATAAAAAATTAGTTTAGCGCCTGAATTTCGGGCTATGTTCCAAACTTTTATTATCCAAAATGGAAAGCCTATTTCATTCTCTGCATTTTCAGGTACAATGATAATGTGCCTTTTAATGGTCGAGAAAGGTTGGGCAGGTTTATATATCAAGCTTGTAGTATTGCATTTTGTCAAAATGCCTTCAGTTAAATTTCCTAAAAAAGAATCTGAAATTCCTTTGTTTACATGAAGTCCCAATATTAAATCTGTGATATTATGTTCTTTGGCCACACTGGTTATGCCATTCACAATATTGAGGTCGTAACGTAGTACCTGTTGTATCAAATTATCTGTTGCCGAAGCGGTTACCGCTGCTTTAATTAGAATTTTTCTTGCTTGTTTTTCTGACGATCCATCCATTTTATTGTTATCAACAATACTTAAAGCAAGCAAACCATCTTTATTCTTCTTTGATTTAATGGTAACTCCCAAATTGATGAGTTCATCTGTTGTTTCAATGTTGCTTATTGGAATTAAAATTTTTTCCTGACTTTTTTCCGTATCAGTTGTTGTGTCTGAGTTTTCCAGATGTGCAATATTTGTTGCTCCTTTTTGAGCAACAAAGGAGGCGATAGTACAGGTGAAAAGTATCATCAAAATAGTTCCGTTCAAAATGCTTTCATTTAGCAATCGGATAGGTTCTCCCGTTTCAGTTTGTCCAACAGTAATGTTGTAACCAATTAAAACCGCTGCCAGGGTTGCGGCTGCTTGCGCATTACTTAAACCAAAAATTAATCTTCGCTCGTCCACTGAAAACTTATACGTCTTTTGAGTCAACCAGGCTGCAAGAAATTTTGCTGTGGTTGCGACAAAAATCATTACCGATGCGACCTTTATTGTTTCAAAATCCTTGAAAAATACCCGGTAATTAATGAGCATACCTACACCTATAAGAAAGAACGGAATAAAAATAGCGTTGCCTACAAATTCAATTCTGTTCATCAGGGGTGACGTATGCGGAATCAATCGGTTAAGGGCCAATCCAGATAAAAACGCTCCAATGATTGCTTCAATACCTGCCAGTTCTGCGAGAACTGCGCCAAGAAAAACCATTACCAAAACAAAAATGTATTGAGAAACATTGTCGTCAAACCGCTTAAAAAACCAACGACCGATAATGGGGAATATCAACATTACAATCAATCCAAAAACAAGAATAGAAACAGACAATCGTATCCAAAATGCAGTATTAACCTCCCCAGTTGTCATTCCTACGATAACTGCAAGAACCAATAGGGCTAAAGTATCCGTTATCATTGTTCCGCCCACAGTTATATTGACGGCTTTGTTTTTTGCCACGCCCATTTTACTAATTAATGGGTACGCAATTAGTGTGTGAGAAGCAAACATACTTGCCAATAAAACCGATGTTGGTAAGGAAAATTTTAAAACATACAATCCTGTTATTATTCCCATGGTCATTGGGATCAGGAATGTATATAAGCCAAATACCAGACTTTTTTTACTATTTTTCTTAAAGTCTACCAGGTCAATTTCCAAACCTGCAAGAAACATTATGTATAGAAGCCCCGCTGTTCCTGAAAGGATGATACCACTGTCTCTCTCCATTAGATTGATTCCATTAGGTCCTATAATCGCGCCTGCTATTATAAGTCCTAGAAGATGAGGGATTTTTATTTTATTTAGAAGGATAGGGGCGAATAGAATGATTACCAATATCAAAAGGAATTTCACTACCGGATTAGTAAGGGGTAAGGTTGTTTCTAATACGCTTGATAGTATCATTATTTTTCGCTTTTAAATCTACCGTATCGGCTTCTGTCCAGTGCTAAAATAGGTTGACCATTTAGGTCTACTACGTTACGCTACTGAGCTACTAATATCGGTATTTTTCTGTACGGTATTTACTTCTGGTTTTAATTAATGTTAGGGCAATCTATTTTAAATTTAAGGCTTAAACACATGCGTTTTAATTATAGATTGTGATTGGCTTGTAGCCCTTCTGAACTAGGATGAGGTTTACAATTGTAGAGTCGCATCAGGGTTTCTGTTTGCATATTCCGTAGATAAGCGTTGTTACAGGGATAGTATTATTATTTAAAACTGACGTTGATCCCGTTTGTTTCGGCCAAGTGGGTAGAGGTAGGGTTACCGTATTGCAAATCTGGTTGAGAGGGGAACCTTCTTAATAATCTCGAATTCTTTGATCTTGTGTTGTAGCTTTTACCCTCATTTAGTTTGCCCCTACCTTTTTTCTTTTGCTTTGAGCTATTTAATTTTATAGGCAATACAAAATTTTGAAAAATTGTAGGTTTGACGGTATAATTAATATTATTGGTGAATATACCTGGGATAATGAAGATAGCTTTATTTTTAAAATTAATAAAGATGGGTTTACCAAGTTAGAGGGGACCTTAAAGTTTTGCAGTTATGTAGAAATAATCATAAGGGAATCTGGAGTACTTTAAAGGCAGGAGTGGAATAAATCTTCTTCTAGCGAGTGAAAAATGGCCGAAAGTAAGGCTGTAATAAATAGCTCAGAAATATTTTGCTTTTATGTGCGTTCAATTCCTACCAGTATAGCAAGGCTTGCCATAATTTTCATGAACGGATTGTAATTAAAAGCATGTGCAAGAAACTGTCATTGATCTTAGTGGTCAATAGCTCTTGAAACAGGCATTAGCGATTTTGAAATCCGGTTTGCCCTACGATGAAAACCACGTGTCTGTTTTGTTAAAAGGGTAGGTCAAAAGTGGAATAAATGTAACAGCTAATATCTGGAATTGTAGATTTTAGCAACGGACAAATAGGTCTCAGATTTAATGTTGAAAAGAGTTAGTTTTTACCTCAGTTCTTTGCTGTACGTAGGCTTTTATCGTTTCGTTCATTACTTCCTTTGGGTATTTCCATTTTAACATTTGGTTTGGTGAACTGTTCAATCCGCTATTTATTTTTCGGAAAGGCAAATTTTCAAAACTTCCGTAATCAATTTTCCATTGCTCAATGCTAAACATACAATTATTCAGAGAACCATTCGCACTTCGGTCATTATTTGTTTCGCACAGTTTTATTTCTCCAATTAACGCACTCAAATTTTCGTAATCAATTTCAATTCCATCACTATTTAATTGGGAATGAAGAGTTTCTGTAAATATTCGTGAGATATTATTCAAATCAAATGTTTTTATGTCTGGCAATATCAGCAAATATTTGGTCAGTTTGTTTACTATCAGCCAGCATTTTTTTCTGTCCACATAAAAAATGGTTGCAACCCATTCGCCCAGGATTTTATTATCGGCTTCACTTTTTTTGACAATCGATTTTTGTATCGTTTTTTCAAGTTTTCGAGTTGTATATATTTGAGTGCAATTCATTCAGTATGTTGGTTTTATGCGTGTTTTTAGTAGCTTACTTACAACTTCTGGTATAAGATTAGTCGCGAGTGTCAGCAACTAGTTTAGCAAAACCACACCAGATAAAAAATTCGATGGGATTATTGTAAGCTAGGCCTGCACTAGCAATTCATTTATACTATGTTAACCGCCGTTTTTTCTTTTTTTTAATATATAGTTTTTTTAAATAGCTAATTCTTTAAAAAAATCCTTTATATCTTTTGCTAATAAATCTGGTTGCTCCATTGCTGCAAAATGTCCACCAGCAGGCATTTCCGTCCAATGGGTGATATTGAAACTTTTTTCGATGTATGAACGTGGTGGTGTAGGCAATTCTTTTGGGAATTTGGCGAATCCGACAGGAACTTTAATAAAATCGGTCTTACCAAATTTCAAGGGAAGTTTACTGTTTTCATTATACATTCGGATTGACGAATGAATACTTTGTGTAATCCAATAAAGCGTTACGTTTGCAAGCAATTCATCATTAGTGAAAATAGAATTAATGTTACCGTTATTTTCACTCCACGTATTGAATTTTTCTATAATCCAAGCACACAGTCCAATTGGCGAATCATTTAATCCGTAAGCCAGAGTCAAAGGTTTTGAGCTTTGAATATAAGAATATGCACCTTCTTTTGAAGCCCAGTCCAAAGCAAATTTTTGAAATGTTACAACTTCTTCAGTTAGTTGTTCTCCATCCTTTAAGTACGGCTTATAAGAACCAGAAATATAGTTTAAGTGCAGGCCAAGTACATTTTTAGGATATTTTAAAGATAGCCAAGTGCTTATTCCTGAACCAATATCTCCACCTTGTGTTCCATATTCCTTGTATCCCAATTCTGTCATTAATTTATGCCATATATCGGCAACAAGTGCAGAATTACAACCTTCAACTTTACTTGGGCTTGAATAGCCAAAACCAATTATTGACGGAATAACCAAATCAAAAGAAACATCTTGGTCCTCTGTTAATAAAGGTATTAGTTTCATCATTTCCAAAAATGATCCTGGCCATCCATGTGTAATAATTAAAGGAATAGATTTTTCCCCTTTTCCTTTTATATGCATAAAATGAATATCGTGATTGTCAATAGTTGCAATAAAATTTGGAAAGGAATTTATTTCTGCCTCAACTTCTCTCCAATCGAAACTGTTTAGCCAATGACCGGATAATTTTTTCATAAATGAAAGACTCGTTCCATAACTCCAATTGGAGTTGGATATTTCGTCTGGCCAACGAGTATTCTTAATTTTATTCTTTAAGTCATCAAGAATTTCTTCAGAAATATTTGCTACAAAAGGCTTTATCATTTTTAATTTAGATGTTGAATTCTGTCTTATGATGGCAGTTAACGTATTTGCTATATACTGCTTAAGTTCGATGCTCTTTAAATTTAGATATAAATCAGGAAGAACAAAAAGAGGATTAAGGTTAATATATACGTTGAAGCGTTAGACTTCATCAACACATTAGACTCCGCCCAGTCCAGGCATTGATAACCCCCTCTCTCTTTTTATTACTCTTAGCACGTTCAGTTCTGTGAGGCCTAGACCTCGTTTTTAAGCCTGCGCTGAGATTGTCGATGTGTTGTTGTGATCAAAGTAGCTTACTCTTTCTCAAAAGCAGTTGTTATGAATATATATAAAGAAACTTTTGGAGTTGATATCAGTACGGATTTCTTTGATGTTTATGGTAATGTTTGCGGTCATTCTCAATTTAAAAAGAGGAGCAGGGATTTAATTTATTTGTTAAGACAATAGCTTTAGATTTTCTGGTAGTTATGGAAGCTATCAGTTATTATCACTATTGACTAGCACAGTTTCCTTATAAAACTGAAATTACCGTATTTGTGCTGAACCCTTTGGCGGTCAGGCATTTTATACAAATAAAACTGGCCAGGATAAAGACCGATAAGAGCGATTCCAAAGCTATCTGTAATTTTTTTAGACTTATTAAGTGCAAAGATCAATTCCTTTTTATTATCAAATAAATGTTCTGGAATTTCACTTTCCACAATTCCTTATATTCATTTATTTTGACTAACAACTTGTCAAATTTAATTGATTGTTCTTTGGTTAGATTTAATTCCATACGCTACTTAAATATTTGCTAAAAAATGGCTAAGAGTAACCTTACCCTTAGCCATTTTATAAACTACCTTTTATCCCCTTGATTTCTCGATCTCCCGGGCAACCTGGGTGGCATCCCATTTTTTTTGTTCACTTTTTTCGGGATCGCTTTCTTTCAGGTCTTCTGCTTCTTGCTTTAAATTTTCGTACTTTTTAAGGAGTTCGCGTACTTCAGAATCTGGTGTGTTACTTTGCATAGTGTTTTTTTATTTGAAGATAAGCCAAAAACTGCAGAGCGCTTCGGCTTTAAGATTATTTACAATTATATTTTTTCAAGTAAAACAAGCGTATTTGGCGTATTTAAGGTGATTTTCTGATCTTTTACAACCGTTTCTGCGCCGCTATAGGTATCCCTTAGTTTCGTTCCTTCTGGAAAAACTGTGGCCGTTTTTAGCGTTTTTTCGCCTTTTGGCAAATCCAGTCCCACGAGCACATCGTCTGTATAGTTATCCTTTAAAAAGCTACGGTGAAAAACATACGGCTGCTGTGTGATCATTTTGTGCCTTCCGGCGCCAATTGCGGGGTGGTTTTTTCTAAAGCTGCCCAACTTCTGCCAGTGCTCTAAAATGTTTCGCGTAGCGGTAGCATCTATCGCATCCCAATTCATAAAAGAGCGCAATGTGGCATCACCTTCCGTGCCTGCAATGCTAAGGTTACGTGCAGTCTCGTCGCCGTAATAAACCTGTGAAAGCCCTGGGGTCAACAATAATTTTGTCCCGGTTTCATAGGGTTTTTCACGGTTTTTGTCAAAAGGGTCCCCGTCATCGTGGGAGGTTGCGTAGTTGAGCACGCTTTTCCCTTTTAAACTGCTGTGCAGGATGGAATCATATTTTGCAAACAGGGTCTCATAATCGCCCTGCGCATCATATTTAAACTGAAAGTTGATCAGGTCGTCAAAACCGTGCGCATAATAATCTACCGCGACCTCGCCAAAATTGAATTCCCGCCCGCCATCAATACTATAATTATAGACTTCGCCAAGCATAAAAAAGTCGTTGTCGTCAAGCACTTTTGCTGCATTTGCCTTTTTCCAGTCTGCAAATGCGACCGCCGCCTGTTGTTTAAGAACGCTCCATGCGCCTTCATTGACATGCTTTGCGGTATCCACGCGGTAGGCATCAATTCCCAGTTCACGCACATAATCGGTCAACCATTTGACAAGGTAATTCGTAGGTGTTTTTTTGAGTCCGCTGCTGGAAAAAAACGTGTTTAATTCTTCCATTTCCTGTTTAAAACGGCCTTCTTTTTGCCATTTTTCGGCTAAAAAAGCCGGAATTTCAACTTCTTCTTCGCTATCAGTTTTAATATCGGGAAGGTTTGCCACAAGGGTACATGCTACCGTAGATTCGTAGCTTTCATAAGTACATTGCGGTTGCTGCCGGGCCCAGTTTTCACCCCAGAAAGGATCTTTTTCGGTTACGGGTCCCGTATGGTTGAGCACCACATCCATGACTATACGTATCCCGTGATCGTGCGCTGTTTGAACCAATTCTTCAAGCGCTGCGAAGGTGCCAAAGTTGGGGTCCAGCGCGGTCCAGTCTTTTGCCCAGTAGCCGTGATAGGCATAGGTATTGCCCGTCCCTTCGTCTACCGCGCCGTGAATTTGCTCTACTACCGGCGTGAACCATAATGCATTGATGCCCAGCTTGTCAAAATAACCTTCTTCTATTTTAGCGGTGATCCCTTTAATATCGCCTCCTTTAAAATCCCGAAGTACTGCGGTTTCCTGGTCACGTTCAAAGTTAAGATCGTTTGTGGTATCGCCATTGTTAAAGCGGTCTGTAAGAAGAAAGTAAACGTTTGCGCCCTCCCATACAAAAGGGGTTTCGGTTTTGAATTCTGTTTGTTGTGGTGTCTCTTTGGTTTGTGTTTTGCATCCGCCAAGGGCAAAAATACCGGTGATCAGGATGATTTTAAATAGTTTGCACATGTGCTATAGGTTTAATTTTTCTTCGGAATTTTATTTTGTCCGAAAATAATCTTTTTCTCACAAATTTCACTTACAACACGCCCACGTGACCTTTTTTATTCTGGGCGTTAACCGTACTTTTGCCACTTATAAAGGAGCATGATAAAAGTAAAAGCATGGATTTCCGCGGCGCGCCTGCGCACACTTCCGCTTTCCGTGTCCGGGATCATAACCGGTAGCGCAATGGCACAGGCGGCCGGTTTTTTTCAATGGGATATAGGTATCCTGGCGTTGCTGACAACCCTGGGTTTTCAAATACTTTCCAACTTTGCAAATGATTATGGCGACGGGGTAAAAGGTACTGATAATCACGAGCGCGTAGGCCCCATGCGCGCGATGCAGAGCGGACTTCTTACCGCTACCGATCTTAAACGCGGTATGATTTTTACCATTCTGGTCACTTTATTGCTTGCGCTGGCCCTTATATATACCGCTTTTGGCAGTAAAAACTTTCTGGTTTCGCTCATCTTTTTTGTTTTGGGCATCGGTGCGATTCTGGCCGCGGTAAAATATACGGTGGGGCGTAGTGCGTATGGCTATCGCGGGCTTGGGGATATTTTTGTCTTTTTGTTTTTTGGCTTGCTTGCCGTTGTCGGAAGTTATTTTCTTTACGTGGAACAGTTGAACGGACTCGTTTTTTTACCGGCGATCGCCATTGGTTTGTGGAGCACTGCGGTGCTCAATCTAAATAATATGCGCGATCGTATTCCAGATGCGCGCGCCAATAAAAATACACTGGCCGTTTATTTAGGGGAGAAAAAGGCAAAAATCTATCATATTTCGCTAATTTTGATCGGTTTTTTGGCTGTTTTGCTCTATTTTTTGATTTCAAAGGATTGGTTCTGGGCCGGTATTTCATGTATCGTTTTTATTCCTTTTGCCTTGCATTCGAGTACGGTGATCAAAAATGAGAGCCCCGCATTATTGGATCCCGAACTTAAAAAAGTTGCCCTGACTACTTTTTTCTTTTCGGTGCTATTTGCTTTGGGCTATCTCTTTTAAAAAGCGTAAAAATGGTATAATGTAAAATGTAGCATGTATATTGAAAAATAATGGTAAGCATTTCAATATCAATTAGATAGAAATTAAATATTGTACAATCGTATTTGTCTTTCCATTGTTAGTTTTTAGCATGATTTTGAGTAGATTGAATGCGCTTAATCTGTTTCTTAGCGTACCAAAGACTTAAATAGAATAAGCTGAAATTAGGGCAGTATAAAACTAAAAACTATGATTTGAATCAAATCTTGCGTTAGGGATTGAAGAGAATTTTCTGCCCTTACCGGGAGGAAGCCTTTTTGTGAGGCACGAGTAAAAAGATTGCAACGTAAAGCCCGGCCCGTAGGGAAACGCCCAAAACATCCCTCAAAATAAAATAAATAATCGCATTAGAGATTGCAGCGTAAAGCCCGACCCGTAGGGAAACGTCCCAAACAGCAGCGTATTTAAATAGGGTGATATAGTAAGCCTGGTGAGGTATAAAAAATAGTATAAAAATTAATGGTTTTGAAAGCTTCCTATAAAAAATACATTCTCGATTTTAAACGTCCCAGCGGAACCTCACGTGGGGTTCTTACCCAAAAGGAAACCTGGTTTATCAAGATCGAGGAAAATGGTAAAACGGGATACGGAGAATGCGGGATTTTACGCGGACTCAGTATGGATGACCGGCCAGATTATGAGGAAAAACTTTCCTGGGCCTGTACACATATAGACCGCGGTTTAACCGATTTATATTCAGAATTGACCGATTTCCCCAGTATTCAATTTGGTCTGGAAATGGCTTTTTTATCGCTGGAAGCTGACAATCCTTTTGTTTTATTTCCCTCAGCATTTACGCGAGGGGAAGAGGGGATTGCCATCAACGGACTCATATGGATGGGAGAATCTGCTTTTATGCAGGAACAGATCACCGAAAAGCTGGCTGCTGGTTTTGATTGTATAAAAATGAAAATAGGCGCCATTGACTTTGATGCCGAAATAGATTTACTGAAAGGCATCCGCAATCAGTTTTCCACGGAAAAAATCACCCTGCGTGTTGATGCAAATGGCGCTTTTGCCCCAGAAAATGCGCTTCAAAAACTAAAAATCTTGGCAGATTTAGGATTGCATTCCATAGAACAACCTATAAAACAAAAACAGATCGAAGCGATGGCGCAGCTTTGTAAGCATACGCCACTTCCCATTGCCCTAGACGAGGAACTTATAGGCATTACAGAATTTACTGAGAAAAAGGCTTTGTTAGAGTGTATAAAACCGCAATATATCATCCTAAAACCGAGTTTAATTGGTGGTTTTCGCGGTAGCGAAGAATGGATCTCCATCGCCGAAGATCTGGGCATAGGTTGGTGGATCACATCTGCGCTTGAAAGTAATATGGGACTTAACGCCATCGCGCAGTTTACACATACTAAAAAAACCACGATCCCGCAGGGATTGGGCACCGGCGGGTTGTTTGCAAATAACGTATCTTCGCCTTTAACTATCAACAATGGCCAGCTTTTTTACGATGCGCAGGCATCCTGGTCCTTTCAATTTTAATTTATGTTCATAGCGCAGGCTTATAGGGGGAAAAACGAATTCTGGAGATACCTTATCGGGTCTTTGGTCATAGGTGGTGCGGCAGTTATAGGCCAACTGTTTTTTGTCGTGGCAATTGCAGTAAAAGTTGGTTTTAACGAAAATGGAAATTGGGACCCTCAGAACCTTTCAAAATTAAGTTCATTTTCCGAAACGGATTTTATGCACGTTTTTGATTCTAACGTGACCCTGCTCTTGTTGCTATCCAGTTTTGCCCTTGGTTTTTGCGCGCTGCTTCTGGTGATAAAACATTTTCACCATTTAAAATTGATGGATGTTACCACCACGCGTCCCAAATTTGACTGGGGGCGCGCTTTTTTTGCCTTTGGTATGATTGCGGTTTTCACGATTGTTACCACCGCTATTGATTATTATTTCAGTCCAGAAGATTATCAGCTCAACTTTCAGTTGGTTCCCTTTCTCATTTTATGCGTTATTGCCATCCTTTTGATCCCTATACAGACCAGTCTGGAAGAATATATATTCAGGGGATATTTAATGCAGGGATTTGGGATTTTGGCAAAGAACAAATGGTTTCCATTGCTGATGACTTCGGTGATATTTGGCGGAATGCACCTTTTTAATCCTGAAGTAGCCAAGCTGGGCTATATCATCATGGTCTACTATATAGGTACGGGTTTTCTACTGGGCATCATGACCTTAATGGATGAGGGTATGGAACTTTCCCTGGGTTTTCACGCGGGTAATAACCTAATTGCAGCGCTGCTTGTAACTGCGGACTGGACGGCATTTCAAACAGAATCTATCTTAAAAGATATCTCAGTTCCTTCTGCTGGTTTTGATATTCTTATCCCGGTTCTCATTATTTATCCTATTTTCTTAAGTATATTAGCATACCGTTATAAATGGACGGGCTGGCGCGAGAAATTGCTGGGCAATGTAGAAGAACCGGTAAATAACAATGCAGATCCATTGATCACCGAATAAAAATAGGAGGGATGGCAAAATTAAGAGTACACCCCGATTTTCATCTAAATGGAAACCCGCTCAAGGTTTCAGAACTTAAAAAAGTTGCCGTTGATTTCGTAGAAACCGGTGAGCAACACGAGGAAGAAGTTGGTCATTTCTTATTGTCCTGGCTTGACGATAAAAAATATGTGCTTGTAAATACTTCCGGTTCTACCGGAAATCCCAAAGAAATACGTCTGCTCAAAAAGCATATGGTAAACAGTGCGAAGGCCACTGCCAAACGCCTTAAACTTCCCGAAAAAACAACTGCGTTACTTTGCTTGCCTTCCCGCTACATTGGCGGTAAAATGATGCTTGTGCGGGCAATGGTTCTAGGATGGAAAATTGATCTGGTACCGCCAAAATCCAATCCGCTGGATGCCGTTTTTAAGCGATATGACTTTTGTGCCATGATCCCATTTCAGCTGGATAACAGCATCAACAGATTGCATTTAGTGTCAAAACTGATCATAGGAGGCGGTGTATTTTCCGAAGCGCTTAAAAATAAGGTTCAGGACATTGATACAAAAATATTTGAGACCTACGGCATGACCGAAACTATTTCCCATATAGCCATACGCCGGGTCAATGCCAATAATGAGAACAGTAATTCCGTTAGGCCGTTCAAGGCTTTGAAAAATGTTAGTTTTGCCAGTGATTCGCGGGGTTGCCTGGTCATAAAAGCACCCAAAGTGAGTACAGATCCCGTGATCACAAATGATGTGGTAGAACTCCTTTCCTATAAGAAATTCCTTTTGCTGGGGCGCATTGATAATGTGGTGAACAGCGGGGGCATAAAACTATATCCAGAGCATATTGAGACAAAACTTTCGCCACAGATAGAAGTCCCTTTTTTCCTGGCCGGCGAGCCTGACATTGCGCTGGGGGAAAAATTGATCCTGGTTATTGAAAGTGAGGCCATTGACGGTGTAGCCCTTGATTTTGCCATGCTGGATAAATATGAGATTCCCAAAGCCGTTTATTTTATCCCTAATTTTGAACGCACCGGGAATGGAAAGCTGAGAAGGGGAGCCACGTTGAAAAAACTGAACAGCGCCGCAACTTCCAAATAGGCTGAATTTTAGCATATTGCAAATAGCGGTATAAAATTTGTTCCCTCAAAGAAGAATTATAAAGAACTTGAATTCTTAATATTGCAACAAAATAAACCAACGATGAAAAAATACTTAGTTTTAATACTATTCAGTGTGCTGGCCATTAGTGAATTACAGGCGCAGTACGGCGGTTACGGCCGTGGTGGTTATGGCAACGGTTACGGTAGGGGAGGCTATGGAAGTCAACGATCTTCCATACCAAGTGCGGGTCCCACCCAGGCAGAACCGGAAGAGGTAAAACCTTCTGATATTGTTGAGGAGCGCCTGCCAGATTATCAAGCTGAATTCAATCTTGATGCGTTTAAACTGGAAGTATTGCGCAACATTCTTGAAGATTATTATGCCACTCTTATTGCGCTTCAAAAGGATAAAACGATGGATGCGGAAAGTATGCGCAAAAGCTATGAAAGCGAGCAGAAAGATCTCAAAGCAAGCCTGACCGGTATACTGAGTAAAGAAGATGTTGAAAAACTGGTAGCGATGGATTTTAGCCCCAAAGCGGTCAAAAAACGTAAAAAAGCCAGGGAAAACGAATAAAAACAAAGCGTTTTTGAGCGTTTTTACAAGATTTATATTTGCTGATAGCAGCTTTTAAAATTCATTTTTTGCAAAAAAAAATGAATTTTTTTAATTTCTGGCTGCGTTCTTCATACGTTTTGGGCCATACCATAGCCAGAAACCGGTAAGGGAAAAGAGGAGGAGGGCAATACCCATCATAGTGGTGTAGGTTACTTTGATAAAACCGTTTGAGATGTTGAAATAATCGTCTAAAATAGAGCCATCATGTACTCTTTCAATAAAATCAGAACGGCGGATACCTATTTGTAAAACCTTTCCCGTGGCGCCGTCCAGTTGAATACTATTGAGATGTTCGGCAAAAATAAACTTGACGATCCCTTTTTCCTTACGTACATCAATGCGATCCAGACTAAGCGATAAATTATCGTCCACAGAATCATGAAGAACCTGAAAAGCTCTTTCCTCCAACTCCTGGAGGGGTAACCATTCTGCTAATTCAGTAGATGTTCCTTTTGTCGTGGCGGGCAATAATACACCGTTGCTATGTTTTTTCCATCCCAGCAATATGCCAGATACCGAAATGACGATAAAAAAGACAAAAAGCAAAATACCCATGATACGATGAACCTTGCGCGTTGTCCTCAAAAACTTAGCTTGTTTTTTTCTAGAAGTTGGTTCCGTCATATCAATAGGTTCTGAAATGCTCGTTGGGATTCTTTAAAACAGGTAGCACGAAATGCATTATTCCGCAAAGGCTCAAAAATAGAAAAAATTGTGGTCTGACTTATGCATAGTGAAATAATAACTTCCAACTTTAAACAACCTATAAAAGTATTGGATTTCTTCTTATTCTTTACAGAGAGGGGGACAGGTAGCAGATTTTGCAAATTTTTTCTAAAAATCAATGAACAATATATGCTGTAGATCGCTTGTTTTAGACCAATTTTAGGTAGTTTTAAGCGTTTTAATACTACTTTATGATTCGTACGCTTACTTTCCTGTTACTTTTTGTCGCTTACAATTTGAATTCACAAATCCTTCCGGAACGGAAGCGCGCCACCCTGGTAGATCAGGTACTCAAAGAACGTTTTGAGACCGTACTTCCTAACATGATGTACCGCACCGGTATAGATATGTGGGTAATCATTTCCCGTGAATATAATGAAGATCCCGTAATGCGCACGATGTTGCCGGCAGAATGGCTCAATGCGAGAAGGCGCACCATTTTGGTTTTTTACTGGGACGAGGCCAAAAATAAACTGGAAAAGATGGCCATTGCCCGCTATGATATTGGTGATAATATCAAATCGGTTTGGGATAAAGAAAAGCAACCCGACCAGTGGAAGGCGCTCGCTGAACTTATTGAAAAAAGGGATCCTAAGAAAATAGGCCTCAATTATTCCGAAGATTTTGGAATTGCCGATGGTATTGTGAAAACAGATTACGACGCCTTTATGAATGCTATTCCCCCAGCAGATCAGGAGCGCGTGGTTTCAGCCGAAAAACTGGCCATTGGTTGGATAGAAACCCGTTCCCCGCTTGAAATGCGCTTGTATGGTGAACTTGTTGACCTTACGCACAGTATTATAAAAAAAGCCTTCAGCAGCGCGGTGATTACGCCCGGGGAGACTACGACAGACGATGTGGTCTGGTACCTGCGCCAGCAGCTTACTGACCGCGGACTGGAAACCTGGTTTCATCCCACTGTAGATATTCAGCGTACAGATGAAGAACTGGCGAGTCATATTACTTCATTTTCCAGTGGATATGGCGATAAAATCATTCAGCCTGGGGATTTGCTCCACTGTGATTTTGGGATTACTTATTTAAGACTGAATACAGACTGCCAGCAGCATGCCTATGTTTTAAAGGAAAATGAGACCGAAGCACCACAATTTTTGCAGGATGCTTTTGATAAAGGGAATAAATTACAGGACATTTTGACCTCAAATTTTTCAACCGGAAAAACTGGAAATGAGATTTTAGCAGCTTCGCTTGAAAAAGCGAAAGCCGAAGGCCTGCAACCGTCTATTTATACACATCCTTTAGGTCTTTACGGGCATTCGGCAGGTCCTACGATTGGCATGTGGGACAGTCAGGACGGTGTGCCGGGAACAGGTGATTATAAACTCTATGAAAACACCGTGTACGCCATAGAATTAAATACAACCATAAACCTTCCGGAATGGAAAAAAGACATTCGCATCATGCTGGAAGAAGACGGTTTCTGGGGCAAAAAAGGGTTTAATTATGTCAGCGGAAGGCAAGAGGACTTGTTGCTCGTGGATTGAGTTGAAGTAATGTTTTAACAGCAGTTAGAACTATTATTTGAACACCTGGAAAGCATTACAGTATAAAAATAAACGGGTATTAAACACTATTTTTCTTTGGATTCTGAATCATTCTTTGGTTTTCTTATTATTTTTCTTTTGGGCGTTTCCCTATGGGTCGGGCTTTACGTTGCAATCTTTTTGCCCGTGCCTTACAAAAAGGATTTTCACTTCAATCCCTAACGCAAAATTTGAATTTAAATCAAAGGAGGGATGCACAAACGCACTTTTACAAACTCAAGGCATAGTTTTGCAGGTCTTATGACTCTAAAATAAATAAAAAGCTTCGAAATCAATTATGCGATCTCAGCTCTGACATAATTTGTACACTCAATTGGCGAATACTCAGAATTATCTATCAAAATTGCTGCACCACCTGCTTTAATTTTATTTTTGACATGTTTTAAAATTTGTGAGGCATTATTTGGGTTTTGTCCTAATAAATCAAAAATAATATAATTAGTTTTATTAAAAACAGCTGAAATTTCTAAGAGTTTCCTTGAGTAAATAGGTAAATTTTTGATCAGTCTTTGAGAATTAGTTATATCACTATCATTAAAAAAAGATTTATTACTTATATTTCCCCCATTCCTTTTTAGATATTGTTTTACGGTCGTAGGTGCGAAAATCGATTTAAATTTACCTTCCTCGAAACGGTCTGCAAACAAAAACCCTTTTTTGATTTGAACAGCAGGATTTATTTTTTGTTGTGTTAGAATATTAATAAGTTCCCTTTCCAAATTTTGAAAATGATTACCGCCATCAATACATATACCTAAAATTTCACCTTCAATTAATTCAAAGGGTGATATCTTAAAATTTTGAATGTTGATACCGTTGCATTTTACTACCACATTTTAAATTTTGAGAGATTGTTTCATTTGATAATTTTTATTTTAAAGCTTTAAATCAGCGCTCCCCAAAAACAGCCTTCATAACCTTCGAAATCCCTTTAAAACCAAAGTAAATGGCCGCGATAAAGCAGATAATTCCAACAATTAGCACGACCAGAAACAGGGGATGATCCTTATTGCTAAATGCCTGATAAAGGAGTCCGGGTCCCAGTAATACAAACAGTAAACACATGGCCAGGGTTTGCAGGCCTTTTAAAAGTTTTTCTTTATCTGTTCCCATCTTTTGTGGCTGCTTTTAGTGCATTTCTAACATTTTTATGCTTCTCCAGAAGCGTTTTAGCTTCGCTTTGCGGGATATTCAGTTCTTTCATGAGCATGCGTTCCCCACGATCCACCAGCTTGGTATTGCTAAGCTGCATGTCTACCATTTTATTTCCTTTGACCTTGCCCAGTTGTATCATCGCAGTTGTAGAGATCATATTGAGTACCAGTTTTTGAGCCGTACCCGCTTTCATACGGGAGCTACCGGTTACAAATTCTGGTCCTACCACCACTTCGATAGGATATTTTGCTGTTTGCGCCACAGGACTTCCTGCATTACAGACGATGCAACCAGTTGGAATTTCGTTTGAATTACAGGCTTCCAGGGCGCCTATAACATAGGGCGTAGTGCCAGAAGCCGCGATACCTATGACAAAATCATTTTCACTTATATCATATTCCTGAAGATCTGCCCAACCCTGGGTCGTGCTGTCTTCGGCAAATTCTACCGCTTTGCGTATGGCTTTATCACCACCGGCGATCAATCCCAGTACCCAATCGTGCGGAACTCCAAAAGTAGGAGGACATTCCGAAGCATCAAGAATCCCTAAACGGCCACTCGTTCCTGCACCCATATAGAAAAGTCGGCCACCGTTTTTCATTTGTTTTACCACGATTTCTACCAGTTTTTCTATCTGGGGCAGCGCTTTTTGTACTGCCTGTGGCACTGTTTGATCTTCACTGTTAATTTTTTCAAGGAGTTGCAAAATGTTCATCTTCTCGAGATGGTCGTGGTTTGAATCCTGTTCGGTTGTCTTTATAAATTTCATAATGATAAAATTCTTTTTTCAGTAATCCTTCGTCAAGTTTGCTTATTCCGTGGTAATGGTGGCGCTGTATTGTTGCGCAATCGCAAAATAGCCCAACGGATAATTCTCTGGGTTGGTCGTATTGATAATATTGCCACGCGCTTCTGCTGGTGGAGCCTGAAAAGGGCCCCCGGCGTCCTGACCAGATTGCGCTATGAGAATACTCATATAATCGTAAAAAGGTTTGTCTACCCCAAGTATGCTAATAACTAAGACTGAACCTGGTTCCAAATCATCGTAAAAATAAGAAAAGCTAAAACTATTTCCCTGATAGAAGCGGTCATCACTGAGCAGGTAAAAGTTAAAGTCCAGATCAAAAAGATAATAATCGGTAGTGGGGGCAGGATCTGTGTAGCTTACAATGATTTCGGTTTCATCACCAGAAAAGAGTGTTCCCGTGCCCTGGCTAAGGCTATCTATGGGCACGGTATGCTGCATTTTTGAAGTGGCCGCATAACGCTCCCCATTATACTCGATAATAAGTTCTAAATTTTCTGTTGTAATGACTTCTTTTGGAAGTTCGCCACTATAAAAACCTGGCGCTTTTTCGTCTACAAAATAGGTTCTACCTGCAGCTTCAACAGTGATCTGAGCTCCTGTAACCTGAGGAACATCTTGTGTATCAAAGGGCGCAGTAGTAGTTAACCGCACAGCCACAGGAAAATATTGCTCCCTATCTGGCACCTTGATAAGTGCATCAACGACCAGGCGTGGCTCGCTTTCTGGCAGGTCAACATCAATTACATCCTGGCAGGAAAATAAGGTGCAGCCCAGAGCAACTAGTACTATTATATCGCGTAATTTTTTCATCAGAATTTAAAATTAAGGGTTACTGACGGAATAACGCCAAAAATAGAAGTGCGAATGGCCTCATTGACTCCGGTGTCTTCATTTCGTTCAAAGTTATTCGAAGCCGCATTTTTTTTATTGTAAAGATTATAGATACTAAAAACCCATTCAGTTTTAAATTTTCGGTTTTTGTTATTTTCGGGTTTGAGTGTTGCGGCTACATCCAGTCTGTTATACGCAGGAAGGCGCTGCCCGTTACGGGGACCAAAATTTGGAATCACGAGTCCCTGAAATTGCGACTGATTTACGGGATAATTGGTAGGCTGCCCCGTCTGGTAGAGAAAATTGGCGTTGAAGTTCCATTTTGAACTGTGTTCGTAGTTTATATAAAGACTCAAATCATGCGTCTTATCATAGGCCGTGGGATACCAGGCTCCATTATTGATCCCAATTTCCTGTGGCGTTCTGCCCGGGGTGCGCTGCTCGCTACGGGATAGGGTGTAGGCCAACCAACCGGTAAAGGCACCTTCATTTTTTTTAAATAGGATTTCCAGGCCGTAGGCTTGTGATTCCCCCGCAAGAACTTCACGTTCAACCGCGCGGGTGGCTATAAGCTGCGCCCCATTTCTATAATCCAGGCGGTTGTCCACTTTTTTATAAAAAGCTTCGGTTTCCAGAGAATATTGACCATTTTTAAGGTTTGTATTGTAGCCCAGGGCATATTGATCAAGCAGCTGCGGTTTGAGGTATTTTCCGCTGGGCGCATACACATCAAGAGGGGTGGGGGAATTGGTATTGGAGATCAAATGTAGGTATTGCGCCATGCGGTTGTAACTTGCCTTAATACTCTTATCATCGTCAATAGCGTAAGCAAGGGAAAAGCGTGGTTCAAAATTGGTAAAGGTTGCAATCGCATCACTGCGATCATAGGTTAAGGTGGCGATGGGCTCCGCCGGTTCATATATTCCCAGAGCGGCATTATAATTCAGGGGGTTATCATTAGCGTAACTGTTGAGTTCATCCTGTCCCAGTCGTGTAAAATGGCTTAATCGCAATCCATAACGCAAACTGAGCGAAGTAGTAATATCGTGTTCAGCTTCCGCGTAAACAGAAAATTCATTTGCATACTTCTGGGTCAATTGTTCTTCAATTATGCCAGAATCTGCCCTGTTCGGTTTGATAAATCCGGGATTAAAGCGATAATAGACGTTGTTTATGCCATAATTCAGCCGAAAATTATCTTTTATATAATGCTGAAAATCATATTTCAGGTTAAAATTGCGAATACCAGAGTCATAATTAAACCCAACGAAATCGAGTAAAAGTCCGTAATAATAATCCGAATATATCAGTGAAAGATTACTGAAAATCTTGTCTGAAAATAAATGGTTCCATCTCAGGTTCAAGGTGGTATTTCCATAAGTGTTTACAAAGCGCTCGCTAATATCAAAAACATCCCGACCAAAATAGCCTGAAAGGTACAGGTTGTTGTTGTCGTTTACTTTATAATTGACTTTGGTATTTAAATCATAAAAGTAAGCCGAATTATCATTGTCGAACAATGGAAGGAAAAGGTGGGCATAACTTGCCCTTCCGCCCAGTAAAAACGCGGCTTTGTCCTTTACAATAGGTCCTTCTACCAGCAGCCGGCTGGCAACCGCTCCTATACCACCTTCTGCGTGGAATTCTTTACTGTTTCCTTCCTTTTGATAAATGTCAAGTACCGAACTTACTCGTCCACCGTAACTCGCGGGAATCCCACCTTTGTACAATTTGAGATCTTTGATCGCATCAGGATTGAAAACCGAAAAAAGACCGAACAAATGCGAAGAATTGAAAATAATGGCCTCGTCAAGCAGAATCAGGTTTTGATCTGCCGCTCCGCCGCGCACATTAAAGCCAGAAGCGCCCTCGCCACCGCTGGTGACCCCGGGCAATAAGAGTATTGATTTTAATACATCTGCCTCGCCCAGCACGACGGGAATCTGCTTAATGGTTGAAGCGCTCAACGCATTTACGCTCATTTGTGGCTTTCTGATGCTTAACCGTTCCACATCTTCTTTGATGACTACTTCATCAAGTGCTTCGGCGGCTTCTTCCAGTGAAAAATCGATACGCTTATCAGCATTGAGCTCCAAGGTCTGGGAAATGTTCTGGAATCCCAAGAAGCTGATTTGCAGATCGTACGTCCCACGGGGCAATGTGATGGAATAAAAACCATAGCCATTCGTGACGACACCTTTAGCCAACTCAGGGAAAATCACATTCACACCGATAAGCGTCTCATTGGAATCTGCCGAACTTATGGTGCCGCTCAGCGTAAATTGTTCCTGCCCATAACTGATTACAGAAACAAAAAAGGCAAGAAAAAGTAGGGAATATAATTTTTGGGGCAAGATATTTTTGTTTAAAAATACAGTACGCAATCCTAAGCGTGAAGTGAAATCTACAGTAATTAAAAAAGCTTTAATCGATCTGTCTTTAAATCTTGTAAATAAGCGGATTAAATCCCTTAGAAGCAACGATCACCTGATCCCCCGGTTGTAGGTCTGCCACAACTTCTGGCGGTACGACCACTTTTATGAGCCGGTTGCCCACTAGCAGGTCTAGGATGAATAAAATACCCTCTTTACTACTATTGATTATTTCGGCTTCAAACTGAAATTTACCGCTTACCGCATTTCCTGTAAAAAAAGAAGCCGGTTCCCGTGGCGGTTGCAGCTGGCCATCTTTTAGCTCAAAAAGTTGCTGCGAGACCCTTAAGATTTCGCCCACATCGTGACTTATCAAGAGTAGCGTAAAACCAAATTCCTGCTGTACTTTGGTTATATAGCGCTGCAAGGTCAAACGCATGGTTTTGTCAAGTGCTGCCAGCGGCTCATCCAGTAAAACCAGTTCAGGTTTATTTACCAGTGCACGTGCCAGCGCAACGCGCTGTTGCTGTCCCCCAGAAAGTTCTTGCGGGTTGCGGTGCTGCAGTTCGTTAAGTTCAATTATCTCCATTAAATGATCAATAATGGACTTATTTTGACCCTTTTTTAGTGCAAAATTGAGGTTTTCACGTACGCTCATGTTAGGAAACAGTGCATAATCCTGAAACATAAAACCCACATTGCGCTGTTGTGGTTTAAGATTTATTTTTTCTTCGGAATCGTACCAAATCGTTCCATTAACTGTAATACGCCCGCAATCTGGTTTCATCAGGCCAGATAGCATTCTGAAAATAGAGGTTTTTCCCGCTCCGGAAGCGCCATACAGTGTGTACGCAATTTCAGGCTGCAGGTTGAAGTCTGCCTCTAAAACACTAGCGCCTTTTGCTAAATTCAAGGCTTTCCGCAGGGATATTTCGATCATACTATTTCGTTAAGGAAGAATTTTTTTAAAGTAACCTCCATTAAAAAGATAAACCAATAATAGCAGGGAAAAGGTTATGGCAAAAAGTATAAGAGAATATGTGTTCGCAGCGTCATAATTGAGCGCTTCCACCTCGTCATAAATGGCGATGGAAGCCACACGCGTGCTGTTGGGGATATTACCGCCTATCATCAATACAACGCCAAATTCACCCACAGTATGCGCAAAAGCGAGCACAATACCGCTGAGCAGGGCAGGTTTCATATTGGGCAACAGCACCCGGATCATAGTCGTTAAGCTGGATTTCCCCAGGACGTAAGAGGCTTCTTTGAGCGAAACGGGCAAAGCAGCAAACCCAGCCTGAAGAGGTTGTACCATAAAAGGAAGGCTATAAATAATCGAACCAATTACCAGCCCTGGAAAAGAAAACAATAATCGAATTCCCAGTGCATCATCAAAAAACCGACCTATGGGATGCCCGGTGCTAAAGGTGACCAGAAGATAAAAACCAAGCACTGTGGGCGGCAGTACGAGAGGCATACTGACCAGCGTTTCCAGTATAGGTTTAATACGGGAACGGGAGTAGGCCAGATAATAACTTAGCGGGATGGCTATGATCAATAACAAGCAGGTCGTGAAGCCCGCAAGTTTAAATGTTAGCAACAAGGGATCCCAGTTTATCATTGCGCAAGCATGATTTCGTTCATTTTTACCAGTGCGAGAACCTCATCGCCCAGACCAATTTTCAAATTCCGGAAGGTTTCTGAATGTACGAGTGCCGTAAGTCCGCCCATGGCGCTTTCCAGGTAAACGCGCGTCAAAAAAGTGTCCTGTTCCAGTTTACTGATTTTTGCATGAATTGCATTTGGGATCGCGATATCTTTTGAAGTTGGCAGCGCAAGAATGACTTCGGTTTCCTTAAAAATTGCACGTACCGTATTTCCTTTTTGCAAATAGCTGGCCGTTTGTGGCGTATCAATGACGAGCAGTTGCAACAAAATGTTTGCTTCGGTTTCCAGCGTGACCAGCGTGATGCTGGCGCTACATTCAAGTTGTACTATTTTTGCCCTGACCGTATTCATAAAGAAGGTGTCGTGTAACCCTGTTTTTTTAGGATATTTTGCCCTTCCGCTGAAAACATAAAATCATAAAAAGACCGTGATGCTTTTTCTGATTTTTCATCTCGTTTTATACGTACGATACCTTGACTTAACTTCTTATAGGCGCTGTCATTAATGGCTAAAAAAGTACCTTTATTTTTCAGGGCAGAAGACAAAATCACCGATTTTGCCGTAAAGCCAACTTCTGCAGCTTTTGAAGTAATAAACTGATTGGTCTGGGCAATACTTTCACTAAAAACCAACTTATCACTTACCTCATCGCGTAATTTATAATAATCAAGCGTTTTTATGGCAGCTGCACCGTAAGGCGCGGTTTTAGGATTTGCCAGCGCAATATGTTTCACCCCGGGAAGTTTTAGCGCTTCCATAGTAAGTGAAAGCGTGTCATTGAGAGTCCACAAAACCAATTCTCCATACGCATAGACTTTTGGTTTTTCATAGGTCAGGCCACTTTTATACAATTCTTCGGGATATTTCATATCTGCGGAAACAAAAATGTCATAAGGTGCGCCCGCCTTGATCTGGTTGGTCAGCTTTCCGGAAGAGCTCACGATCATGTTGCAGCCTATTTTACTTTTAGCCGAAAATTCACTGATCAGTTCCTGCATGGCGTATTGCATATTGGCCGCGGTGGCAATGCTCAGATTTTCATTTTGCTCTTCGGCGCAGCCTAAAAACAACCCAAAAACGGCTAAAAATGGCCAAAAACAGCTAAAAATTCTTCTTTGCATGCTTAGTTGTGTTGTTTTATTAACCTCTACTGAAATTTTTTGACAGCATCGCTAAGGTCGTAAATCATCGTATCTTTCAGATGGTTGGCCACGATACTGCTGCCGGCCGCACTACGATAACCACCAGCACAGTGCACAACAATAGGCTTTTCTGCCGGAATTTCATCCGCACGTTCCCGTAATTCATGCAATGGGATGGTCAAAGCGCTTGCAAAAAATTTGCTTTCATCAGTTTCTTTTTTATTACGTATATCCACTATAGTGTACGCATCTGTATGTTCTTCAAAATGGGAAAGATCCAGGGTTTGAAAATGCTTTAAGGCGTGTTCCGGTAGGGTGAGAAGGCCTTTAACCTGCCGCTCAAATCCTATTTTAGCTACCCTTTGAAGCGATTTATAAACGTTTTCTACAGTTTCCGAAACGAGATAAAATTGTTCTCCGGGTTTTACGATAGCACCCAGCCAGGTTTCAAAGCTCATTTTTACACCGGTTGCCATGATGTTAAAACTTCCGGGAAGGTGATTCTTTTTGAAAGCGGCCTCATCCCTCGTATCTATAATTAATGCGCCCGCAGGAACAGCATCTGAACTCACCTTCAACGGAATTGCACTTAACGCCAAACTCAAATTTTCTGCCCCTTCCTTATTCGTATCTACCGCATGGCCAAAATAATGCGGAATAAACGCCTGCCCCTCAAGAAGGGCATCAACAAATTGCTCTTCCGTTTGCTCCTTAAATGCCCAATTGCCCTTACGTTCATTGCCCAGTGTGGATGATGATGCGTCTCCCATACTTTTTCCGCAAAGCGAACCCGCGCCATGAGCGGGATAAATAAGGGCTTCATCAGGAAGTTTGTCAAATTTATGCTTAATACTGTGGTACATTTGCCTGGCAAGTTCCATACGGGTGGCTTTTTTGTTGCCATTGCTCTCCCGCAAGTCTGGCCTGCCCACGTCGCCCACGAATAAGGTATCACCGGTAAAAAGTACTGTTTGGTCAGCATTTTTGGCAACTATGGTAATACTGTCTGGAGAATGACCGGGAGTATTGATCGCTTCAAAGCTTATATCGCCCAGCTTAAAGTGATCGCCATCATCAAAAGCAGTATGCGCATACTGTGCCCCCACGTTTTTACTTGTGTAGATTGTAGCACCCGTTTCTTTATGAATTTGCAAGTGCGCACTTATAAAGTCGGCATGGGGATGGGTTTCTATAACAGCGGTGATCTTCGCTTGATTTTCTTCGGCAAATGCATAATATATGGCGGGATCACGCTCTGGATCAATAATGGCCACTTTTCCATTACTTACGATCGCGTAGGAGAAATGGGAGAGGGCTTTATCTTCAAACTGCTTGATTTTCATTGACGCTTAACTTTAAGGTTGCTGTAAAAATAAAATATTGTTGCCTAGTGCGGCTTTTAAACCCAGCAAAATTAAAAAGAACCCCCTGCAAGCATCATTCTTTGCTCTTAAAAGGATATACTACCTGACCTGTAAAATCTTTGGGGAGTTTTTCTTCTCCATGAAATCCCAGTTCGATATCCCGCCCATCTCCCGGAACGTATGCCGTACCAAAGAGATAGTCCCAGATGCTTAGGGTGAGTCCGTAGTTCATTCCGTAAGGATGTTCTGCCGGCAGTTCTTTCGCATGATGCCAGATATGCATATTGGGATTGTTGAAAAGATAGCCCAGTTTGCCATAATTCCAATTTACATTGGCATGATTGAGGTGTCCTACGAAGACGGCGAACATGTGTACGATAAAAAACTGTTCAATACCAAAGCCTATCATGGCCAGTGGAATGTACTGTACGGTTTTGTACACAAGGGTTTCCATAAAATGGAACCGAAACTGCGCGGCAAAACCCATTTCCTTAACGCTATGATGTACTTGATGGAATTTCCAGAGCCACGGTACACGGTGCAACATTCGGTGAACGTTCCATTGTATAAAATCTGCAATGACAAACATAATGGCGAGCTGTCCCCAAACGGGAAAAGACTGTACCTCAAAAGCCACGATATTTTTTATACCAAATAAACCTAGAAAATCATTGAAAAGCTGCACGCCCACATTCGAGATCGCGTTGTAGCCCACAAGGGAAAAAAGGAAAAAATTAAACAGGATATAAAAAGCGTCAAGCCAAAACCCTTTGCGCAAAATGGGTTGTTTTTTACGCCAGGGAATTACGATCTCTATCGTAAAAACAAGCAGCGATAGCGCGATCAGCCAGTAGAAGTAATTTGTCCAGCCGGGGTTCACTATTTCATCACCCAGATAGTTCCAATACCCGGTAAAAGAATCTTTTATGATGGTGAAATAATCTTTCATAGCTAGACTTAAGTCGTATAAATGGAAAGAACCTTAATGATATTCAAAAATAAGGTATTTATTTTCCCATTATTCAAATAATAGGTCGTAACCCAATCGCTAACTCATAAATATGTTCAAATAACCTTAATTTTCGGTGATTTTAGACCTAAAAAAGACCGATTTTCGGTATTTTCAGTCCTTATTTTAACCAACTTGAATCATGCAAATCACCTTAAAAAAATATACGCTCGCGCTCAAGCACACCTTCAGCATTTCGAGGGAATCGCACGATTTTCAGGATACGCTTATTGTTTCCCTTCGCGACCAGGGGAATATAGGGCATGGCGAGGCGACTTCAAACCCGTATTACAACATCACGGTGAAAAGTATGATGGAGGAAATTGAGCAAAATCGCACCCAGATTGAAGCCTATTCCTTTAAAAAACCAGAAGATTTTTACTCCTTTTTAAAGACACTGAAGCTTAGTAATTTCGCCCTCTGCGCGTTAGATCTGGCCGCAAATGATCTTTACGGAAAAATTCAGCGGAAACCGCTTTATGAACTTTGGGAAACCACGACCGCGCAGTATCCAAAAACCAACTATACCATAGGTCTGGACACCGTGGAAAAAATGGTCGAAAAGATGCAGGAACTGCCCTGGCCGCTCTATAAAATCAAACTGGGCACGGAAGACGATGTTGCCATCATAAGCGAACTGCGTAAGCATACGGATGCTGTTTTTCGGGTGGATGCGAATTGTGCCTGGGGCCCGGAACAAACCATTGAAAACGCACCGATCCTAAAAGAAATGGGCGTTGAATTTATCGAGCAGCCTTTAAAAGCCGACAATTGGGAAGACATGAAGCGCGTAATCAAAGAAAGCGCACTGCCCATAATCGCAGATGAAAGCTGTATCGTACCAGAAGATGTGGCCAGATGTGCCGGTCATTTCACCGGTATCAATATAAAATTGACCAAATGTGGCGGACTAACACCTGCACGGAAAATGATTGCCGAAGCCAAACAAAAAGGACTAAAGGTAATGGTAGGCTGCATGACGGAATCTTCCGTGGGAATATCTGCGATTGCGCAATTGTTACCGCAGCTTGATTTTGTGGATATGGATGGTGCGATGTTACTTAGGGAAGATATTGCAAAAGGGGCAGAGATCAAAGATGGGGGCGAAGTGGTATTTCCACAATTGGGCGGTTGCGGGATAACCTTATTCTAAAATGGCTATTTATCTCAAAAAAGTACCCGCGAGAACAATAACCGAAAACGGCCGGGAATACCTTTATTTTGGTGGGACTTCCTATCTGGGGCTTCAACATCATCCCGAATTTGAGGATCTACTAATCAAAAATATCAAGGAATATGGTGTAAGTCACGGCGCTTCGAGAAAATCGAATATCAGGCTTAAGATCTATGACGAGGCAGAAACCTTTATGGCAAACTGGACCGGTGCTGAAGCCTCGCTAATAGTCTCTTCGGGGTATCTGGCCGGGCAGTTGCTGCGTGATTATTTTGATGAAGATGGTTACGCGGTTTTTTATATGCCCCACACGCATACGGCGCTATCGCGGAAAAGGGATCTTTTTTATGGTTCTAACGCTGATTTAGAGCATGCGCTAGAAAAACACCTCAATGAAAACCCGTCGCAAACACCAGTTTTATTCCTGGATACTGTAACTTTTTCAAATGAAAATTTCCCCGATTTTGAATTTTTAAAAACACTTCCTTTAGATCGAATTATTCTTGTGGCAGATGATTCTCATGGCATTGGAATCATAGGGGAATACGGTAGCGGAGCATTCTCAAAATTGTCTCTTCTGGGTGCACGGGAACTTCTGGTTTGCGGTTCCCTGAGCAAAGGGCCCACGATTCAGGCAGGTTTTATTCTCGGTGAAATTAATCGTATCGATCACCTTAAGAACAGTTTGCCCTTCGGGGGTTCTAGTCCGGCGTCGCCGGCAAGCATAGCAACACTTCTGGAGGCCGATTCAATTTATACGCAACAGCGCAAAAAACTGGCGGAAAATGTCAATTTTTTCCTCGATTTGGTCAATAATAAGTCGTTTTTTCAATATACGGCAGGACATCCGGCATTTGCCTTCCGCAGTATACAACTTGCTGAATATTTAAGGGAAAACAGCGTTTTAGTAACCCATTTCAACTATCCCAATTCTGATGCGGTGGTACTCAGCCGAATTGTCCTTAGCGCCGGGCATACCCCGGAAGATATTGCCAATTTATGCGGACTGATAAATGAATTTTTAGCTAAAAATGCCTGATTTATTGGCATAAAGCACGAAAAAACGGCCATTTCTAAAGGTTTTTTACTCAAAATCCTTAAAATGACCGTTTTTGTAAAGTATAACTGTAGGGATTAATCTTTATCCCACCATACGCCTTCACCTATTCCTTTAATAACCCTTTCAACTTCTTCGCCATTACGGGTTTGTTCGGTTGCGGGATATTGTGCCCGGCGAACCCATTGATTATTCAATATCTCGTTGTGATTAACCGGAAGGGCCAATCCAGCAAATACTTCCGGATTAAAGTCGTAGCGGCGTAAATCAACAAAAGATTCTGGATTCAAGAACGTTGCAATATATTTTTCACGCATAAGGAGCGCAAGCGTAAGATTGTTTGCGCCTACGGCCACGGAAGCGTCGGCAAGATAAGCGTCACGTGCTGCCGCATCAACACCAATTTTATCAAAATTTGCACGTATGCCATCCAGATACGCTGCGTAGCCGGCAGCGGTTGTTCCGGTAGAATTTGTCCCGCCACCATTCTGTAGAAAAAGAGCTTCGGCCTGCATAAATTTCAATTCAGAAAAACTTCCGATAAGAACAGGAGCAGTTTGGGAACTGTAGAAATCTGTAGCGCCAAAGTCTGTGGTAGCGCCCACATTGGGATCATCATCGGTAGCTCCAAAAGCGTGAATCCCGGCACTACCGTTAATGGCGCCTAAATATTGTGTTTCCTCACTTCCCAAAGTGGTTATCAGCGGAAGGCGGGGATCCTGATCAATGCCGTCAAATGGAAATTGCGTCCCGTCCATAAGGCTTATGAGCTGATCAGAAAGCAAAACAGAGGCATTTCCGGTAGCATTGGGAAGCACAACCCCGGCATACCAGGGGTTGAAATTACGGGTATTGTATACAAGTTGGTAATCATCATCATTGCTTGTAAAAGCATTTTGATACGCAGCAAGAACCGCGGTTACCGCTGCGTTTTGATCAATTTCTGTAGTATGCAGGGCATATTTTGCTTTTAGGAAATAAGCGGTTTTTATCCATTTTGAAAGATCACCACCGTAGATCAGGTCATCTTCGCCTACGGTTAGACCCGAGGTATCATCCTGCTCCAGCAAAGCAATGGCATCGTCAAGAAGCGTATTTATAAAAGTGTATACGTTTTCCTGAGATTCAAATGTGGGCGTAAAATCTTCTTCTCCCAGCGTAGCCGCACTCGTGGGAATAGCACCCCACTGGTCTGTTGCCAGCCCCAGGTTTGTGGCTTGCAATATTTTTGCAATACCTTGATAGGATGTAGAATTGCGTTCTACCGCGAGCTCTTCCATGGTTTGAATATCAGGGAGTGCCTGTAAATAGATAAAAGACCAACCGCCAGTTATCTGAATTTCTTCCTGCGTATCTGCTCCAGGTTGAAAATACGAGGCGATCTGCTGGGAATACTGACAAATATTTACACCTATATTATAGTACCCCGAAGAGGTATAAACTATAGACGTGGGCAACAGGTCTGAAGGTGAAAGATTCTCTTCAAGTTCCTGATTGGGATCAAGATTGTCCCCTAAATAATCATCACAGCCCGAAAATACCAAAAGGCTCAGAACTGCGATCGCATATATGTTTACTTTTTTCATCGTTTAGAAGTTTAGGTTTACGGAAAATAAATAGGAACGCGTATTTGGAATATTGAGACCTGTAAAGCCATACGCATTAGACCCGGCACTAAATTGAGTTCCCTCGGGATCATAGCCCCTAAAAGGAGTATCGATCCATAAATTAGTTCCTGTCAGACTAAAAGTGACGCCGTTAAATGGAGTTTTTTGGATAAGTTTCTCATCCAGGTCGTAGGACAGGGTCACATTGCGCAAGCGCCACCAGGAACCATCCTGTACCAGTATTTCCGCAGCGCGGTTGTAAAAGGAAGAACTGCGGTAATAATCCTGGGTAATGGTTACCGGTATATTGTTTGGTGTTCCGTTTTCCAGTACGCCGTCAAGGATAACTTCTTCGCCGCGTTGTTCTGTTATTTTTAAATTTCCATTTCTTATACCATTGCGCTGACCGGAATCATACAGATCGCCACCTTCCCTGCGTTCTAACAAGAAGGAAAATGATAGGCCTTTGTAAGTAAAAGTACTACCTATACTTCCCAGCCAGTCAGGCATGGCGTTGCCCACTTTTACCAGATCTGAAGGATTATCTGCCTGTACGCGTGGAAAACCATCTTCCTGAATAATCCGGTTGCCATTTTCATCGCGTTGCCAGATATACCCAAAAAGATCTCCCGGTGCACCGCCCACCTGAAGTTTTGAAACAATACCTGCAAAACCACTGTCAGCAAATACAATCTCGTCAATGCCTGCCGGAAGGGAAAGCACTTCAGAATTTACGGTAGACCAGTTGACATTAATGTCCCATCTAAAGTCTTTGGTTTTCACGGGTACAATGGTCATTAATGCCTCAAAACCTTGATTTTCTATTTCCCCGGCATTAAGCACAAATGTGTTAAAACCTGAGGTTTGTGCTACCGGAACCGGTAATATTTGATCTTTACTGTTCTGTTTATAATAGGTAAGGTCAAAACCTAACCGACTTTTGAAAAATTTAAACTCGCCACCAAATTCAAGGGAAGCAGTGCGTTCTGGTTTTAACTGATCAGAAGCACCCTGGCTGTTACGGGAATAGCCATCTATGGTGCCAAATGGGAAATCTGTGGGTTGATCATAATAGATCCCGAGATAAGGGGAGGCATCTTTTCCAACTTCTGCATACGAAGCCCTCAATTTTCCGTAAGAGAAAAAATCTGGTAGGGCATCTGCATTTTCCAGTGACTGGGAAAAAACGTAGCTCAAACTTGCTGATGGGTAGAAAAAGCTCCTGTTCTTTTTGGGTAGGGTAGAGGACCAATCATTACGGCTGGTAATATCCAGATACAGGACGTTTTTATATTCTAGTCTCAAATTCCCGAAAATCCCTACGATGCGTTGTTCGGTGCCACCGCGATCATCAAAGAAGTTGGTTGCCTGACCAAAAACCGTGGGAGCTGCAAGATCCAGTCCTTCGCCACGGCGCGTAAGGCGTTTAGAACGTATGTCTGAAATTTGATTTCCCAAAAGGAGTGATGCCGAAAAATCTTCGCTCAGTTTTTTATCAAAGGTCACAAACAAGTTTGAAGTGACCTCATTGTAGTTAAGACCTTCCCGTACGATAAAACCATTTGTGGCAGAACCGGGATCGATGTCACTGGGAACAAAACGAAAACGGTCATCGTGATAATTGTCAATACCTATCTGGTATGAGATATTAACCCAGTCGGCTGGTTTGTAATTAAGTTTTGTATTAGCCAGGATGCGATCAACATCACTGTCTAAATAGCTAACTTCGGCAAAATAGCGCGGGTTGTCTGCAACGCCAGCGGTATAATTTTGCTCACTGCCATCTGCGGTAAGATAATCGTTTACATCAAAAGTAGGCGTCCAGTACGATAGCGAACTCATTATGGATTTGTCGCCACCATTGGGCATTCTTCCTTTAGATTTGATATAAGATATGGATGGATCTATGGTGAATTTTGGAGTTATGTTTATCGAACCGTTCAATTTTAGTGTGGTACGGTCAAAATTGGTATTGGGAACGATCCCTTCATCATCAGACCGCACGATGGAACCAAAATACGTATAGGTTTCACCACCTCCGCCTAAGCTAAAGGTATTTGTAGATGTGAAGCCTTTTCTAAAAAGATCCCTGAAATTGTTATAAATGGGTTCCCCCGAGCGGTATTCTGGCCCAAATGACCAAAAACCAAAGGTTTCACCTTCAGCATAATCGTAGCCAGAAGGCGCATTTTCATTAGGGGTTGAAATAATTTTACCATTAAAACCTTCCCGCCATTTGGTCTGTATGTCCGGGGTTTTGCTTACCTCACTAAAACCTACCGTAGATTTGAAATTAAAATTCATCGTGTTGTTCTGTCCTCTTTTGGTAGTGATCAGAATGACCCCATTTGCCGCACGCAGACCATAAAGGGCGGTTGCTGCCGGACCTTTAAGAACACTTACACTTTCAATATTGTTGGGGTTAAGGTCGGCACCCCGGTTTGTAAAAGAAAACTGTTCAGAACTTGAAGGAGCATTGGATCCGGTACTTGGTAATAGGCTGCCCGATGGCGCCTGATTGCTTATGGGAATCCCATCCACAACAAATAAAGGTTGGTTGTTTGCGCCAGGATTGAGGGAGGTGATACCACGTATAATAATATTAGATCCTGCACCGGCTGCCCCACTGGAAGAATTAATATTTACCCCGGCAATTTTTCCCTGCAAGCTGCCCAGCACGTCATTATTACTGTTTCTGGTGAGTTCTTCATTATCAAGTTCCTGAACGGCATAGCCCACAGAGCGCTTTTCTTTTTTTATACCAAGCGCGGTTACCACAACGGCGTTGAGCTCCTGGGTATCATCTTCCATTTGAATATTGATGGTTTGATCTGTGCCTACGGTAATGGATTGCGTCTGCATGCCTATATAGGTAAACTCCAGCACGTCGCCGGCAGAGGCATCTATAGTGTATTTACCATTAAAATCTGTAGTGGTGCCCCGGTTTGTTTGCTGGACGAGAACAGAAACGCCTGGAAAAGCGATACCGGTAGGATCTGTGACCGTACCGGTAATATTTTGACCGTAGGAGGCAAAAAAATAACAGAGGAAGAATATCCCTAAAGCGAGATTTTTCATAGTGTTAAGGTTTGTGTTGGAAGGTCTAAATTGCTTAAAAAAATTGGATTAAGAAAACTTTAATAGTTTTTTATAAATATTTTGATTTCCTGTTCTATTTAAACCAAATACTGAATTTACCTTGATCTTTGTGTCGTATTTATGCTAATCCTTTAATCTTGACAACCTAACTACTACGCAGGACTATTATCTTTTTGAGTGTTTTATATAACAAAAAAGCCATCATTACGAGGTAATGATGGCTATGCTTTAAAAAGTGCCTGGCACTCAATTGATATTCTATAAAAAACAGGAAGTAAAAACGATGTTATTCCCCGTCAGAAGTTTCTTCCATAGAATGATAAACATTCTGTACATCATCATCTTCTTCTAACTTTTCCAGTAATTTTTCAACATCCTGCGCATCTTCTGCAGAAAGAGGTTTGGTAACCTGTGGAATGCGCTCAAAGCCGGAAGAAAGAATCTCAATATCCTTTTCTTCGAGCGCTTGCTGAATGGCGCCAAAACTTTCAAACGGACCATAGATTAAAATGCCGTCCTCGTCTTCAAAAACCTCTTCTGCACCATAATCAATAAACTCAAGTTCTACTTCTTCGGGATCAAGTCCTTCAGCGGGAATCCGGAAATTACAGGTGTGGTCAAACATAAATTCAACTGATCCTGAAGTACCCAGGTTTCCGTCACATTTGTTGAAATAGGAACGTATATTGGCCACGGTACGGTTATTATTGTCGGTTGCGGTTTCTATCAATACGGCAATTCCGTGGGGCGCATAACCTTCAAAAAGTACTTCCTTAAAATCGCCAAGGCTTTTATCACTGGCGCGTTTTATGGCGCGCTCAATGTTATCCTTCGGCATATTGACGCTCTTCGCGTTTTGAATAACGGCCCGAAGTCGGGAATTTGTATCTGGATCAGGACCGCCATCTTTAACGGCCATCACGATATCCTTACCTATGCGGGTAAAGGCTTTGGCCATCGCGCTCCAGCGCTTCATTTTTCGTGCTTTCCTAAATTCAAATGCTCTTCCCATAAATAGAATTGTTTCGCGCAAATTTAACTAAAAGCTTATAAAGTAAAAACGTTTTTTAGCGGTTGCTAAGTACACAAAAAACCCGCCCTTTTCAGTCAATTTTTGACCTAAAAGGACAGATTTTGCTTTGTTTTTAAACTATTTTGTTGCTTTTTTCAACGTTTAGCCGTTGATTATTTTTTCGATCGCGTGGGCAAGTTTGAAATCTTTTTCGGTTACTCCGCCCGCATCGTGGGTGGAGAGCGAGATTACAAGTTGGTTGTAAGTATTGGTCCATTCAGGATGGTGCTGCTGGTTCTCGATCTCAAAAGAGATACGCGTCATAGTTGCAAAAGCTTCTTTAAAGTCTTCAAATTCAAGCGAGGTATGAATCGCGTTGTCCTCATATTCCCAACCGTCAATTTTTTCCAGACGTTCGTTTATGGTATTTTCATCTAATTTATCCATGATTTTGGTTTTTTGTTTCTTAAAAATAGAATCCTCCCGCGCCATAGCAAACCATTTAAGCGAAGATTAACGTTAAATATTTTTCAATAGTCATTAGGTTGTACCAAGAATCCTCTTGATTTTATGGAAATTTTCTGGATATGGAAACGAATCTCGCGTTAGGGATTGCAGTAGCCCTGCAAGATCCTACCGGGAGGAAGCCTTTTTGGGAGACACGAGCAAAAGATTGCAACATAAAGCCCAACCCGCAGGGTAATGTCCAAAAACAGCTCAAAATTTGACTAAAATTGCCGAAAAAAAGCCGATTTAAGCCATAAACTACTTCAAAAAATCTACGTATTCCGCGTTAGGGATTGCAGTAGCTCTGCCAGACCCTACCGGGAGGAAGCCTTTTTGTGAGGCACGAACAGAAAGATTGCAACGCAAAGCCCGACCCGCAGGGTAACGCCCAATATCAAAAAGAACTGAAGAATCAAAAAATACAAGTAACCCTTGAGAACGTTCTAATATCCTGAAACACTTTCTAAATATTTAAAATATATACTAAAAGACCTGTTTTCTAGCCTCAAAATGCTAAAAAATAGACCAAAAACGCTAATTTTCTATTTCCTTGAATTCGCTTCGGAAACCCGTATCTTCGCGCCAAATTTTATTTGCAATGAACAATACCGAAATACGCAACCTGGAACCGAAAGCCGTCTGGAATAAATTTGCCGATCTTAATGCGGTACCCCGCGCTTCTAAAAAAGAAGAAGAGGTGATCGCTTTTATGAAGGCTTTTGGCGAAGGATTAAACCTTGAAACAAAGGTAGATTCCGTAGGAAATGTGATCATAAAAAAACCGGCCACAAAAGGTCAGGAAAACCGTAAAACCGTTGTTTTACAATCGCACCTGGATATGGTGCACCAGAAAAACAACGATACCGATTTTGATTTTGCCACCCAGGGAATAGACATGAAAATTGAAGGGGACTGGGTAAAAGCAAAAGGGACCACCCTGGGGGCAGATAATGGGCTGGGCGTTGCCACCATTATGGCGATCCTTGAAAGTGATACTATAGAGCATCCTGCGCTGGAAGCGCTTTTTACCATTGATGAAGAAACCGGGATGACCGGCGCGAAAGGACTTAAAAGCGGACTTCTCAATGGCGAAATACTATTGAACCTGGATACCGAAGAAGATGATGAAATAGGTGTAGGTTGTGCTGGTGGCGTAGACATCACTGCGACCAGAACGTATGAGGAAGAACAAGTTGCCACAACTAAAAAGGCGTATACTTTAAAAGTAAACGGACTTACCGGAGGTCATTCCGGGATGGAAATCCATAAAGGACTGGGCAATGCCAATAAACTGATGAACCGTTTGCTGGTCAGTGCTTTTGAAGATTTTGGTTTGCAATTATCAAAAATAGAAGGTGGTGGTTTGCGCAATGCGATCCCACGGGAAAGTGTGGCGCTTGTAGTTGTGGAAGAATCAAAAACCGAGGCTTTTGAAAAACACATAAAGACCCTTGCGGAAGCTATAAAAACCGAATATCAAAAAACCGATCCTGAGCTTAAAATCCAATGCACAACGGCTGAAGTGCCAGGAAAAGTAATGAATACCGAAGTACAAAAGCAATTTGTGCGTGCTATACAAGCCGCCTGGAATGGTGTTTTTAGAATGAGCCCAGACATTGAAAACCTTGTGGAAACCTCAAACAATGTCGCCCGTATCACTGTTAAAAACGGGACTATTGAAGTGCTTTGCCTAACACGATCATCGGTGGAATCTTCGCGTGAGGATCTTGCAAAAACCTTACAGGCTGCTTTTGAGCTTATGGGTTGTGAAGTTTCTTTTTCGGGAGAATATCCAGGTTGGAAACCGAATATGGACAGCGCTGTTTTAAAGGTTCTGGTTGATAAATACAAAAAACTCAATGAAGAGGAGCCTGAAGTCGCTGCCTGTCACGCCGGACTGGAATGTGGTATTCTAGGTCAGAATTATCCAGAAATGGATATGATTTCCTTTGGACCCACCATTCGTGGCGCACATTCTCCAGACGAGCGCGCCAGTATAACTTCATTGCAGAAGTTCTGGACGTTTGTTCAGGAAATTTTAAAGGATATACCTGTAAAGTAGTTTGATGTTGTACACTGTATATTGTAAGGTGTAGCTTGTGTTTTTAGAATGAAGAATGAAGAATGAAGAATGAAGAATGAAGAATATATAAAAACCTGCAAGGTGTTGCCGACGGTAGGAGGTCTCCTTGTAGGTTTATATTTGGAGATATAGCAATTCTTATTAGTAAAATAATCTAAATGAATAAGTTAGAAGAATTAGTAATTGAATGTGATGAAAGTATAATTTTCTATACGAGACATTTGGAAAGAATGAGAAAACAAATTTCTTTGATCGAAAAGTCTAAAAGAGTCATTAAAAATTGCAATTCAAATGCAGACTTAGCAGAATTTATTGAAATAGAGAATTTAAATAATTATAACGGTTATTTGACAATTTCAACTTTGGATTTGGCTGTGAATCTTAAAAATTTAATTTCAGCAAAGACAGATTGGGAAAAGATATTTTTCATTAAAAATTCCTATTTGCTAATTCATGAGACGTTGAATAAGCTAAAACCTCCTCAAAACAAAAATTTTTTAGAGAAATCAATTAAAGAAAGCTATAAAAGTCTAGTTGAAGAATTTGAGGAATTAATGCAGGAGATAATTTGCTTTAAAAATACTTCAGAATATAAAAAAATTAAAAGGTCAGACATTACACTGCGGGACATATTGTCGATAGCTTGAAAAGGTATTATGACACAATTAAAGATTTAGACGGCAGGAAAAAATATTGTTAAATTTATGAGTATTTCTAAAAAAGCACTTTATTTAATTAATAGCTATGGAATTTTGGCAAATAATAAAAGTTTAGAAAAAGGAAAGGATATCGAACGAAAAATAAGAGAAACGATAGAAAAGCTGAACAATTTATTATAAAAACAGATTTAGTTTATTTCTCTGCGAAAACAATTCTTTGGAGTGATCATTATATCCGATATTATCAAGCCAATTAAACACTTACACCATAAAATATTTCATCCCGTATTTTTACAGTTTATAACAAGCCTGCAACCTTCAACCAATAACATTTAACCAAATTTCCCCCATGGAAGAAAATTTCGATAATTTCAAAATATCCAAGCAATTGCATTATGCGATAGAAGATTTGGGCTTTAAAAAACCTACCCAGATTCAGGAAGATGCATTTTCCGTGATTCGCTCGGGTAGGGATGTGGTAGGTACTGCCCAGACCGGTACGGGTAAGACCTTTGCGTATATGTTGCCCCTGCTGGAAGGTTTAAAATTCTCCAAACAGGATAATCCACGTATTTTGATTCTTGTGCCCACCCGCGAACTTGTGGGTCAACTTGTGGAAAATATCCAGGGTTATGCAAAATACATGTCCGTTAGGGTAACCGGCGTTTTTGGAGGGGTGAACATCAATCCACAAAAGGAAGCGGTAGCGCAGGGGCTTGATATTTTAGTTGGGACACCTGGTCGATTGAATGATTTGATCCTCAGCCGTACGATTCAGTTAAAGTCCATCAAACATTTTGTGGTTGATGAAGTAGATGTGATGTTAGATCTTGGTTTTCGGCATCAGCTCACGAATATTTTGGATATGCTTCCGCAACGACGGCAAAATATTCTTTTCTCGGCCACGATGACTGATGATGTATCCGAGTTGATTGATAGTTTCTTTACCGCGCCAGAACGTATCACGGTAGCGCTAAGTGGGGAACCTCTTGAAAATATTGAACAGGTTTCCTATGCGGTCCCCAACTTTTATACGAAAGCAAACCTTCTTATTCATCTGCTGAAGAAGACTGAATTTAAAAAAGTTTTGATTTTTGTTTCCAATAAGAAAAGCGTGGAGCGGTTACAAAAGGAATTGGTCGCGAATGGCGTTAGGGAATTGGATGTTATTCATTCAAACAAGACACAGAATTATCGTTTAAATGCCATCAAGTATTTTGAGGAAGGCAAAACCCGTATCCTGATCGCGACAGATGTCATGGCGCGCGGGGTAGACCTTGATCAGGTAAGTCATGCGATTAACTTTGATGTGCCCAGTTTCCCTGAAAATTATATGCACCGCATAGGCCGTACCGGTAGGGCGGGGCAGGAAGGGCATTCCCTTTTGCTGTACACCCCAAAAGAACAGGAGGCTAAAGAAGGTATTGAGCAGTTGATGAAAACCACTTTGCCCATAATGGAGCTGCCGGAAGAAATAGAAATCGCTACGCGACTGGCACCTGAAGAACGCCCCGAAATCAAAGAAGCCAACAATCCAAACAAACCAAGTGAAACGAAAGGGGCCAGTTTTCATGAGAAAAAAGAGAAAAATCAAAAGACCAATCAAGGTGGTTCCTACAGGAGGGAAATAGCAAAAAAATACAAGAAACCGAAAACACGCGGAGATAAAAATTACAACCGAAGAAACAAAAAATAATTGGTATCCATTGAATACGTATTTTAACTTTTAAAGCCAATCTATAGCGTAATTGTATTTTATATTTTTAAAAAGCAAATTTGACCCAACTTTAAAAAAGTCTAATAGAATTAAAAAAAGATCCATATTGGATCTTTTTTGTTTTTAATCTTTTTATCGGATTAATATTGTATATTAACTGATATAAACGAATATTGAGTTTATTTAATGGGACTAAAAGTTAATTATTTTAATAAAATTTAAATATTTTATCGTTAATTATTTTTTATTGGTCTTATAATCAGAGCATTATACAAACAGAGGCTAAAGTGAAATTTTATCATTTGTTTTGTAAGAATTAAACTACTATATTTGTTCAGTAATTATAATATGAATGCTTGAAAAGTAAATGTTAATCATCCCCCAAATTATTAAATTATGAACACAGTTTTTGTTTCCGGAACACTTAAGACAGCAGCTCAATTAAAAATGGGTGATCAGGGTTATATTGTAACCTTTAAAATGGTACATGAAGATGAGATGAAAGATTCTAATGGTAGCATTAAAGCAATTGCAACTGATTGGTCTGTTTCCCTTCAGTATATTGAAGAACCCAGTGATATAATCAGTAAGTTGGAAAAAGGGGTGAAAGTACTCGTTAAAGGAACTTCTGAAATATCGCATCAGGAGGAAGGTGGTACTTTTAAAATGAACTGTACCCTGAATGGGGAAAGTCTCAATATCATGGACACCGCTTCAAAGAAACTTCAGCAAAATATTCAGCGTCAGTTCGCAGATCGCCAGGCAATGGCAAGTTAAGATCATATTTGTCCAATAAAATAGAACCTTCGTATTGTTTTAAATAAAGCAATGCGAAGGTTTTTTATTGCAACTATTCTTTAAACTGATATTGTTCTAAAAGTTCGAGATTTGCATAGAGCAAAACGTCCTTATGGCAAGACTCCAACACGATTTTAGGTGCTTTGCCGGCATCTACAGCTTCTAACCAGCGATTAATACAAAGACACCATTTATCACCGGCTTTAAGTCCGGGAAATTGCCATTGCGGCTTGGGCGTAATCAGATCATTACCTTTTAACGCGGAATAGTTCAGGAATTCACTGGTCATGATTGCACATACGATATGTGTCCCCTGATCTGATAAATCTGTATTGCAGAAACCGTCCCTAAAATAGCCCGTAACAGGATCTAGGCAACAGGAAATCAGATTAGTTCCCAGTATATTTTTTGAAGTTTTCTTTTCCATTTTTAATTATGTGAAAAATAAATTGATTATTTAGCCTAATCAAATAATTGAGAAATAACGTTTAAAATTTCGTGAATTCGTAAACTAAAAATTAAATTCAACCTACGGATTTAAAGCAATTGAAAATTGCAATAACTTAAGTATGCATTGAGAAGCATCAATATAAAGGAAGGGGCAGAGGCTTTAATACCATCGTTGATTTTCAATCGTGTTAAAAACCCTAAAAACATCAACAATGCCAAACCCAGCGCTGCAATAGCCCCTATCATTGAAATCTTGACACCTATCGCCAGCCCAAGCGCTCCCAGGATTTGTAAAATACCTGTAAACACGCGCCACTTTTCCAGACCAAAGCGTATAAATTCCTGTTGCATACGATCACTAAAGATACAGCTAAAACCATATCCTAAAAAGGAAGCAGCCACAACGAGCATAGTTATATGGAGAAAGCTCATTTAAAGTACTTCTGAATAAACCCCAGCCACGTATAAAGAAAGGACTAAAAGTGCCAGAGAAGGTAAATATTTTACAAAAGGATTTCTTACTTTAATATGTGCAACCTGTGCGCAAAGCATCAAAAATGCCATTGCCAGTGTTGGCCAGACTACAGGCGAGTCATACCATATGCCTGCAACCAGTAATGTGGAAATCGCAATCTTTGCGGCCCCTACCATATTGCGTACAATGTCAGGTAAACCATACTGCTTAAATTCCTTTACAATATTGTCAAACCGAAATACCCAAACAATAATAATGGAAACTGCTATAATTAAAATAGCAAGTGTAGATAATGTTGTCATAGTTTTTTTTGTTTAAATTTAGGTAAAAAAAGTTAGACAAAACTATATTTAGATAAAGCTCATTTCAACGAAGTACAGACAGCATAAAAACTACTACGCCCAATTTTTTTTTTGCGCTATTAACCTGTTCCAGTTCACAGGCGATCCGATAACATTTAGCTATTTTTACAAGAAAATTATGGAAGGGAACGAAAAGAGTACCGTGCATATCATAGGCGCGGGAATCAGCGGTCTTATCGCTGCGCTGGTACTGGAAGAGCAGGGCTACGCTCCGGTTATATACGAAAGTACCAGCCAAGAAGGGGGACGTCTTAAAACGGAAATGCATAATAACTATCAGTTGGATCACGGTTTCCAGATTTTACTGGGCGCTTATCCTAAAGCAAAGCAATATCTGGAGTACGACGCATTGGATTTACAGGAAATTCTGCCAGGAGCGGTAGTGTTTTTTAGTGATAAAAAAAGCACTATAGGCGATCCTTTACGTCAGCTGTCATTTTTAGTGCCCACGCTCACATCTTCACTGGCGAACTTAAGGGATAAAGCGAAGATGATTCAACTTTATATGAAACTGAAAAATACTTCTTTAAACGCTATTTTTGAAGAGAAGGAACAGACTTCATTAGAATTTTTGAAAGATTTTGGGTTTTCAGAACGTGTAATCCATCGTTTCTTCAGACCCTTTTTCAGCGGAATTTTTTTAGAGCCTAACCTGGCCACATCAAGCCGTATGTTTCAATTTGTTTTTAAGCTCTTTGGGGAAGGTAGCGCGTATATCCCTAAAAGGGGAATTTCGGCAATACCGAAACAATTGAAGGCAAAGTTGAAAAAAACAAAATTTCATTTCAACACCCCTGTAGAACGTGTTGAAGAAGGCACTATTTTCTTAGAAAATGGTACTGTTATTCCCAGTGAAAATACCATTATTGCCACAACCGCAAGTAATCTTGTGACTAATCTTAAAAATCAGGAAATTCCCTGGAAATCTTGTATAAATCTCTATTTTGAAGTTGATAAGAGAAAAATTCAAAAGGCCATAATTGGTTTAGTTGCAGATACAGAATCCCTGATAAATAATATTTTCTATCATACTTCGGTAAAAACCGAAGCGCAGGGTGCGCGTGAATTATTGTCGGTCACTGTGGTAAAACCGACTAATTTGACCGAAAAACAGTTGGTAGAACGTATACTTGCAGACTTGGAGAAGTATTGTAAGATCACGGGAGCCACGTTTTTGAAACAATTCACCATTAAAAAAGCACTGCCGGATATTTCACAATTGCAGTATGAAATGTCACCCACGGAAACACAACTTACAAATGGTATATTTCTAGCAGGCGATCAATTGCTCAATCCCTCATTAAACGCAGCGATGATTGCGGGCGAACGGGCCGCAATGGCAGTACTGAAAAAAATACAGGGTGGAACGATCCTGGGCTAATTTTAAAAACCAAACCTTTTATGGAAGCACAACCCAATAATCCCCTACACGGCGTAAAACTTGCTGAAATCCTCGATTTTCTAGTAGACAAACACGGCTGGACCGCCCTGGGAGACCGTATCAATATTAGATGTTTTACCCATGATCCATCGATAAAATCCAGCCTAAAATTCCTTCGGAAAACGCCGTGGGCCCGTCTCAAAGTAGAGGAATTATACCTAAAATCGGTTAAAAAATAGCCTTTAAGACCCGTTTTTCACTATAATCAGCCAATTTTATGAGTACACTGGTACAAATTTCCATTCTTCCGCAGGAAGTAGAAGATCGCGCGTTACTGCTTAAAAAAGCACTTTCTAAAGGGCGCCTAAAGGAAGCAAATATTAGGGAATGGCGTATCAGAAAACGTTCTATTGACGCAAGGCAAAATCCCGTAAAACTTCAGGTGCAAATTGAACTATGGCAAAAAGATGAGGAACGTGGCAAACTTCCACCTTTTCAACCAGAACCAATTCGTAGTCAAAACGAAATAATCATCATAGGTGCCGGTCCCGCCGGGATTTATGCAGCCCTGCGCGCACTGGAAGCCGGTATAAAACCTATCCTTTTTGAACGTGGTAAAGATGTACGCGAACGCCGTCGTGACCTGGCCATTATCAACAAAGAACAAACCGTCAATCCAGAATCCAATTATTGCTTTGGTGAAGGAGGAGCGGGTACGTATTCTGATGGGAAATTATACACCCGTTCTAAAAAACGCGGCAACGTACTTAAAGCGCTGGAATGGTTTGTGCATTTTGGCGCAGATCCAGATATACTGGTAGATGCCCATCCCCACATAGGCACAAACAAATTACCGAAGATCATTACTGCGATGCGCGAAACGATCTTAAATGAAGGTGGCGAGGTGCATTTTAATTCGAAATTGACAGATATAAGGCTAGCTAATAAAGCGGTCAATGCCATAGAGATTAATGCCGAAAAATGGTACGATGCAGAAAATATCATTCTCGCCACGGGACATTCCGCCCGCGATATTTTTTATCTACTTCATGAAAAAAACATAAAGATCGAGGCAAAAGCTTTCGCGCTGGGCGTGCGTGCCGAGCATCAACAAGCGCTTATCAATAAAATACAATATCACGGCGATCAAGACAATCCATACCTGCCGCCTGCGGCATACAGTCTGGTTGAGCAGGTAGATGGTCTGGGTGTTTATTCCTTTTGTATGTGTCCCGGGGGTATAATCGCTCCGTGCGCTACAGAACAGGAAGAAGTGGTGACCAATGGATGGAGTCCCAGCAAGCGCAATAACCCTTATGCAAACAGCGGTGTTGTAGTAAGTATAGAACCGAAAGATTTGCCGAATTTTGACCCTGAAAACCCATTTATTACGCTTGATTTCCAGAAAATGGTGGAACGCAGATGTTGGGAAGCTGCCGGTAAAACCCAGCAAGTACCCGCCCAGCGCATGATAGATTTTGTGGAAGGAAGAATATCGAGGGATTTACCTAAAACCTCTTACCAACCCGGAATTGTTTCTGTAGATCTTAATGATGTACTTCCGCCTATGATTGCTCGCCGATTGCGAAAAGCCTTCGTCCTTTTCGGGAAAAAGATGAAAGGATATTTGACTAACGATGCTATTTTGCATGCGCCGGAAAGCAGGACTTCGTCTCCGGTTTCTATTCCACGTGATATGAAAACCCTGGAACATATCGAAATCAGCGGACTTTATCCTTGCGGGGAAGGAGCAGGTTATGCAGGCGGGATTATGTCTGCCGCCATTGATGGAATCAACTGTGTAGATGCAATTGTAGAAAAGTTAAAGGCGGAAAGTTAAACTCCTATAGGGTTCTTTTAAAAATCCATCTAATGAATACCTCTGTTTCATTATTTGACTAAAGAATTATTTTGTCGCTGCTTAGAATGGTGTGTGAGGTATTTTATCATATTAAAATATCACAATTTGTTCCTCTATAGTGGAGAATAGGCTATTTTTAATAGCTATTCAATAAATATGATATGAAAAACTATAAAACCATCAAAAAAGATAAAAAAACAGCATTTATGGTACTTATTTGTTCATTATTAATTTCATCTGCTCACACCCAGGAAAAAATAGAACTTTGGGAAGGTGGAATTCCGGGAGAAATAAAAAGTGCTACCTATACAGAAAAGCAGGAGATGGAAGGCGAACAACTCGTAGGTGTCAGTCAAGTTACGGTCCCAGAAATGACCCTTTTTAAACCCAGTAAACCCAACGGTACGGCTGTAGTAATTTGTCCAGGAGGCGGTTATGGCTTTTTAGCTATTAATAAAGAAGGCTTTAAAATTGCACAATGGTTTAATGAAAGGGGAATCACAGCTTTTGTACTAAAATATCGACTTCCCAGCGAAGAGATAATGGAAGACAAGTCAATAGGCCCACTTCAAGATGCACAGCAAGCGATACGCTTGGTTCGTACAAACGCTAAAAAATATGGTATTGATGAGAATAAAGTAGGTATTATGGGATTTTCTGCAGGAGGGCATTTGGCAAGTACGTTGAGCACGCATTACAATAAAAAGGTCTATGAAAATTCAAGTGAAAGCAGTGCGAAGCCAGATTTTTCCATACTTATTTATCCGGTTATTAGTATGTTAGATGACATAACACATAAAGGTTCGCGTGAAAATCTCCTGGGCAAATCCCCTACTATGGAACTCATGGAAAACTATTCAAATGAAAAACAAATAGACAGTGCTACTCCCAAAACATTTTTGATACATGCGGCAGACGATGGCGCCGTGCCCGTAGAGAACAGCCTTACATATTTTACCGCTCTGAATACCTATAAAGTACCCGCAGAAATGCATATTTATGAAAATGGTGGTCATGGTTTTGGCCTAGGTACTGGAGCTACTCATAATGCATGGCCAAATGCGTTAAATTTATGGCTTCAAACGCATAAATTGTTACCTCTAAAATAGCGGAAAGGAATATTGATGAAAAGGATTTTAATTGTTGATGATGATCATATTATTTGCGAAATGCTCGAATACTTTTTTGAGCACAAGGGATACAAGGTTCATATCATTGAAAAATTTGAAAATAGTTTTAAAAATCTTAAACTTCCGGAGGTGGATCTTATTTTGCTCGATAAGCGTCTGGGGAATTTAGATGGCACACTTTTGTGTGAAAAAATCAAATCTAGTTATGTTACTTCAAAAATTCCAGTAATTATGATGTCTGCTCTAGAAAGTGCGAAAAAGGGATGCCTACTCTCCGGTGCAGATGATTTTTTAGAAAAACCTTTTGAAATCCAAAATATGCTTTTTAAAGTAGAACATTTTCTATATTAATTTATCAGGTTCAATATCTGCCATATCATTTATGTGTGGTTGTTTTATTTATAATTTTTCCAACATTAGGGCATATAATCAACAAAGTTGAATGTTAAATTTTGATAATTTAATATTATTTGCATTGTCATACTAAAAGGTTTTAGTAGTTTCGGTTAATCTAAATATATAACCTATGACAAATTTGTACTACTCTGAATTTGCCTATGTCTTTCAGCGGAAAAGACGTAAGCACGGAAAAATTGAAAAAGTAAGAGCACTAAGTTTATTGCTCTTCATCACATTTACTTTTGCTATGCCTTTTATGGGTCATAGTACATTGCAAAGTCAAACAACCGTTACCGGTACTGTTACAGATCCAACCGGGATGGCTTTGCCAGGTGTGAGCGTACAGGAGAAGGGAACAAATAATGGCGTTGTAACAGATTTTGACGGTAATTATTCAATCGATGTAATTGAAACTGGAGCGAGCCTGGTTTTTTCTTATGTGGGTATGGTCAACCAGGAAAAAACGGCCAGTTCAAGTGGATCACTTGATGTCCAAATGGAAGGAGATACCGAAGCTCTTGAAGAGGTTGTTGTGGTAGGGTATGGTACGCAGCGTAAATCTGATGTAACAGGATCCGTTTCCAGCGTTCAGGGAGAAGATTTGCTGCAAAGACCTGTTACTAACGCTTTGCAGGGTTTACAAGGTAAAGTTGCGGGTGCAAACGTGTACCTTAATTCCGGTAGTCCTACTGCGGCGCCCAGGGTGATCATTCGCGGTTTGGGAACGATCAATTCAAGCTCTTCTCCGCTTTATGTAGTGGATGGTGTAGTAATGCAGGATATCCAATTTTTAAATCCTAACAACATAGAAAGTATGGAAGTACTAAAAGATGCATCTTCTACTGCTATTTATGGTGCCCGTGGTGCAAATGGGGTAATCCTGGTAACTACAAAGAGAGGGGCCAAGACTGAGGGTGTTTATGTGTCTTATGACAGTTACATGAGTATAGGTAGCCTACGTAAAAAGATGGATCTCCTAAATGCCGAAGAATGGCTGGAAGTTGTGGAAACCGGTTTTGCGAATGCGACAAAATATAACCCCAATGAGCCGGCTCCTGTATTCACTAAATCTGACCCCAATATCTTTGACAGCAACGGAAATCCTTTATATGATACTGACTGGCAAGAAGAAGCCACACGTACCGCCATATCTCATAACCATCAACTTGCTGTTCGGTCTAATAATGGAAAATCTTCTGTAGGTGCCTTCCTAAACTTTTCGGACACTGAAGGAATTATGTTGAACAATGATCTGGAGCGATGGAACGGTAAAATAACGTACGATTCAGAAATAAAGGACTGGTTGTCCTTTGGTGCCAACTTACTTGTCAACTATACAAAAGAAAATGGCTACGAAGAAGGCGGCGGTGGCCAGGTACCTCGTCGTACCATGATCGAGATGCCTCCTATTTTCCCGGTTCGTTTTCCTGACGGAACCTATTCTAACAGTAGGATGATTACAGATCCTTATAACATTGAATCCATGGCAAACCCTGTTCATGTGATGGAAACGCAAGTGCGTAATAACCTGCGGAATCAGGTTTTTGGAAATGTATATTTTCAGTTCAATATAGCGGATGGCCTGGACTTTAAAACACAATTTGGTGTTGATAAGCAGGACAGGACTTTCAGGTATTTTTCACCTAATGATCTCTTAAATACGTCGGCGCCACTTGGTTCCGCTAGTGTTTCAGAAGAAAAATATACCTACTGGCAACAAGAAAACTTTCTTTCCTATAACAAATCGTTCGGTGACTCCCGTGTAAATGGAGTTCTTGGTGCTAGTTGGCAAGAGCGTGATTTCTTTGCATTTAGCGCTAGATCTGAAGGTTTTCCGGATAATTCACTGTCCTTTTATCGTTTACAGTCTGGTAGTGTTTTTGGCGAGCCTCGCTCAGAATATAATTCTTGGTCCATCAACTCCTATTTTGCGAGAGCTGGCTATACTTACAAGGACAGATATTTGGTAACCTTGACTGGTAGGGCTGATGGTTCGTCCCGTTTTGGAGCCAATAATAAATACGGTTTCTTTCCATCGATTGGTTTGGGCTGGGTGATTTCTGAAGAAGGCTTTCTTTCGGAATCCAATTTCATTGATCGTTTAAAATTAAGGACAAGCTATGGTATCACCGGTAATACGGAAATTGATCCTTACTCTACGCTTGCAACCATATCTTCTGGAACTGCATTGGTCAATGGCCAGCGTGTAAATGATAGCTTTGTTAGCCGTATCCCTAATCCGGATGTAGGCTGGGAAACCACAACTCAGTTTGACGTGGGTATGGAAATTTCCACACGATCCAATCCACGTATTAGTTTAGAAATGGACTATTATTATAAACTTACGGAAGATTTGCTTTTAGACAGGCCTATTCCAAGATCTACCGGTTTCTCTACAATCAGGGATAACATAGGTTCCATATCTAACAAAGGGGTTGAATTTGCTTTAGGTTCTACATACTCAACAGAAACATTTTACTGGGAGTCAAAAATCAACTTGAACTTCAATCAAAACAGAATCGAAGAATTAGGTGCTAACAATGAAGATATCTTTCCTGGGCCAAATTTTGTATCGGGCAGTAATACGATCCTTCGTGTAGGGGAGCCCGTTGCTTCTTTCTGGGGTCTGGAGCGTTTAGGTACCTGGGGAACTGATGAAGTTGAGGAAGCTGCCGCAGTGGGTGCTATACCTGGGGAGGCAAAACGCTCTACCGAAAGAACGATCATCGGTAATGGCCTTCCTAAATGGACCGGTAGTTTTATCAACAATTTCAGATTGGGGAATTTTGATTTTGCCGTAGACCTGCAATTCGTTTACGATGTTGACATCCTCCAGCAGGCAACCCACTCCATTGAAGATAGAACGGGTATCGCAAACGGTTTAAGGACTATCCTTACACAAGGATGGACTCCAAACAATCAAGACACTCAAGTACAGCAAATCAGAAATCAGGGTCTCTCTGGGCAGAACAGTCAGGTAGACAGCCATTGGGTTGCTGACGGTTCTTATTTAAGAGGAAACCTATTTACGTTAGGATATACATTTCCAAATGAATTTGTTACTTCTTTAGGTGTACAGAGCTTGAGGATCTATACAAGTGTTGACAATGCTTTTGTGGTACAGTCTGACGATTTTCAGGGTTTTGATCCAGAAGGATCTTCGAATGATAGCCAATTCGGCCAGAATATTTTCTTTTTTCAATATCCAAGACCAAGAACGTTTACCCTTGGTTTCAACTTTAAATTTTAATAGCTATGAACTATAAAAATATAATACCTTTTTTCATCCTAATGGCGTTTACGGTATCCTGTTCAGAATTTCTGGAGGAGGAACCCAGGGACTCCTTAGGTGTAGATCAATATTTTACAGAACCCGGCCAGGCAGAAAGTGCCGTAAACTATTTATATCAAAATGGTGTGCCTCAAATGTACCTGAGCGGTGGTGTCTTTAATGGTACACAAGTTATGTACCTTCAATACCTTTCGGGCTTCTTTAGCAACGAGTTTAATGGTCAGGAAAGACAGGTCAATCTGGCACAGCAGTTATTGATCACTCCTAACAATGTTGATGATGACCTTAATAGGATGTGGGCTGATCTTTACAGAGGGATTGCCGGAGCGAACATAGCGATAGCTAATATTCCAGATACTCCTGGTTTAACAGATGTAGAACGGGTTAGCCTAACTGCACAGGCTAAATTTTTTAGAGGATTCGCCTATTTTTATTTGGTACGCATATTTGGTGATGTACCTCTTATATTAAATCCTATTGAAAATATAAATGAGATTTATCCACCTCGCGATCCAATTGCTTCAATTTACGATCAAATTCTTTTGGACCTGACCGATGCTGCGGCTACTGGTAAACTACCTAATGGAAATATGGTAAACAACAATTACCGTATTACGAGGGAGACCGTTCAAATGGTTCTCGCTGATGTATATTTGACCATGAGTGGTTTTCCTCTACAGGAAAATAATTATGCAAATGCGGCTGCTGCAGCACGTGCGGTGGTAAATAGTGGTGCATTTACACTAACGCCTCATGAACGTGATGATAATGGGGATGTGGTACTCGAAAATAGTGCTTATAACCTAATCAGAAAGGAACTGGCAGTAGGTAATGAATATGTGTATCAGGTTGAATATGAGGCGGGAATTAGGACTTCACCTTTTCCACAGTGGTCTTTTCCAGCTTCCACCAGTGGTAGTGTAGGATCTGCTTATGGTAATATTCAAAATGCATACGGTCCCCGAGCAGAATTGTATGGTCAATATGACCAGGACCTTGACCTTAGGGTACAGGAAAAACAATATTTTCACACGTCCTATGTCACAGATGATGGGGAAGAACTCAATTTTCCTGTTACGCCTTATATTTGGCTAGATGAAGAAGCATTTTTTACCACGGCGCAATCTTCAAAGAACACCAGGGTATATAGTTATTCTGAAGCGCTGCTTGTAGCTGCTGAGGCAGTTGCACTTTCTGAAGGTGTAAACGCAGAAGCCGTTAATTATTTGACTCAAGTGCGCGCAAGGGCTTACTGGAACACAGATCCTGAAACGATAAGGGCACAACTTTCTGGATTATCAGTGAATGATTTTGTAGAAGAAGTCTGGACAGAACGTAACCGGGAATTGATTTTTGATATGAAACTTTGGTTTGATATGGTACGCACGCGTAAAATATCAAATGGAGTAAATGGCAATACTTCCTTTAAGAATATCGTGGGAAGTCAAAATACTTTCGGTAAAACTTTTGAAGAAAAGAACTTATTGTTGCCTATCGCCCAATCTGAGATTCAACGTAATCCACAATTGACTCAAAACCCAGGGTATTAGACCAATAATTCCAATCTATTTTATCACATAGATCTGTAATTAAAATCAAGAATCATGGGCATAAAGCGCCCATTAAAAAGGTCTTTTCATTATCCTGAAAAGACCTTTTTTAATTTAAGAAAGACTCTTCTGCATTTGGCAACTTTTAATTTGGAAGAGATCGATAAAAAAATAATATCTCAATAGCATGCAAAGAAGAAAATTTATACAAAATACCGCACTCGCAAGCGGATTGACATTTGTCAACCCTTCACATTTAATGGCAAATCCATTTACTAAAGATTTTCCCGTGGTACGTACTGCGAAAGGAAAACGCAATTTTGAAAGCCCAGCGATAGAAAACGCGATCAAAACCTTTCAGAAAAATGTAAAAGATGAAGAACTGGGCTGGTTGTTCAATAACTGTTTCCCAAATACCTTAGATACGACCGTAACCTACAACACCGAAAACGGCAAACCTGATACTTATGTAATCACCGGTGATATTGACGCCATGTGGCTGCGTGACAGTTCGGCCCAGGTATGGCCTTACATGCAGTTTACCGGCGAACATAAAGAACTCAAAAACCTTATTGCCGGGGTGATCAACCGGCAAACGCAGTACATTCTTAAGGATCCGTATGCCAATGCATTTTACAACGATCCCAATAAAGAAGGGGAGTGGATGAGCGATTTTACAGATATGCAACCCGGCGTTCACGAACGTAAATACGAGATTGATTCCCTTTGCTATCCCATTCGGCTTGCTTATAATTACTGGAAAAACACGGGCGATACGGCTCCGTTTGATAAAAACTGGCAACAGGCCATAAAAAACACGCTGAAAACTTTTAAAGAACAGCAGCAAAAAGAAGATCGCGGTCCATATTCTTTTCAGCGGCAAACGGCGAATGCAACTGATACCCGACCGCTAAAAGGTTATGGCTATCCGGTAAATCCGGTTGGTTTGATTGCCTCAGCTTTCCGTCCCAGTGATGATGCCACTGTTTTTTCATTTTTGATTCCGTCCAACTTTTTTGCGGTGGTCAGCCTCAACCAGGCGGCAGAGATGATGCTGGAAATCGCTAAGGATGCCGATACTGCGACAGCATTAAAAGCACTGAGTGATGAAGTAAAAGAAGCGCTGGCCAATTATGCGGTTGTTGATCAGGAAAAATACGGCAAAATATACGCTTTTGAGGTAGATGGTTTTGGCGGAAAATTACTTATGGACGATTCTAATGTTCCCAGTCTTTTATCCCTTCCCTACCTGGACGCGGTGGATGCAAATGATGAAATCTATAAGAACACGCGTAATTTTGTACTTTCAGAAGATAATCCTTTTTTCTTTAAAGGTACCGCGGCAGAAGGCATTGGCGGGCCGCACGTGGGTATGGACTATATTTGGCCCATGTCTATCACCATGCGCGGACTTACCAGCAATGATCCTTCAGAAATCAAAGAATGCATTAAAATGCTGAAAAATACGCACGCTGGGACCGGCTTTATGCACGAAGGCTTCCATAAAGATGATCCATCAGACTTTACCCGTAAATGGTTTGCATGGTCCAATACATTATTCGGTGAATTATTATGGAAAACCTATACCGAAAATCCCGAAGCACTTTCTTAAAGTAAAAAGCTCCCCTCCTTATAAAGGAGGGGAAAATTTCGACACTGTCGGAATAAGGGGTGGTTTTTGCCTTCTTTCAGTTTGCTCAATTTCAGTATTATGAAAAATAATTCAATATTCTTTTTATTCAGTGTGCTCGCACTCTTTTCCTGTGAGAATAAAATCCAGGAATCACAAAAGGAAAACGAAAATACGTTTGTAAGGTCTCCGGTAGATTATGTGAATCCATTAATCGGCACAGCACCGCTCACAGATCCTAAATTTATAGGCTACACACCGCCAGAAGGCTGGCGTGTGTGGGCAGGATTGACCTATCCGGGTTCCACGTTGCCAAACGCGATGGTACAGCTTAGCCCCATTACCGAATACCATACGGGTGCGGGTTATGAATATGAAGACGATACGATTTTAGGCTTTACGCACACCAATAAAGGCCACTGGAATCTCTGTAATATTCCTGTTTTACCCGTTTCCGGCGAAGCCGAAGCCCCATTCAAATCGGTTTTTTCTCATGATACCGAAAAAGCTTCCCCGGCGTATTATGAGGTAGTTTTGGAAGATTATGGTGTAAAAGCCCGACTCACTTCTACGCTGCGTGCCGGCGTACATGAATATACTTTTGAAAGTAATAAAGAAAGGAAGATTTTATTTGATCTGGCCAAAGCCAATAATCGCGTCAACCATTGGGAACTTACCCAGGAAGGGGACAGCGCGGTCGCTGGTTTTCAGGATATGGGCCGCGAAAAGATCTATTTTTATGCTGAAATCAACCAGAAAATAGCTCAAATCGACCAGAAAACGGGTGAAAATGGGCATGCTTTGGTAAAAATAACTGACAGCGAGAATGATCCTATTGTGCTTAAAATTGGGCTTTCTTATGTGAATGTTGAGAATGCCAAGGCCAATCTTAAAGCTGAAGTCGGTAATAAATCTTTTGATGAAGTACACGAAGCAGGAGTAGCAGAATGGGAAGAAATTTTGAATAAAATTAAGGTCAAAGGTGGTTCTGAAAAGCAGAAAGAACTGTTTTACAGTTCGCTTTACCGTTTCATGCAATGGCCGGCACTGCGCAGCGATACCAACGGTGATTTTACAGATGAAGCAGGGAAAGTGCAGAATAAAAACTTTAAGTACTATACAAATCCATCCCTGTGGGACACCTATCGAAATAAGCTTGTACTGTTAGCAATGTTGCGCCCCGAAGTGACTGCAGATGTGATTCAGTCGCTCATAGATAAAGGCGAGATAACCGGTTTTATCCCTACTTTTTTTCACGGTGATCATGCCGCACCATTTATCGCCGGTTCCTATCTTATGGGCATTGACGGTTTTGACGTTGACAAAGCGTACGAATTGTTGCTCAACAACGCGTATAAAGAAGGTGGAACCCGGCCGCATATCAAAGAATACATAGAAAAGGGATACATTTCTACCCCGGAAATCAAAAATCCAAACACCGAATCGAAGGCTAAAGCCGGAGTTTCCAAAACGCTGGAATTTGCCTACGACGACTATAGCCTTGCGCTTTTGGCTGAAAAAATGAAGGATTCGGTGCATTACAACGACCTGAAGCAACGGTCTCAAAACTATAAAAATGTCTTTGATAAAAAGTCGCATTTCATGCGCGGCCGCATGGCCAATGGGGAATTTGTAAACCTGTTTGATGCCGAATACCCGTATTACGAATACATGTACCGCGAGGCGAATGCCTGGCAACTTTCGTTTTACGTACCGCACGATATGCCCGGTCTTGTCCAACTTTATGGCGGCAATGAAAAGTTTGAGGAAAAACTGGATTCGCTCTTTACTTATCCCTGGAATCCCGAGCATATCGCACGAAATATTTCCAGTTTTATAGGTCAGTATGCCCACGGAAACCAGCCAGATCACGAGGCTCCGTTTTCCTATTATTTCATCGATAAACCCGAAAAATCACAAAAAATAATTGACACGATTTTGAATCACTATTACGGCGTAGGAGAAGACGGACTCGCACTTCCCGGTATGGATGATGCCGGGGAAATGTCAGCCTGGTATGTTTTTGCCGCTGCAGGGATTTATCCGCTTTCTCCTGCAGACAATAAATTGTTGGTTACCATTCCGGTTTTTGATGAGTCTAAATGGAATTTGAATGGCAACGAGGTGATGATAACTAAAAAGGGAAATACCCGTCAACTAGATTCCATTAAGATAAACGGAAAATCGCTGGAGGGTTATTTTATTTCACAGGAACTGTTTAAAACCGGTGGGACTTTAGATATCTCTACGAAGGAGTTATCAGGAAATTAATTTGAAAGACGTAAAAATTTGTATCACATGAAAAATATAGTGTTCTGTATATGTATACTTCTAAATACCACATTGGTTTTTAGTCAAAACACAACCTATAAACTGGCCGAAAACCTCTTTTATTACCCCGAAAACAGCCAAAAACCGACCGATTATCAGCGAAAAATGGCGGTTTTAGATGTGTATTATCCGGAAACTGAAGAGCAAGTTCCGGTGATTATCTGGTTTCATGGCGGTGGCCTTACCGGTGGGGACAAAGAAATTCCGGAAGCTTTAAAAAAGCAGAACTACGTGATCGTGGGTGTGCAGTACCGGCTCGCGCCAAAAGTAAAGGCCGAAGTTGCCGTTGCCGATGCCACCGCTGCCGTGGCCTGGGTTTTTAAAAACATAAAAAAATACAACGGCGATCCCGATAAAATTTTTGTTTCCGGGCACTCGGCGGGTGGATATCTTGCATTGATGACGGTGATGGACAAAAACCGATTAAAAGAATACGATATTGAAGCGAATCAAGTGGCGGGTTTGGCGCCTTTCAGCGGACATACGATCACGCATTTTACCATGCGCGAGGAGCGAGGCATTCCCGGTGAACAACCCATTGTAGACGAGTGGGCGCCGCTGTATTATGTGCGAGGCGATGCGCCGCCTACTTTATTGATTACCGGTGACCGCGAGATGGAAATGCTGGGCCGCTATGAAGAGAATGCTTATTTCTACCGTATGATGAAAGTCGCCGGGCAGGAAGATATCACGCAATTTGAGATGCAGGGGTATGGCCATAATATGACCCATCCCGCATTTCCGCTTTTATTAAATTTTGTCAAGGAAAAAACAACGAAAAACTAAGTCAACCATGTTTCAAAAATCCCTTCTGCTTGCTTTTTGCCTGTTGTTCGGTTTAGCCGCATTTTCGCAAACCAAGACCGAAATCGCATCTCCAAATGGCAAAATTAAAATTGAAATTATACTGAATGATCAGATCAATTATTCGGTTTTTTATGATGAAATCAAGCTTTTAGAACAGGAAAACCTGACAATAACAGTTAAAAATCAGGATATTTTAGGTGAAAATCCGAAGCTTAAAAGTCAAAAACGGACGGAAGTTAATGAAGAACTGACGCCGGTGGTTCCTTTGAAATTCAGTACGGTTTCAAATCATTACAAGGCGTTAATCCTTAACTTTAATGGAAAATATTCCGCTGAGTTTCGGGTTTTTGATGATGGCTACGCCTACCGTTTTATCACAGATCTGAAAGGAGATGTAGAAATTATGGATGAAAATATCGATTTAAACTTTCCCGATAATTACACGGCAACCCTTCAACAAACAGAATCTTTCAAAAGTTCGTATGAACAGCCGTACACGCATTTGCAAACCGAAAATTTTAGTTCAGAAACCACAATGTCCAGCCTGCCAGTGCTTTTAAGTTCACCTGATGGAACAAAAATTTTATTTTCAGAATCAGACGTACTCGATTATCCCGCATTGTTCTTAAAAGCGAATGAAGAAAATAGAATGTACGGTGTTTTCCCCAAAGTGCCCTTAACCTTTGAAGACGATGGCGACCGTAGTGTAACTTTTACAAAAACCGCCGAATATATCGCAAAAACTACTGGAAAACGCGGATTTCCGTGGCGTTATTTTGTTATTTCCAATGACGACAAGGAATTGCTTACCAATACCATGACGTTTAAACTAGCTCCCGAAAATGTGTTGAAAAATACAGACTGGATCAAACCGGGAAAGGTAAGTTGGGAATGGTGGAACGGCGCCTCGCCCTATCACGTAGATTTTAAAGCGGGTTATAATGAAGAGACCTATAAGTATTTTATTGATTTTGCTTCAGAATTCGGTATTCCGTACATCATCATGGATGAAGGCTGGGCAAAAACCACTACAAATCCCTACACGCCCAATCCAGATATTGATCTTTTTGAACTCATACGTTACGGAAAGGAAAAAAACGTAAAAATCGTGTTGTGGCTTACCTGGCTTACCGTAGAGCACAATTTCGACCTGTTCAAAACCTTCAACGAATGGGGAATTGCTGGTGTGAAAATCGATTTTATGGATCGCAGCGACCAGTGGATGGTGAATTTTTATGAACGCGTGGCTAAAGAAGCTGCTAAAAATGAAATGTTTGTTGATTTTCATGGGGCTTTCAAACCTGCCGGACTGGAACGAAAATATCCGAATGTGCTTTCTTACGAAGGCGTTCTGGGCCTCGAACAAATGGAACGAGCTACTCCTGAAAATAGTTTGTATCTTCCCTTTATACGCAATGCCGTGGGCCCTATGGATTTCACCCCGGGCGCCATGATCAACATGCAACCGGAAATTTATTACAGCAGAAGGCCCAATTCTGCCGGGATGGGAACGCGAGCGTATCAGATGGCGTTGTTTGTCGTTTTTGAAAGCGGTCTGCAGATGCTTGCAGACAACCCAACAAATTATTTAAGAGAACGGGAATGTACCGAGTTTATCACCAGCGTTCCCACAACCTGGGACGAGACCATTCCGCTGGAGGGAAAAGTAGGTGAATATGCCCTGATTGCCAAACGAAAAGGGGATGTTTGGTTTATAGGTGGGATTACTAATGGAGAAAAAAAAGAGCGTACGTTTACTGTTCCACTTAATTTCTTAAAGCAAGGCCAAAACTATGAAATGACTTCCTTTGTAGATGGGATAAATGCAGGCACGCAGGCACTAGATTATGAAAAAAAATCACAAATTGTGGAAAAAGAAAGTAAAATTGACATAAAAATGGCTAAAAACGGAGGCTTTTCAGCAATTTTAAAATTAAAATAATTGAGAATTTATTAGTTAAACAATTTTTGCCAAGTCACGAGTATGTTAAGTTTGCAGGTTGTAAATTCCAAGAAAAAAAGCAATTGAACTATGAAAGAAATGAATGACGATAGAATTGTAATGACTCTTGATGCAGGGGGCACAAATTTTGTGTTTTCTGCATTGCAGGGAGGCAAGGAAATTATACAACCTATCGTACTGGATTCAAATTCTGATAATTTAGATAGTTGTCTTCAAACGATTATAACCGGCTTTAGAAGTGTAAAAAAAGAATTGCTTCCCAAAATTCCCGTGGCCATAAGTTTTGCGTTTCCTGGACCCGCAGACTATAAGAATGGTATTATAGGCGATTTGCCCAATTTCCCCTCGTTTAGAGGGGGTATTGCCCTTGGGCCCATGCTAAAAGAAATTTTTAACATCCCAACGTTGATTAATAATGATGGTGATCTTTTTGCTTATGGTGAAGCGGTAGCGGGCTTTTTACCGCGTATAAATGGACTTTTGGCTGAACATAAGATTGAACGGGAGTACAAAAACCTCATAGGGATTACGCTAGGGACCGGTTTTGGGGCAGGGGTCGTTATCAATCACCAAATTTGTCTCGGAGATAATTCCGCCGCTGGCGAAATCTGGCTCACCCGCAACTATATTGATCCTTCATCAATTGCCGAAGAAAGTGTAAGCATACGTGGAATCAAACGTGTGTATTCTAGAATTTCAGGGGATGACACGGATAAATCTCCTCTGGATATTTATGAGATCGCAAAGGGAAGACAGGGAGGAGATAAAGAAGCTGCCCTTCAGGCCTTTAAAGAATTGGCACAGGTTATGGCAGAGTCACTAGCAAACGCCATTACGTTACTTGATGCACCTGTGGTGATAGGTGGAGGGGTTTCCGGAGCGGCCGAATTCATAATTCCGGAGTTGATCGCCCATTTTCAAAGTACCATAAACGATCAGGGAAAAAGGTTACCAAGATTGATTGCTGATGTTTTTAACGTAGAAGATCCTGCTACTTTAAAAAAATTCCTCAATAGTGATACAAAATATATTGAAGTTCCATTTAGCAAAAAGACCGTCTCTTATACGCAAAAAAAATACGTGCCCATAGGCATTTCCCACTTGGGCGCAAGTAACGCGATAAGTCTGGGTGCTTACACACTGGCCCTTGATTACCTTGATAAGAAAAATCTTTATGCCAGCGCGCTACAGGAACACGTCTGATTTAAATTCAAATGAGGAACTGAAATTACTTAACAGCTAGGGCAGCATCTCATTTACTTGATTAGTGCTTTTGCAATAGCTTCTTTGACTAAAGGTTCCATAACTTTATAGCCAGCCATCGTAGGATGAACACCATCGTCTGCAAGTTCTTTTGCAAAACCCTGCTGGTCATCTGCGGTTGCCGGAAAATAATCCAGGTAGATTATATTTTTTAGCGCGCAATAGTTTCTTAGTAGGATATTGAGTTGTGCAATTTTTTCTACCGGTTCAATTTCTGGTTTCCATGGATATCTATAGACAGGAAGCACAGAAGAAATTACGACTTTGATATCATGGGCAAGGGCAAGTTCTGCCATACTGAATATATTTCCTGCTGTCTGTTCTATAGTCATAGGTCCCGTATTGCCCGCTATGTCATTTGTTCCGGCAAGAATGACTACAACGGCCGGGTTAAGATCAATAACATCTTGGCGAAAGCGTAAAAGCATTTGCGGGGTGGTCTGGCCACTAATTCCCCTGCCAATGTAATTATTGTTTGTGAAAAAATCTGGATCCTGACCAGCCCATCCTTCCGTAATGGAATTCCCCATGAAAACAACCCGTGTTTCTGCTGAGGCGGTATCTATTGTTTTATTGGCTGAACTATATTTCTCAAGATTAGCCCAGTCTTGCGCATTCATAAAAGACGCGACGAGAATAGCACTACAGAAGATTGTTTTTTTTATAAATTTCATAGTTGTTGGACTTTAGCAAAATTGTATTGAAAGATAAAAAAAACCGACTGATATCAGTCGGTTTTAGGGTGATTTTGGTTGGTTTTTAACTATTTAAAGCCGATTTCTTCCAGGCCTTTGTGGCTTACTTTAATGGCCTCTAAGGGCTCCATATTGAAGGTTTGATCCTGCTCTACAAAATAATATTTCATTCCAGACATTTCTTTTTCGGTAAGGATTCTTTTAAAATCAACAGAACCGGTACCTACAGGAGCAAAGCGCCCCTGCTCGTCCATATCTTTTACATGCCATTCTTTAAAACGACCTGGATATTTTTCGAAATAGGCAACTGGGTCTGCGCCTGCTTTGGTTACCCAATATAAATCCATCTGAAAATTTACAAATTTGGGATCTGTATTTTCTAACAGATAATCTATGGGCGTAATTCCGTCTTCATTCTTTTTATATTCAAAGTCATGATTGTGGTAAAGGAGTTTTAATCCATTTGCCTCTGCTTTTGTACCTAATGTGGTAAGAATTTCAGCAAGTTCTTCTACGGTACCATTCATACCCAAAGTCATTGTGGCCTGATCAAAAGTGAACATGCCCATAGGTGGCACAGGAATCACAAAATACTCAAAACCAGCCTCTTTAACGTCTGCCATCATGGCATCTGCATTTTCCATGGTAACTGTTCCCTGGTGGGTACTTACTGGTTTTAGTTTTAATTCATTGAGCATAGCTTTAAAGTCTGCAGGATCCATATTATAAAATTTACCGTCAACATAACCCGCTGCTTCAATATTCTTATAACCGGCATCCGCAACTTGTTTTAAAGTACCCCTGGCGTCTTCGTTCATCGCATCGCGTACAGTATATAGTGCAAGGCCGCCAGATTTGCCGGGTGCACAACTGGTAAGCATGGCTAAGAATAATGCGGCCAGAAGTGTTGTTCTTCCAGTATTCTTAAAGGAAATTTTGATCATTTTTTATGTTATTAAAGTTAATGTTGGTCAAAAAAATATTTCTATTTCTATCAAGAAAAGTACTTAATTTTGAGAAATATTGAAATAATTAAGGCACCAAATTTCAAAATTATAAAATATAAAAAAATCCCTCTTGATATTAAGAGGGATTTCAGATTACATTTTTTTTGAAATATTGTCTTTAAAATTACTCATATACTGTTTTATTAGGTTTACCACTCATATAAAAAACCAATTTACCGCCGTTCATAATATTCTCATGCTTGATAAATGGTGTTTTCAACTCTTTACCATTCAGCTCCACTTTTTTTACATAAACATTTTTATCGGATTGATTTTTTGCAACGACCTCAAAAGTATTTCCATTTTCCAGATGCAGGGTCGCTTCTTTTATTGCCGGACTGCCCAATGCATAATCTACAGAACCTGGTGCCACGGGATAGAAACCCAGACTGCTAAACAAATACCAGGCGCTCATCTGACCAAAATCATCGTTACCGCTCAGACCATCATCGCCGTTCTGGTATTTTTCACGTAAAATCATACGTATTTTATCCTGCGCTTTCCAGGGATCATTGGTCCAGTTGTATAAATAAGCGACATGATGGGAAGGTTCGTTACCATGCACATAATTACCTATAATTCCCTCGCGCGAGATATCTTCGGTATTAGCAAAGTATTTGTCTGGCAGGTGCATGGTAAACAGCGAATCCAGATGTGTGGTAAACGTTTCTTTGCCGCCCATTAATTCTATCATTCCCGCGGGATCCTGCGGAACGTATAAACTGTAGTTCCATGAATTTCCCTCAATAAAACCCTGACCGTGCGTGTTTAGTGGATCAAAGTCTGATTTAAAGCTTCCATCGGCCAATTTTGGTCGCATAAAGCCGGTTTTTTTATCATAGACATTTTTGTAATTCTGAGAACGTTTCATGAATTCGTCATAAATGGCATCTTTGCCCAGTTTTTTTGCCGCTTGCGCGATCGCCCAGTCATCGTAGGCATATTCCAGCGTTTTGGAAACCGAAGCACCATCTTTATCTTCAGGCACGTAACCCGTATCAATATAACTACCTATACCATCAAAATAGCGCGTATTTGCAGTTTGTACACACGCCTGTAGGGCTTTTTCCATATCAAAATCGGCATTTCCCTTCACAATGGCATCAGCGATAACAGAAACGCTGTGATACCCAATCATACACCAGTTTTCATTGCCATAATGCGACCAGACCGGCAACATATGATGCACACTCTGTTCCTGATGTGCCATCATGGATTGTATCATATCCTGATTGCGCGCCGGCTGCAATACATTAAAAAGTGGGTGAAGGGCACGATACGTATCCCATAGGGAAAAGCTGGTATAATTTGTAAATCCATCTGCGGTATGACGGTTACGGTCTATTCCCATATATTCATTATCAGTATCCATATATACGGTAGGGCCCAGGAAAGCGTGGTACATAGCCGTATAAAAATTGATTTTATCTGAATTCTCCAGGGTTTCAATAGTTACTTTTTGCAATTCTTCGTTCCACAGTGCGCGGGCGTCTGCTTTTACGTTATCAAAATCCCATTGCGGTATTTCGGCTTGCATATTCGCCAGGGCACCTTCAGTACTTACAGGCGAAATAGATAGTTTGGCCTGAATTTTTTCTCCTTCTTCCGTATTAAAATCAAAGTGCAGGCGAAGTTCTTCACCGGCCATTTCGGGGAAATTATGGGTCTGGTCAAAACGTCCCCAGAAGCCACGATAGACTTTTGTGGGCAATTTTTCCTGCCCATAACTTTTAAAGGCTTTGTTAAACTTTAAAGCGAAATATACCTTTCGCGTACGCGCCCAGCCGGTAGTTTGGCGATAACCGGTGATGGTTGAATCATTTTCTACCCGAACGAAGGTCCATACATTCTTGTCGTCATAATTGTAAATCCCGTGTTTGAGGTCTAAAATTACGTGGGCAGAATCACTTTTTGGGAAAGTATATTGTTGCATTCCCACGCGTGTACTGGCGGTCATTTCTGCTTCAATATTGTAATCCTGAAGTTTTACCTTATAGTAACCCGCTTCCGCAGTTTCTTCCTCGTGCGAAAAGCGGGAACGGTAGCCACTGTCAGGATCTAAGGCCGTACCCGGATTAAGCTGGAGTTTCCCCACAGTAGGCATCATCAAAAAATCCCCAAGGTCTGAATGTCCCGTACCGCTAAAATGGGTATGGCTGAATCCTACGATCGTCTTATCGCTATATTGATAACCTGCACAATACTTATAGACATCTGGGTTATAATGACCATCTACCGCGTACGGAATAGTATCTGTATCAGGACTCAACTGAATACTCCCAAATGGAACGGTAGCACCGGGATAGGTATGCCCCATTTTTGCTGTTCCTATCATGGGATCTACATAGGTAGCCAAATCTGATTCCTGTGCAAAAAGCACTGTTTTTGTGCTAAAAGTCACCAAAAACAGGAGGAAAAGGGAGGTTTTTATACGTGTATTATTCATTTTCTACTATTTAAAATGTTTTGACCAATTTAGTTATATTCATATAAAACCCCTTTTAACGTGCTATTTTTAATGGTTGGAAATCAAAAATAGTTGCTAAAAGGGGCAGGGGGGAATTCGTACTTCTTAATATACTTTTAAGTTTCGCTATCGCTATCGCTATACTCAAAACCACTAGAACTGATTTGGACGTATGTCAGGTCGAGTGAATATTGAGGCGGTGGCCGAAAAATTTGTAACAAGACCTATTTTTTCAATTCCGTAGAAAGCGAATATGGGAAATCTGCTTTTTTAATACCACGATTTTTATTGGGGCTATCGCTCATTTTGTAATCAATGTTCATACCTTTCATCAATTCCTTGTGGCTAATCCAGGTTTTAGTGTAGTCTTTACCATTTACGTTCATAGAATGGATATAACGGTTTTCCTGACTGTTTTCTGGTGCGTTAATTTTAACTTCTTTACCATTTTCAAGCGTTAAAGTAATTCTTTGAAATAAAGGTGCGCCCAGCGCATATTGATCTGTAGCGGGAGCGACGGGATAAAACCCAATAGCAGAGAAAACATACCAGGCCGAAGTCTGCCCATTGTCTTCGTCACCTGCATAACCGTCTGGTAGCGGGGTGTACATACGGTTCATAGTTTCACGTACCCAGTATTGCGTTTTCCAGGGTTCACCAGCATAATCATATAAATAGATCATGTGCTGTATGGGCTGGTTACCATGTGCATATTGACCCATATTTGCGATCTGCATTTCCCTGATCTCGTGAATGGTGCCGCCATAATAACTATCGTCAAAAGTAGGGGGAAGGGAGAAGATAGTATCCAGCTGTGCCACAAATTCTTGCTTGCCACCCATTAGATCAATAAGGCCCTGAATATCATGAAAAACCGACCAACTGTAATGCCAGCTGTTTCCTTCTGTAAAAGCATCGCCCCATTTAAAAGGATTGAAAGGTTTCTGAAATTCGCCGTTTTTATTTTTCCCGCGCATCAGGTTGTATTCAGGATCGAATAAATTCTTGTAATTCATACTGCGCTTGCGGTATTTTTCGATCTCCGCTTTAGGTTTATTCAACTTTTTTGCCAGCTGATAGATGGCAAAATCATCATACGCATATTCCAGTGTACGTGCGGCATTTTCATTGATGTCCACATCGTAGGGTACATAACCTAGATCATTGTAATATTCAACGCCGGCGCGTCCTACCGCAGGCATGGGACCAGCATTGTTCGCTCCGTGAATAAGGGCATCATACAGATTTTCTATGTCATAATCATACGCCTCACCACTTTTTAAGTACGCTTCTGCAACCACAGAGGCAGAATTGTTGCCCACCATCACACTGCGCAGGCCAGGGCTTGCCCATTCTGGCAACCAGCCGCTTTCTTTGTACGCATTAGAAAGCCCTTCTTGCATGTGGCCGTTCAACTCAGGGTACATCAGGTTGAGAAATGGGAACATGGCGCGGAAAGTATCCCAGAAACCAGTATCTGTGAACATGTAACCGGGAAGCACTTCACCATTGTATGGGCTGTAATGCACAACTTTTCCTTCGGCATCATATTCGTAGAATTTTCTCGGGAAAAGTAAAGAACGGTAAAGAGCGCTGTAAAAGGTCTTAAACTGATCTGAAGTTCCACCTTCTACCTGAATACGACCCAGTTCTTTGTTCCAGGTTTCGCGACCTTTTTGCTTAAGGGCATCAAAATCATCTTTTCCTATTTCTTTTAAATTACGTTCGGCCTGCTCATAACTGATAAAAGAACTTGCTACTTGTGCGTTGACCTGCTCACCTCTTTTCGTTTTAAAACCTATAACCGCACCGGCGTGGTTGGATTTTTGTTCCAGTGCATCCGTAAGGGTAGAGTCAGTAAAGGTTTTGGTGAGATCAAAATCTTTATCAAAAGTAACTACAAAGTAATTCTTGAAATTATCAGGAACACCACCGCTATTTCTTGTGGTATAGCCAATAATTTTCTGCTCTTTCGGAAGAATTTTTACATACGAACCTTTATCAAAAGCATCAATAACTACATATGAACTGTCAGTTTCCGGGAACGTAAACCGAAAACGTGCGGCGCGTTCTGTTGGTGTAATTTCAGTGGTTACATCGTGATCTGCCAGATATACGCTGTAATAATAGGGGGTAACAATTTCCGCTTTATGGGAGAACCAACTCTGGCGGTCTTCTTCGGTAAATTTTAAACTTCCGGTAACAGGCATGATCGAAAACTGACCGTAATCGTTCATCCATGGCGAGGGTTGGTGGGTTTGTTTAAAACCGCGAATTTTAGTAGCATCATAGGTGTAGGCCCAGCCATTGCCCATTTCCCCCGTCTGGGGTGTCCAGAAGTTCATGCCCCAGGGCATGGCGATGGCAGGGTAGGTATTTCCGCTGGAAAGTTTATAATTAGAGTCGGTGCCTATCAGCGGATTCGCATAATCTACGGGATTATCTATAGATTGTATGACTTTCTGCGCTGAGGCAGTTATGAATCCGCTTAAAGCGAAAAAGAGTATTCCTAAAGTTTTTTTCATGGTTTTAATCTTGGTTTTTTATGGTAAGTGGATTGCTTTTAACGCCTTCACGGGTCATAATTACGGGTTGGATATGACCATTTTTATCAAAATACATACGGTCTATACAAGTTTCGCGAGAGTCTCGGGCATCTGTATCTATTGGGCGGCGGTGGTACACCATATAGTAATTATCTGAGTCTTTCTCGTGTATTACGCTGTGATGGCCTGCACCCCTCGCAATATCCATATCCTGTTGCAGAATTTTGTCAACGCGCTTAAAGGGTCCCATTGGGGAGTCTGCAATGGCATAGGCCACACTATAATCTGGTCCTGTCCAGCCGCCTTCAGACCACATAAAATAATATTTGCCATCGCGAATAAACATAAACGGACCTTCCACATAACTATCTGGAGTAATTTCTTTAAAGGTAGAACCGTCTTCAAAAGGTATAAAACCGGTAAAATCATCATTTAGTTTAGCAACATTGCAATGCTTCCAACCCCCATAAAACAGGTAATATTGACCGTCCTTGTCCTTAAAAGCAAATTGATCAATAGGTTGTGCACCATTATGGAATTTGTCTATAAGCGGTTTTCCCAGATGGTCTTTAAAAGGTCCACCGGGATTATCACTTACAGCGACACCAATACCCCCTTCTTCCTCATCGCCCTGAATATCATTAGCACCGAAGAATAAATAATATTTGTCATCTTTTTCAATAATGGAAGGTGCCCACATTGCCTTGTGCGCCCATTTTACTGCAGATGTATCCAAAACCTTAGGGTGTTTAGTCCAATTAACAAGATCTGGAGATGAAAAAGCATCTAAAAAAACCTGCTCTTCATAAGGTGCGGAAAAGGTAGGGTAGATCCAGTAGGCATTGTCAAAAATAATTCCTTCAGGGTCAGCATACCAACCAGGAAACACCGGATTATTATTTTGAGCGATAGCAGGTAAAGCTGCCATTACTAAGGAAAAAAGGAGAATTTTTTTCATGAAGCTAATATTTTGGGTCTAAATATATGAAATTCTCAGAGTAAATCGTTTTAGCAAATGCATATATTGTTAATTTAAAGTTTTACACGTTCTCCAGTTTTAGCGCTTTTCTTAGCTGCTTCAAGTATTTCTACCACAATCAGATTATTTTCAAGGGAAGAAAGATCGTTCTTTGTCTCTACATTATGATTTATGACAGCTTGTAAATAGGTAAGATGATCTTTATGGAAATCTTCCGTAAGCGTTACTTTTTCGGCATTTTGAGCCTGTTTTTGATACTCAAGGGTATTTCCATCAACTGCGTTAAATGAAGAAGAATCTCCATATACCTGTAAACCCTTAATACCATATGACCAGTCCCACGAAGCTTCAATGATTCCATTGCCATCCTCGTATTCCAAAATAATCGTAGCGTCATCGTCTACTTTTGGATAAACATCAGGCTTTAAATTTCGGGTAACCGCGGTTACGGCAATAGGTTTTTGACCGTTTTTTAACCAGGTCATTAAATTTGCACCATAGCAACCAAAATCCATAATTGCCCCACCACCATTTTTTACAGGATCAGTAAGCCAATCTAGAAATTCTGCACTGCAACCTATTTCTTTAGGGCCTTCATGACCATCTTTGGCAATCATTTTTTTGATAGTTCCAAAGTTGGTATTTTTTACTTTTACCGCCAGGGTCTGGTTACTTCCATACCATGTCGTCTCATAATTGGTAAGCAGGGGAGTGGAGTTGTCCCGTGAAAGCTTTGCCATCTCCTTTGCATCCTTAAGGGTAGTTGCAAGGGGTTTTTCTACCATTACAGGAATTTGCATGGGCAAGGCAATACGGGCAACATCTATATGTTCAGAAACCGGATTGTAAGCAAGAACCGCATCAGGTTTTAATTTGTCAAGTGCGGTTTTTAAGTCGCTATAAAAAATAGAACGATCGAGCTTGTAACTTTTACTATAGCGTGCTATGAGATCTTTATCGCTTTCAACAATACCAGTAATACTTACTTTGCCCTCTTTATATTCGTTCATGATCACATGTGCGTGGTCGTGACTAAGACCAGCGACCACTACCTTGAGTTTTTGCTGGGCAGTTATTGCTATGGTGACAAAAATGAATAAAAGAGTAATTATAGAGGTTTTCATGGTGGTCATATTTAAAAGTTTTAAATGTATTTCTAATCCTGGGGTATCTTGATTCTAGAAGACTCCCGTTCTATAAATCTTGCATCCAGTACAATCTGTTTCGTAGGGGTTCTGTTATTTTTTTCTTTCAGCATTTTGAGCATGATTTTCATGATTTCTTCACCCATTTGCTTTAATGGCTGGGCCACTGCAGAGATGGATGGAGAATGTATCTTGAAGAAGTCGTTATCATCAAAAGCGACTATACCAAGTTTGAAGACATCCAGATGTTCCAGTTCTCTAATGATTTCGAGACCGTGTTGTGTAAGATAGTTAGTCGAAAAGAATACGGCATCAAGCTCTTCCTGATTCTTAAAAAACTCCCTTATTAAACTTTTTCTTTTTTCAGAATTGAGATGTAAATAGGGTACTTGAAGTACATTAGGTTCTAAGTTAGCTTCTTTAATTGCTCTTTTATAACCTTCTAAACGACCCCGCATTTGCATTTGCTGGGCATCTGTAGTAATAAAAGCAATATTTTTAAAGGCACCTGCTATCAATTTATTAGTAGCTTTAAATGCAGCATCTTCATTATTAATGACGACCGCACTGGTATTGAGATCTTCAAAATACCTGTCAAACAAAACTACGGGGATATTCTTGTCAATGAGTTGGGCAATGTCATTTCTGATACCGCCAGAGGGGATAATGATAAAGCCATCTACCCGTCTTTCATAGAAAAGGTCAATAAGTTCGCGGGAACGCGCATCATCATTTTCATTGCTGCAAAAAAGGACTTTATAATCTTTTTTGTAAGCGATATCTTCGATAATGCGGGCCAATTTTGCAAAGAAGTAATTGCCTATATCCTCAACCATGAATACTATGATTTTCGATTCGCCTGTACGTAGGCTCTGTGCTACCCTGTTAGGCTTATAGTTGATTGATTCTGTATAATCAATTACTTTTTTGATTACAGCATCAGATATTTTTTTTTCCTTTCCCTTCCCATTTAAAACAAAGGATATGGTGGTTACAGATACGTTTAATGCGTTTGCGATATCTTTAATTGATGTACGGCCTTTTTTCATTGTTTGGGGTAGTTTTAAAATATATGTTAGAAGGTCTCAAATGCTTAATATTTTTGATTTTAGAATTAAATAGGAAATTAACTCCAACTCGCTGACCAAATTGATTTTATACGATAGACTTTTTAATAGGCAAATTAGGTTAAAATAAACAAATGATGCCTTTAAGTCCACAGTGCTTTAAATTTGTAACTTTCAAGTGTAAAATGACATCTTTTAAATGTTATTAATTACCGTAACTATCGTCTATTGAGTTCAGGAAAATTATATATTTTCAAAAAATAACGATTCTATTCCATTAAATTTAGTAAACCTGGACTTTTTGATATGTGATTAGAAAACACCTTTTATATAGAATTTGAAAAACTTTAACTTCGAGATTGATAATTAGGCAAATTATTACGTATCCTTCGCTCTGTTGGAATTTATAACGTACTTTACCTTCAAACTAAGACTGAATAAAAATAATTAAACGCATTTTAAATGCGCTATAAATGAATATAAGGAAAGGTTATTAAAGTCAATCAAACTGGTACTTTATAGTAATAACTTAGTACTAAAAGCTTAACTGATAAGGAATTTTATTTCGTTGTAAATACCAAGTTGTATTTACAAAAGTACACTGCAATACCATTATATGAATAATAAACTAACTGAGGCCGAACGACTGGCCGTATCTGATAACTATAAAAACTGGAAAAGATGGGGTCCTTACCTGGCAGACAGACAATGGGGTACGGTAAGGGAAGATTATAGTAAATTTGGCCACGCATGGGATTTTGTAAACCACGATAAAGCCCGTAGCAACGCGTATAGATGGGGGGAGGAAGGCATTGCTGGATTTTGTGATTCCCGTGAGATATTGTGTCTGGCGCCCGTATTCTGGAACGGTAAGGACAAAATACTTAAAGAACGCCTTTTTGGCCTCACAAATGGACAGGGAAATCACGGGGAGGATGTTAAAGAACTTTATTTTCATCAAGTTTCAAGTCCTACACATTCCTATTGTAAGTATTTATATAAATATCCTCAGAAAAAATTTCCGTACGCTGAACTTGTCCGGGAAAATAAACGAAGCCGGGAAGAGTCCGAATTTGAAATTTTGGATACGGCAGCTTTTGAAAAAAATAATTATTTTGATTGTTTTATTGAATACGCAAAGGCAGATGTGGGCGATATATTGATGAAGATCACAGTGGTTAACAGGGGAAAAAAAAGAGCCGACCTTCACGTACTTCCCCACTTATGGTTCCGTAATTACTGGAAGCATAATGAGCGTTTTGACCGTCCTGAAATTAAAGCTGTTGCTGATGATTGTCTTGTTTCCAGAAGTATACGCAATGGGAACTATTATTTCTATCATGAAAATGGCGAACAGTTATTTTGTGAGAATGAGACTAACAATGAAAGAATCTACAAAGTTCCCAATGATGATGACTATGTAAAAGATGGTATAAACGATTATGTTATTCATGGTGAAAAAACTGTCAATCCAGATAAAAAAGGTTCAAAATCAGCGATCTGGCATTCTTTTTCTCTTGAAGCAGGTGAAGAAAAAACAATACGCGTACGCCTTAGTAAAGGGAAATTAGAAAACCCATGGTTAGATTTTGATCAGGTTTTTAAAGAAAGAATTACGGAATGCGAACATTTTTATAACAGAAAAATTTCAGAAAACCTTCCAGAAGCACATAAAACCATAGCAAAAAAGGCATTTTCAGGCTTGTTATGGACAAAACAGTTTTATTATTATGATGTGTACAAATGGCTTTTTGGTGGGCAACAGGAATCAGAACCTAAGCGTGTAGATCCACGAAATAGTAGTTGGCAGCATTTAACAAACAGACACATTATTTCAATGCCAGATAAATGGGAATACCCGTGGTATGCTGCCTGGGACCTGGCGTTTCACATGGCTTCTTTTGTAGAAATTGATCCCTATTTTGCAAAAGAGCAGCTCTTGCTCGTACTTCGCGAGAGTTATATGCATCCCAATGGGCAGATTCCAGCCTATGAGTGGAATTTTAGTGACGTTAACCCTCCCGTGCATTCCTGGGCGGTGTGGTCTGTTTATGAGAAAGATCTGGAAACTACCGGCAAAGGCGATACTTCCTTTTTAGAGAAGGCTTTTCAAAAACTGCTCATTAATTTTACCTGGTGGGTAAATCAGAAAGACAAACATGGAACAAATCTTTTTGAAGGTGGCTTCTTAGGTTTGGATAATATTGGTGTTTTTGATCGTAACCATATGCCGCCGGGCATTACCAGAATGCAACAGGCTGATGCGACAAGCTGGATGGCCATGTTTACGCTCAACATGTTGCGCATGAGCCTTGAACTTGCCAAAACAAACAAAATTTATGAAGAATCCGCTGCAAAATTCTTCAGGCATTTTCTCAACATTGCCGGGGCTATGCACCATATAGGTGAAAAAAATATTTCGCTTTGGGACGATGAAGATAAATTCTATTATGATGTTGTCGAAATGTCAAATGGTAGGACGAGCAGGTTAAAAGTCCGCTCCCTTGTGGGCATCATTCCCATGTTTGCCGTTGAAGTCATCCCAAAAGATCTTTTTAAAGAACTTAAGGAATTTAAATACCGTGCAGCGGAAATTATACGAACCAGACCAGATCTGGCCTCTTTGATTTCCCGTATTGAGGAAACTAACATTGATGGCAAATATCTTTTTTCCATCATGCGTGGGTTCAGACTGGAACATTTGCTCAAAAGGCTTCTTGACGAAAAAGAGTTTTTATCTGATTACGGTATACGATCCCTGTCGAAGTATCATGAGGCAAATCCTTTTGTTTTTAAACATAATGGGCATCACCAGATTCAGTACGAAGCGGGTGAAAGCCGTTCAAATATGTTTGGAGGTAATTCAAACTGGCGTGGGCCAATCTGGATGCCGTTAAATTATATGATCGTACAGTCCCTGCGTAAGTTTTATAGTTATTATGGACCAGAGTATGTCTATGAATTTCCTACAGGATCTGGTAATAAATTAAACCTGAATGAAATTGCAGATGAACTGACCAAAAGGCTGACACGTCTTTTTGAAAGAGACGAAAATGGTAAATTTCATTATCATAATGAAGATCGCAATCATGTGTTCTCATCTAATGAGCATTTTAAGGATGAACATTTATTTTATGAGTTCTTTGATGGCGATACGGGCAAAGGCCTGGGCGCATCGCACCAGACGGGCTGGACCGCCCTCATTGCAAATTTAATAATGGAAATGGAACAAAGTAAAAACAAAGAAGAAGTTTTGGGTTTAAAATCCACTAAAAATAATGTAAAACAAGCCTGAAAATTGGCAAAATCAATTTAAATTTTTTAGGAAAAATTTGTCTTTGTATCAGATACTCTTAAGAATTTCGATGTTAAATGGTCCTATTATTTTTGGCATCTTTTATATTCATAATAAAGGAAGATCAACACTTGTGAACGGTACACTTTAAATATCCTTTAATTAGTTATATTTTAAATTAAATGGACAAACTTTCCATAATGTCTTTTTATTACAGCAACCCAAAATGATCTTTAAAAGAATTGTTCAGTTTTTATGTGTTTTAGCGTCACTTTGCGCTATAATACCAATGCTGCCCATAAATATCTGGTGGATTGATATATTTGATTATCCATTAATTGAATTTACCTTATTCACATTTATCACCTTGGTGCTTTATGTGATCTTATTCAGGAAGCAAAATGTTATAGATTATTTATTTCTAGGCGGACTTTTTATTTTATTGATTTTACAGGTTTCCAAATTATTCCCCTACAGTACGCTTGGGAACAAGCAACTGGGAGACTCGTCTGCCCAGGCAGAAGTTTCCATCAAAATATTTGAGGCTAATGTGCTTCAAAAAAATGAGAGGTCAGAAAAACTCTTGCATCAGATCAAAAATGACGATCCCGATATTTTGCTTTTAACGGAAATCAACATGCGGTGGCAGCGCAGCATAGATTCTGGCATAGGTTCATCGTATAGATACAAAGTGCGTGTACCTCAGGATAATACCTATGGGATGCTGCTTTATTCGAAATTAAAATTAGAAAATGCCAGGGTGAATTACCGTGTTGATGGTAAGATACCTTCTATAAATACAAACGTTATTTTATCTGACAGTACGGCCATTCGCCTGTATGCCATTCATCCCACACCTCCAGATCCCGAGCATAAAAGTTCCAGTTCAGATCGCGGGATAGAAATGGTAAAAACAGGCCTTATGCTTATTGAAGAAGAACAGCCAATAATCGTACTGGGGGATTTTAACGAAGTGGCCTGGTCGCAAAACGTATCCCTTTTTCAGAAAATTTCAGGATTACTCGATGTGCGAAAAGGTAGGGGATTTTACAATACTTTTGATGCTAAAGTACTTTTCATGAAATGGCCGCTGGATCAGGTTTTCGCTTCGGAACATTTTCGTGTAGAAACCATTAAAACCTGGGATTATATGGGTTCAGATCATTTTCCATTTTCTGCTACATTGACCTATGAGCCCATTCGCGCGGCTGATCAAAAACCACATCCCATAAATAAAGATATGCTGGAAATGCTGAAAAAGAATGTAAAAGACGAAGAATTGAAAAGGGGCGAAGATTCAATAAAAATACTCTAGAATCTTCCTATTTTAAGATGTTTTTGACCATTTTTAACTGAAAACCGCCTATTTTCCATAGTCCAAAAGCCGGACCAAGAGCGAGTAGCAAGTAGCCGTATTTTACTGAAAAGTCTTGCGGTAAATTTCCCAAAACCTGAATACTAACAACACTGATTCCAAAACCGATACAGTTGACAAGCGTTAGTGCGCTGCCGCGTGTTTCAGGTGTGGTATTCGCAGCGATCATTCTCGAAAACTGCGGACTATCAGCAACTACCGCAGCACCCCACAAAAGTATAAATACCAGAAATAAAAAAGAGGGAAACATGATGGCAAATGGTGAAATCAGACAACAAAAACCTGAAATCCTTAACGATAAACCAGCAACCTTTTTACTGCCCCATGTTACACTTAAATGACCGCCCAGGGCGCACGAAAGGGCTCCAATTGCAATACCAAAAAACGACCAGAGCGCAACATTGAGTCCGGCGTTATTTATTTCAGTATAAGAATGTATCAGAACAGGTAAAAATGCCCAGAAAGCATACAATTCCCACATATGTCCAAAATAGCCGTAGGCGGCTTTCCTAAAATTTTGAGTCTTGAAAAGTAGCGCAAATGCATTCCATTTAAATTGTTGCTGTTTTCTCCTAAATGGCCCATCTGGAATGCAAAAACCGACCAATAATCCGCCCAAAAGGGCTAAAAAACTGGTTATTACGGTGATTTTTACATAATCAAATTGGAACCCAAAGCTATTTAAAAAGTGTGGAAACGCAGTACCCAGCACAAGCGCCCCTACGAGATAGCCCAGGGCAAGCCCCAAACCTTTTTCATAATAATCTGCTGCTATTTTCATTCCCACAGGATAAATTCCTGCAAGAAAAAAACCGGTAAAAAACCTAAAAGTTAAAATCGTATAAAAATCAGGATGGGGCAGAAGCAGGCCCATATTGCAAAAGGCAGCCAGGAGAGCACTGCATAAAAATACCCGTGAGGGTGAAAACCTGTCAGCGATCAGTAAAAAGGCATAAAGGAGTGTACCTAGTATAAAACCGAATTGTACTGCCGCGAGCACGTTAGAAATCGCCGCGGTGTCCTGAGCTTCCGCGATGGGGAGCTGCGGAATGCTGATATTGCCTACAAACCATAGGGAAGTTCCCAGAAACTGGGATAAAATAAGTAATACGGTAATGCTTTTTTTCCCCATGCTAAGGTTTTGGTACATGTGCCACTACCGCAAGTTTACGACCATTGGGACTTACCGCCAGTCGGGTAATTTGTTCTAATCCGTCCGTTTCTAAAGTAGCTGTTTTTTCCCATTTTGGTTCGCCCAGGGTATCATAAATAAACAACTGATTGCGACTTCCTATCAGGATCTGGGCGCTATCAAGCCAGGCATAGTCCTGTATCCCAATGGGAAGCGTACATACAAAATAGCTGGTCATCCCTTCATCTATATCCAGTAAATAGATATCCAGTTCGCCAGTTTCATTCACAAGCGTGTAACTCATAAAGGTACTGTTTGGAACTTTACGAACGCCGCGGCCCACATTGGTAATAATGAGGCTGTCTTTTTGTGTCTTTAGATTTATAAAATGCAGGTTCATACCACTGGGATTGACTACTGCCGCAAGTATTTTTTCTGCGGAATAGAAATCAAAATAACCTACTTTGACCGCAGATAGCAAATTTGTAGAATCCTTTTGAGAATAGCTGTACAATCGCTGGGTACCATCTTCATCAAGCCGAACTGCAGCAACTTCTTGAGAACCGGGAATGCGCAAAGGCGAAAATTCTGATCCTCCCAGGCTTTTGTTTAGAAATGAAGTGGAATCCTGAGTGATATCATATATTCCTATATCCGTCTGATCTTTCCTGTTTCTTGAATATAGTAAAGTCTTGTCATCATAAAATGACGGTTGGTTGTTATATCCGTCATTCCGTGAAATATTTCTACCATTTTCAAAAGAAACGTGGCGTTCTTCTCCTTGCACATCAAAAAGAAAAACTGCATGTTCTGGCTTATTTTGAGCAAGAACTGGTGAAAACAGCAATAAAACGGCCCACAACCTCATAAAATGACATTTTGGCGAAAGTTATAAAATGTACTTATCTAAATGTATTTTCCAGACATTTATTTGAAGTTGCGAGTCAAAAGTAAATTGTTCTGATTCGCATGAAACGTGTTTTATTTGAATACCTATCAACTCATAAAGCAATAAACAATTCCTGAGTGATTCGCGTTATTATGTATATAACAAAACAAGTTGGTTATGTATGTTGCGTTTTCAAAGATATTTTAACAAAAATTTTATGAATCTTTTGAATTTAATTTTATTCGGTTATATTTGTAAGTGTATTTTTTGCATTTATAACTAAATTTCAATCGTTTGAATTTACGCAGCAATACAGCTTTTCAATTATAGTTGAGTGATAATCTGGCGTTCATATTGCGCTTATACACAAAATAATTTTTTAATATGGAAATAAAATTAGGAGTGAGTACCTGGTTGTGGAGTTCTCCATTTACCACAGAGACCATAGCGCTTTTTCCCAAAATCAAAGAAATGGGTTATGAGATTGTTGAAATTCCGGTTGAAGATCCCGCGTTGATAGATGTTAAAAAAGTAAAAGAAGCCTTAGATATATATGATCTAGATGTTACTATTTGTGGGGCTTTTGGCCCTAGCAGAGATTTTACAAACGACGATTCTTCCTATCACAATACAAGTTTTGAATACATAAAATCCTGTCTGGCTATTTGTAATGATCTGGGCGCGTCTTTTTTTGCAGGCCCCATGTATTCTGCCGTGGGCAAAGCCAGACTGGTTTCCGCGGAACAGAAAAAAATAGAATGGGACAGGGCGGTTACCAATCTTCAAAAAGTTTGTAAACTGGCGGCAGCACAGGGACTGGATATAGCATTAGAGCCGCTCAATCGGTTTGAGTCTGATTTAGTAAATACCGCCGAAGATGCGCTGCTATTGATAAAAGATATTAATAACCCGGCAGCTAAAATGCTATTGGACGGTTTTCATATGAATATAGAAGAGCCAGATATTGTAAAGGCAATTACGCTTGCCGGGGATAAACTTATTCATCTACAGGTTTCTGAAAATTACCGGGGCACTCCCGGTACCGGCCAGACGCGATGGGATGATTATAAGCTTGGCCTGGAAGCAATTGATTATAAAGGGGCTGTTTGTATAGAAAGTTTTACCCCTAATGTTAAAGAACTTGCCGGCGCCGTTTGTATATGGAAACCACTTGCGGAAAGTCAGGATCGTTTTGCTCGTGATGGCTTTAAGTTTTTAAAAAAATGGGCCGCAAACACCACTAATTAAAAATTTTTCTACAAAAATTATATGCAGAAAATCCTATAACAATCATTTTCTAATATTAAAGATAGAGCTATGAGTGCAAAAAATATCAATATCGCTATAGTTGGTTTAGGCTTTGGCGCTGAATTCATTCCCATTTATCAAAAATATCCAAATGCAACCATGTACGCCATTTGTCAACGTACGCAAAGTAAAGTAGATGAAGTGGGAGATGCCTTTGGAATCGAAAAAAGATATACCGATTTTAATGAATTGCTGAAAGATCCTGATATCGATGCGGTTCATATCAATACGCCTATCAACAATCATGCGGCTCAATCTTTGGCAGCTTTACGCGCCGGAAAGCATGTCGCCTGTACTGTACCTATGGCCACAACGGTAGAAGAATGCCGTGAAATTGTACAAACAGTTAAAGAAACTGGCTTGACCTATATGATGATGGAAACTGTTATATACAGCCGCGAATTTCTCTTTGTTAAAGAACTCTATGAAAAGGGAGAATTGGGAAGACTACAATTTCTTAGGGCTTCTCACCAACAGGAAATGGCAGGATGGCCGGGTTATTGGGAAGGTTTGCCCCCCATGCATTATGCAACGCATTGTGTTGGGCCGGTGCTTGCCTTATCCAGAGCAGAAGCAGCTTATGTTTCCTGTTATGGTTCGGGAAGAATTGATGAAAAGCTTATACCCAAATACGGTTCTCCATTTGCTATTGAAAGTTGCCATATCAAATTTAAGGATTCTGATCTTTCGGCCGAGGTTACGCGTTCCCTTTTTAATACCGCCCGCCAGTACCGGGAAAGTTTTGATGTGTATGGTTCGAAGAAATCGTTTGAATGGACTCAAATTGAAGGGGAGGATAGTGTAATTCATACAGGTGAGGAACCCTCCAGGATCAAAATCCCGGATTATGCCAAATTATTGCCTGAAGAAATTCAGGCTTTTACCACGGCAGGGGTTTATGATTCAGACGATAACCAGCATTTATCGTTTATTCAGGGAGCAGGACATGGCGGGTCGCATCCTCATTTAGTTCATGAATTTGTAAGTGCCCTTTTAAATAAGCGGCAGCCCTATCCTAACGCCACACAGTCTGCAAATATGACCTGTGTTGGAATTTTAGCACATGATTCTGCTATGAATGATGGTAAAACTATCCAATTACCCGATTTCACTTTTTCTAATCCTTAATTTTCTCCACATGAAAAGAATATTGCAAATAAAGTCAGGCCTAATTCTATTAATCCTATCCCTTTCATTAATGGGATGTCAAAATACTAACAAGGAACAAATGCGACATGTTGTAATTTTTAAGTTTAAGCCCAGTGCTACTACTTCTCAGATAGATAGCGTAACAAATGCCCTGAGAGATTTGAAAAATAAGATACCCGGAATTGTATCTTTTGAAAACGGTACCAATACAAGTCCGGAGAACAAAAATATGGGATTCACTCACGTGTATTTATTCACGTTCGAAAATGCCGATGCACGAGATGCCTACTTACCTCATCCTGAACATAAAAAATTTGGTGAACTGCTCGGTGAATTGGATGTTGTAGATGATGTTTTTGTGGTTGATTATGTTCCCCAAAAATAAACAGTCCTTAAAACCAACTTTCTATGAAATCATTTTTATCAAGATTCGGACTACTACTCTTAATTGTTCTTTTTGCTTCTGCATGTAAAACCTCCAAAGAAAAAAAAGCCGATACAGGCCCCAGGAAGTTGGAAATTCTTTTTCTGGGTCATGCAAGTGAACATCACAACAGCAGAAAATTCGCCCCTATTCTGGCATCGGCATTAGCAACAGATGGAATAAATATCTCCTATACTGAAAATGTTAAGGACTTAAATGAGCAAAATTTAAACCGCTATGATGGACTGATAATTTATGCAAATTATGATACCATCGCCAAAGCGAAAGAAAAAGCCCTTTTAGATTATGTTAAGGCTGGGCATGCTTTTATTCCCATACATTCGGCTAGTTTTTGTTTCAGAAATTCACCCGACTATGTCGATATGGTAGGAGGACAATTCAAGAGCCATGAAACGGGAACCTTTACTGCTAAAATCGTAAACAAAGAACATCCAATAACAAAAAACATTAATGAATTTTCAACCTGGGATGAGACTTATGTACACGATCATTTAAGCGATGACCGTACGGTTCTGGAAGAACGTATAGATGGAGAGCACCATGAACCCTGGACCTGGGTCAAAGATTATGGCGACGGAAAAGTGTTTTACACGGCTTACGGTCACGATGTGCGTACCTGGGAAAACCCTGAATTTCAGAACCATATTAAACAGGGCATTCTATGGGCTGTTGATGATCAGGCGAAGAATAACTGGCAAGATTTTAATAAGAATATGCCAGAACTGGTCTATAACGATATGGCCAATATCCCCAATTATGAAAAACGTGATCCAGCCCCCCAATATCAGGAACCACTTAGCCCAGAAGAATCTAAGAAACTGATTCAGGTTCCTGCCGGATTTGATCTTGAGCTTTTTGCTTCAGAACCGGATATTATTAATCCCATTGCTATGGACTGGGACGAAAAAGGCCGTCTCTGGGTGGTGGAAACGGTAGACTATCCCAATACAGTTCGTAATGACAATGGAGTAGGAGATGACCGTATCAAAATCTGTGAAGATACCGATGGCGATGGTAAAGCAGATAAGTTTACCATTTTTGCAGAAAATTTGAATATTCCAACAAGTTTTACTTTTGCCAATGGCGGAATCATCATTTCCCAGGCACCGGATTTTCTTTTCTTAAAAGATACGGATGGTGATGATAAAGCCGATGTAAAAGAGAAAATAATTAGCGGTTGGGGTACTTTTGATACGCACGCGGGGCCTTCCAACCTGCAAAGGGGGATGGATAATAAAATATAGGCTCTATGCCAAAAATAGGACAAAATGTCCCGTTCAACTATTCCAGCCTTATTTTCACTTCCTTTAATTTTTCCAGATCAAACGAGGATTTGCCCTTATGTGCCAGAAAATCATATTCTCCGAGCATATTGATATGTTGCCAGGTCATTATCGAACTACTCTTTATCGAATTCAACAATTTATCGTACTCTTTTTCGTCTTTTAATACCGATAACTTTTGTGATATTGTCAGGTAGTTCCATAATACTATGGCATTCTGTATCAAGTGCCGACAGGAAACGGCAATTTCCTGTTCCGCTTTGGTGCTATAATTAAGTTCTTGGTTCTTTCCGAAGTACACAGCATTAGCAAACTGGTGGGATTGTTCGATACGGTTCAACTGCTTTTGTATGCCTTGGCGCAAAGGCACTTCATTGATGTACCTAAGAAGAAAAATCGTCTTGAATATTCTGCCCAGATTCTTTAGGGACCTGTGCAAAGGATGTTGTTTCGAATAGGAGCCGAGCCTACGGAGGACTTCCGAGGCCTTGACCTCCTTAAGCTTTATGGAACACAGCAGCCTTAGAATGTTTTCCCATTGCTCGGCCAGAACTGTTTCGTCTATGTAGAGACTTTTTGAGGGCAATATCCTATAATTCAAAGCATCGTACATTTTTCTGGGATTGGCTTTAAAAGTGTAGAGTAATTGGCTTTTAAAGTTCTTTATCCTTGGGGCGAAGAATATACCAAGGGCATTACAAATACCAAAAACGATTTCACTATAACCGTGTGTATCGGTCGAATGGATATCGCTCTCGACGTCCTCGTTGTGCATCAGACCGTCCAGAACGTAGCCCGCCTCCCTTTCTGAAGCACTTATGACCGTACTGTAAAATAGTCTGCTTTTTTCGTCGATAAAACTATATGCGGATACGCCCTTCCCGAATCCGAAGTATTTATAGGAGTATGCCGCATTTAGTGAAGGTACCATCACATTGAACTTTTGCCCATCGCTGGAGGTATGCAACAAATCCTTTTTCTTTTGGAACAAAAGGGGTAACGAAAGTTCGTTCGTAACCGAGATGATACGACGGTTCGCTTCATCGATATTCTCTTTTCCAAAGTGCCATTTTATGGCATAATCCAATTTAGCCACACCGATTCCCTTCGATATCTTTCCCATCTTGCGTATACCGATATTACAACCTAGAGCCATGAGCCCTGCAAGTACAATGTCATCGGGAGGTACCTTATTGGAACTTTTACGGTTATAGTGCGTAAAATTGGATGTTAACCCTGTACATTGCCCAACATCCGATAACAAATCTATCAGCGGCAGAAATCCATCGTCGCCAAGAATGTGCAACAGACCTTCCGCATTACCCGTTTCGAGAGTGGGGGTGTCAACCCTAGGTTTTCCGTCCCTCGTAAATTTCAAGTATCCGTTATCCTTGACTTGCTCGTTGGTTTCCCTGAAACGTTCGTCAAGTTCTTTTTTAATACCTAAAAGAAAATCCTCGAACCGGCCAAGGGAGGAAATATTCGAACGTTCCAAAAGTTTGTCCCTGTCCGTTTCCCAGCGTTTTTTTGAAATCAGGTATTCATCTATCGACCTATACTTGTCCGAGAACTTCAGGTTCACGGAACCGGCCTTGATATGTTGTACCGTTTCACGGAAAAGTAATACGTTGTACAGACGTTGGTCGATTGATCCTTTATCGTTCAACACCCATTTATGGTCCTTTTCGGCCAAGAAGGAAGTAGGCGCCGGTTTACCATTTTTTTCGCTTGCCGATCTGAAATAGGCGATTGCACGCAATATGCCCTCGTCCGATGTTTCCGGATTTAATTCGAGTACCTTGAGTATTCCGCCGACCCGATTATATATTTTTCTATATCCTTTGGCAAGCTGGTCGAAGATCATCCTGTCCCTCAACGGGGTTCCGCCCTTTTCCAATTTGACAAGTTCCGACAAAAGTCTGTCCTGAAAGGATTCTTCCTTGAAGGCCAACAGGTCCTTCAAAAGCGACAGCTTTTTGGAATCTTGGTAATTCGGGGAATAGACTATCCCACGGGCTTTTTCTAGCTGTTTTTTCGAACTTAGTACGATTTCCCTGATCTTGGACAGTTTCTCCTCGGTTTCCCCACCCTTGGAACCAATATCCAAAAAGTTCTTTGCTACCTCTTTTTCCGTATCGTTATGATATTTTTTCACACAGACCAATAGCGTATCGACAAAGAAATCCTGTCGCGTCCTGAACTGATAAACGATAAAGGCCAAGAGGTATATTCTTTTCTTGGGCAAATCCGTAATACTATCGAATTGGACATGTTCCGCCTTTATTACCCAAACGGCATAATAGTTCAATAGTTCGTCCGATATGTCAAGTGATGCGATGAGCCCGATAAAATGGCCGTGAAGGTCGGAGATTATCTTAAAATCATCCAAACTTTCTTTGATTTTTTTCGGCGCCACTTCCTGCGTGGGCTTTTTAAGCTTGGTCAGCAGATAAGGGTTCCTAGCGGATATTTCGTCATGATCGGTGGGAAGCGACATAAGACCGTCCAACATTTCTCTTTGGTCCCGGGAAAGTTCTTTCTCCATCCTGGCGACCAGTTGCTGTTCGTACTCGTTGAGGGAACTACGGATGATATCCGCGAATACGTAGTATTTTGGATGTTCTATTTTTCGCTCTACCAGAAAGTCCCTCAAGGCATGGAACATTTCCCTTGGCCGCAATGCGGTCTTGACCAGTTCCCTAGCCTCATTTTCCATATCCTGTCTGCCCTCATTAAATTGAACGTACCCGTATCGCTCCAATATTATCTTGCGATGTCTGTTGTAGGAGGTTTTTGCATACCCGGAGAGATCAAGCGGGACTTCGCCGGGGAAAAGTTTTGAAACGAACTCGATATCTTCCCGATGGAAACTTACGGGCACGAAGAATTTTTTTTGAAGTATAAAATAACCGCGTTGAATTACGAAGCCCATTTTTGTCATAGGTTTTCTGAGCAGTTTCCCCATTTCCGCGATGCCCTCATCGGTAAATACGACGTTTCTTTGTTCTGGGCTAAGAATACCCGGGGTATCGAACGCTTTTATCTCTTTCTCCCTGAGCAGGTTTATACGTGGCATATGTTCCGTTTTCCATCAAGATAAAAAACAATGCATCGGCCTCGCTATTTATTTTTTATTTCTTTTCTCCGCCAACATTTTCTTGACTTCCTCCCATGAGTAGTATTTGGCACTACCATCAAAGTGTCGTTCCAATCTTCTATCAAGCTCTTCTTTGATAGTATCAGTCAGTTCAATATTTTCTTGGTTCCGGTTCAATTGACAGTTTTGTTGTTTCTAAGTTAGGGAAAAATAAAGTTTGTCCCGAAAAAGGTTCGTTTTTTGGGACTGTTCTTTTTCGTACGTTGCTGCTCCAGCAAGTTGAGGGCAACAAGTTTGGTGCCTTTGAATTTTTAAGTCTCATAAGAGATTTCATTTTCTCAAAATAAGTCATCCTTTATGCAATAAAACCTATTTTTTTACAGAATTTGTTATTTTATTTGTACGAACTATGAAATTACTAATTGTAGAAGACGAGATCCAGTTATTGAAGTCCCTTGAAGATTTTGCTTCGGAGGAATTCTATTTTTATGATTCCGTATCCACCCTTGAGGGCGCATTGGAAAGGGTCGCCCTCTATGATTACGACTGCATCGTGCTGGACATCAACCTACCTGACGGTAGCGGGTTCGAACTCCTGGAAATCCTGTACCAAAAGGAAGAAAGCCACGGTACAATTATACTTTCGGCACGCGGTTCATTGGACGACAAGCTGAAGGGGCTTGGATTGGGCGCGGATGATTATTTGACAAAACCTTTTTATTTTTCGGAACTCAATGCCAGGATAAAGGCCATTATTCGCAGAAAGCAGTTCAAGACCAACAAGTTTGTCAATTTCGCCAATCTGGTTATCGACCCGGATCAACATCTTATCGGATTGAACGATCTTGAAAGTACCATTTCACTTACCAAGAAGGAGTTTGCCATCCTCTCCCACCTTATCAACAACCATAAAAGGGTAATTACCAAAGTGGCCCTGGCGGAGTATATATGGGGGGATTATGTGGACGAGGCCCAAAGTTTCGATTTCCTATTTTCCCAGATCAAGAACCTTAGGCGTAAATTGGCCAATGCCGGTGCAGAAGTCGAAATCAGGAATATATATGGTGTCGGGTATCAAATCGCGATAATATGAAGCTACTTGACTATACCTCCCGTATACAGATGTTCCTGTTCTTCCTGCTTTTCGGGATATTCTCGATACTGTTCTATTTTGTACTGAGTTGGAACGTTTTACGCAACATTGATGAAATACTCTACAACCGTAAGACCCATCTTTTGGCATTTCTGAAGGAAAACCCTCAGATTCCCTTCGAAGAAAATAACCCCCTGGATGATTTTACCTTCTTTCCCATAGAGGGACCGGCATATGAAAAGGGACGGGAAACCTACACGGATACGCTTGTCTTTGAAGATGTAGATGACGAATTCGACGAGTATAGGAAGCTTACTTCCTTTGTAGCGCTGAATGGTAAACCTTATAGGTTGGAAATTGAAAAACCACACCTGGAAGCCACCGAGATCATCGGCACAATATCCATTACATTGGGGGGGCTGTTCCTAGGGATGGCAGTCTGTTTTTATATGTCACAGCGATATATTTCCAAAAAAATATGGAAGCCGTTCCACGAAATGCTGGAGAAACTTCGCCACTTTCGACTTGATGAACGGCAGTTACCGGAGTTATCAAACTCGCGGATAGATGAATTTCAAATGCTCAACGGGGCCGTGAAAGAACTTGCCCGAAAAAACATGGATGTTTTTGAGAGCCAAAAGCAATTTATTGAAAACGCATCACATGAAATGCAGACCCCCCTCTCCATTATACAGTCCCGCCTCGAGGCACTTATAGGACAAGCAGAACTCACGGAGGAACAGGCAGTTATCCTGGAAGGGATCATAAGCTCGACACAGCGTTTGAAAAAGCTCAACAAAACGCTACTGCTCCTGTCCAAGATCGAGAACAGGCAATTTATCCTGACGGAAGAAGTGAACCTCGGTAGGATGGTCGATAGGCTATTGGATTACTACAGTGAACAGAAAAGGGCCATGAACATAGAAGTACAGGTAGATTGCCCGGAAAATTTTATCGTGCGGGGAAACACCATGCTTACGGAGATATTGGTCCAGAACCTTTTGAAGAACGCATTTCTGCACAATATAAAGAACGGGGCGATCGGCATTACCGCGACCGACCATGCCAACGCTTCCCGAAATGGCAGAAAAGGTAAGGGTAAGCTGGTCATAGCCAATACCGGACCTTTTCCCTTAAAGTCCGCTGGGGATGCACAAATGAAGTTGGATACGGAAAGGGTCTTCGAGCGTTTCTATAAAAAATCCGGTAATCCCGACACTTGGGGGCTTGGATTGGCCATTGCAAGCAAAATAACCGATACCTGCAATTGGCATATCAGCTATTCCTACAAAATGAAAAGGCATGTTTTTGAAGTGGATTTTTAGAAACTACCAATTTTCTACAGAATAGGTCGCTACTTTTATATTCGATTTTTTATACGCTTCGTTTATCACGGTAAATCGGGGCTTCAATTTAAACTTTAAGCCAAATAACAATGAACAGAAAAGACTTTATCAGAAACTCGGCAATCATCGGCGGGGCCACTATTCTCCCGGTCAATAACGTTTTCTCCCAGAACGTATCCGAAAACGGTATGGACAAACTTGTGGACGGCAACGGCAACTTTATCCACCGGCCCCTTAACTATAAAAAGAGCTTTTTAGAGCCGTTCATGGACGAGGAGACCCTTCACCTGCACTATGAGTTTCACCACGGCGGTGCAGTGGACGGGGCCAATAAAGATTTGGAAAATATAAAAAAGCACCTGCAATCCGGGGACATGGAGATGGTCGATCTATGGACCAGAAAACTGTCCTATCATTTTTCCAGCCATGTATTGCACTCCATTTTTTGGACGAACCTTACCAATAAAAAAACCGGTCCCAAGGCAGGTTTGCTGAAACAGATCGAGAAAGATTTCGGTTCCTTCGATAAGCTGAAATCATATATAGCAAAGGTTTCCAAAACCGTGGAGGGAAGCGGTTGGGGCATTTTAGGATATCAGCCCTATTCGAGGTCCCTTACCATGCTACAGTGTGAGAACCATCAAAAGTTGACGCAATGGGGCGTTATCCCGCTTCTGGTCATCGATGTATGGGAGCATGCCTATTATCTTAAGCACAAGAATAAAAGGGCCGAATTTGTCGATACCATATTGGAGATAATAAATTGGGACAATGTAGCGGAGCGGTTTGAGGTAGCAAAAAAACTGAACAAAGCCTGATCGGCATACGTTTAAACAAATATACCTGCTAATCGGCCAAGTGAATGAAAGCAATACCATGGGCATAAGGTTGCTACTGCCCGACTGGGACACCCTTGTTCTGGCCGCTCTCATAATCGGACTTATCGCGGCACTGGTCTACTTTGTTTTAAAATGGGACATGCTCAAAACTATATTTATCAGTGTTGTAGGTGGTATCGTTTACTATGCCATCTTCAAGGGCCTGGGATAATGAAGTATGTCTTTTTGCCATATTTCTACAGAATCGGATATTAGATTTGATATATGAAATGGCTAATTACTGTAATGACGCTTTTTATTATGGCCAAAATTAATGCGCAAACTAGTCAACCCAACATTATAGAAGCTCAATATACCAATGAGGCCATAAAACTTGATGGGAAGTTGGATGAACCGGTTTGGGAAACGGCCATCCACATCAGCAATTTTACACAGCGCGAGCTCAACATAGGGAAACCGGCAACGGAAAGAACGGAAGTAGCTATCGTCTATACGGCCAATACCCTTTATATAGGGTTCTGGGGGTACGACGGTGAACCGGACAGGCTGGTCGCCCGTGAAATGAAGAGGGATTTTGAGTTCGACCTCGAAGATAACTTTGAGGTAATCATAGACACCTATAACGATGACCGTAACGGCTTTCTCTTCGTGGTCAACCCCAATGGGGCAAGGGCCGATGTGCAGGTTATCAACAACGGGGAATCGGAAAACGAGTTCTGGAACGGGGTTTGGAACGCCAAGACGACGGTTACGGATCAAGGGTGGTTCGCGGAGATACAAATTCCCTTTTCCACCTTAAAGTTCAAGACCGATTTTGCGAAGCAAAGGTGGGGCATTAATTTTGAACGTAATATCCGAAGAAAGCGGGAGCAGCTGCTTTGGCAGGGGTGGTCGCGTGATTCGGAGCTCGAACTGCTCAACCGGGCCGGCACATTGGTAGGGCTCGACAGCATTATTAACAAAGATTTTATCGAAGTAAAGCCCTATGCCATAGGTGGTGGGCAATTCACACCCGGTGTAGAAGAAGGGGAACTGAATGCCGGAGGGGACATCAATTACCTCATTACCCCCACCCTGAGGATGAACCTGACCTTCAATACGGATTTTGCACAGGTGGAATCGGACAGGCAGCAAATCAACCTTACCCGTTTTCCCTTATTCTTTCCGGAACGCAGGGAATTTTTTCTGGAGGGACAGGATTTTTTCGACATGGGCATGGGCAACAGGATCATTCCTTTTTACAGTCGCAGGATAGGGCTGGCGGAAGATGGTTCCACCGTTCCGATCCTCGCGGGGGCAAGGCTGCTCGGAAAAGTCAACAATTCTACCATAGGGGTATTGTCCATGCAAACTGCGAGAAAGGACAGTATTGCCTCGGCCAACTATTCCGTGCTCAGTTGGCGGCAGGATGTGCTGACACAGTCTTCCGTTGGCATCCTTTCGGCCAATAAATATGAAAACGGCCGTTTGCACAGCACAACAGGGGCATATGGGCTTTACAGCACCTCTAGCCTTTTTGGAGATAAAAACCTGAATATAGGTGCGGCTTTTACCCAGAACTACAATTCCGATGATTTTGACGGGAAAGCCAACGCAAACCGCATCTACCTGAGCTACCCCAATGATAAAGTGGAGTTTGACATGGCGTGGCAAAGAAGTGCCACGTCCTTCAACCCGGAGGTAGGATTTCTGAGGAGGGATAATTTTCAGGAATTTTATGCGGAGCTTGAATGGAAGCCCCGTCCAAAAAATTCACTCAAATGGATCCGTCAGTTCAGCTTCAAAGGACTGGACATGAATTATATTATAAATGACGATACCAAGGAACTACAATCGTTCCTTTATGAAATAAGACCGCTGGGGTTTGAAACCCGAAGCGGGGAGTTTTTTGAATTAAACCTGCAACGAAGGGCGGAAGGCCTGCGCGGACCTTTTGAAATTAGGGAAGGAATCACCATAGCGGAAGGGGATTATTGGTACAACCGAACGGAAATACAGGCCGCTACTTTTGGGGGACGCACCTGGTCGGTTTACACCAGGTTAAATTGGGGAGAATTTTTTACTGGCAACAGTACAGAAAGTACATACGAGGCATCCTGGCGGGCAAGCCGATTTCTCAAAATAGGTGCCAACTACGAAAAGAACTGGGTCGATCTGCCCGAGGGAAAATTTGATACCGACCTGATCGGAAACCGGATCGAGTATGCCGTAAACCCGAACCTTTTCGGTTCTTTGTTTTCGCAATGGAATAGCGAGGACGATAAGGCAATAATCAATTTTAGGCTACAGTGGATTCCCATCATCGGGGCCGATTTCTTTTTTATTGTCAATCAGGTGTACGACACCTCGGGAACAAGTTGGAAACAGGAACGGACAACCATTTTAGGTAAACTGATATGGAGATTTGTAATTTAAAAAATAGAACCATGAAATACTTAATGATCAGCGTAACACTTTTAACGCTTGTATTTACGGCATGTAACCCTTCACAGGACGAAGTCACGGTTTACTCCACGGTAGATCAGGTATTTTCCGAACCCATTTTAAAGGACTTCGAAAGGGACACCGGCATCCGGGTAAATGCCGTATTCGATACCGAGGAAACCAAATCTACCGGGGTTATGAACAGGCTCATTGCCGAGAAAAGCAATCCGCAGTGCGATGTGTTTTGGAGTGGTGACCCGGTGCGTAACGGAGTCTTGAAATCCAAGGGTACTACCCAACCTTTCCAATCCGGCCAAACCCAATTAATTCCCGCTCATTTTAAGGAAAAGGACAACCACTGGATAGGATTTTCGGCCAGGGCAAGGGTATTGATATACAACAAAAGTTCGATAGCTTCCGATTCCCTACCGCAATCGATCATTGATTTCACGGAACCCCGCTTCAAAGGGAAATTTACCATGGCCAACCCGCTCTTCGGGACCACTACCTTTCACGTTGCGGCGATTTTTTCAGAATTGGGCGATAGGAAAGCGAAGCAATGGATGAACGACCTGAAGAAAAACCAGGTGGTCATAGCAGCCAGTAACGGGGACGTAAAAAAGCGGGTGATGAACGGGGAACTGGCTTTTGGCCTTACGGATACCGATGATGCTTTTGAAGCCAAAAAGGAAAGCGATGAAGTGGAATATATCTTTCTGGATCAGCAGGAAGGTGGGATCGGCACCCTGATAATGCCCAACGCGCTTAGCCTTATCAAAGGCGCTCCCCATACCGATAATGGAAAAAAACTAATGGATTATTTGCTGAGCCGCCGGACAGAATCCAAACTCGCCGCCTCCTGTGCGCAGATGCCCCTGATAGAAGGTACCGAGGTTCCCGATAACGTCCCGTCATTGGACAAAATTAAACCGATGAAAATCGATTATGATGAAACTGCCGATAAACTGGAAGAAATACAACCATGGCTAAAGGAATGGACGGAAAATTAGCAAAACATATCATACGTTTTGCGCCTTTGCTACTACTTTTTAGCCTGTTGGGCCTACCATTACCGTTGCTGGTTTTCCAGTGGCTTACCGATGCAAACGGGGCAGGCCCGTTCTCTTTTGTAAATGGGGAAACTTTGGTGTTGATCGCGAAGAGCCTGTTGATTTCTTCAACGGTTGCGGTATTGGCCACTTTTATGGGCACCGTTTGTGGCTTTTGTCTGTACAAGTTCAAATTTGCTTATAGCGGGCTGTACAAACTGCTTCTTCTGCTGCCATTGTTGATTTCCCCTTACATTTTTGCCGTTGCCTGGAAAGACGGATTCTACTGGCTTTTTGGGAATTCCAGCTCCATTTATTCAGCATACGGGGTTATCATGGTGCATACCTTTGCCTTTTTTCCGTTGGCCATGCTTATTACAGGGAGTGCGCTGTCACGGATCCATACCGGTTTTGAGGAAGCCGGATTGATGGTGGTTCCGCTAAAAAGGATGGTCCTTAAAATTATGCTTCCCCTTATCCGTCCGGCACTCACCATCTCGTTTCTGCTTATCCTTATATTCAGCCTGAGCGATTTTTCCGTCCCCGCATTTTTTAATGTTCGCACCTTCACCACCGAGATATTTACCCAGTTCTCCGCGCTCTATAATTTTTCTATGGCAATAGGCCAGTCCATCCTGTTGCTGCTTGTGATCTTTGCGCTATTGTTCATTGAAGCACGTTATTTGTCGGATGCGCCTTTCTTTTCCGTATCGGAAAAAGGAAGCCGTTCCAAAGAATATACCCTGAAGCGTCCATTTGCGGTACATCTTGTCCTCTGTATATTGCTGCTTTTGGTACTGCTTACCCCGGTCTTAATGCTGGTGCTGCAGTCCCTGACCGGGAGGGTATTTTTCTTTGCAAAGGCATGGGAACTTATACGCCCCGCTGCGATTCAATCCCTCAAACTTGCTACGGCAGGGGCTTTACTGGTTACTCTCATAGGGCTATGGTCGGCCTATGGAAAGGAACGAAGGCAATATCGATGGCCGGATCTTATACTTTTATTGACCTTTATCGTTCCACCTACGGTACTTGGGATCGCGTTGATCCGGTATTACAATCTTCCGTCACTAAACTTTATCTATGGTACATCCATGATCATTTTAATAGCCTGGCTGGGGAAGTTTGGTTTTATCGCCTCCCGTATAATCGGCAATGGCATTAAACAAATACCCGTTTCTTTTGAGGAGGCAGCTTCTGTGATCGGCATCCGCCCCATCAACCGGTTTTTGAAGATCGGCCTGCCCTTGTTGATACCTTCCCTATTTGCGGCATTCGTATTGGCCTTCATCCTATGCCTTGGGGAGTTGGGCGCTACGATGATGGTCTATCCGCCGGGGATGGAACTGATGCCGGTCAAGACATTCACGATAGGCGCCAATGCACCACAAGCCCTTACCAGCAGCATGACCTTGATCAACCTGGCCATAACACTATTATCGATCACTTTGTTCTTTATTTTGGGTAAATGGGTGTTCAAAAAATTCCGCTATGCATAAATTGGCCCTCGAACATATAGCCCACTCCTATGGGGACAAGGAAACCTTGAACGACCTTTCATTTTCTTTCGAGCGCGGCAAGACCACTTGTCTGCTCGGGCCTTCGGGCTGTGGAAAAACTACGGTACTTCGCTTGATTGCCGGACTGGAAGAGCCTTCGGACGGAGCGGTGAAAATAGAAGGAACAATAGTAAGCGGAAGGAAGGAAATCATCGTTCCCCCGCACAAACGAAAAATCGGTTTCATTTTTCAGGACCTGGCACTATGGCCCCATTTCAACGTCTATGAGAATATCGCTTTTGGACCAAAAGAAAAAAAACAAAAGAACATAAAATCCAAAGTGGTCGGGTTGCTGGACTTGTTCGGTATAGGTGACAAAATTTCCAAATATCCCCATGAACTCTCCGGGGGGCAGAAACAAATGGTAGCCCTTGCCCGCTCGCTGGCAATGCAGCCGGAAATTCTCCTTATGGACGAACCCCTTGCCAATATTGACACGCATTTAAAAGAAAGTATCCTCCAACACCTTAAGACGGTTCAGCGAGAAAGGCGATTTACATTGCTATATGTTACCCATGACCATCGGGAGGCAATGAAAATAGCCGATTATATCATTGTTATGGAAAAAGGGAAAATAGCCGTAGCCGGAACGAAAGCGGAAATACGGAATTCTTCTACAGAATTTGTAAAATCATTTTTAAACATCTAAAAAAATCATATTATGAACACTAGAACAAAAATCATCACTCTTTGCATCCTTACGGTATTAACAGCGGTTGCATGTAGGGATACTTATTCAAAAAAATCCGAAAAAGAGATACAGGAACTGAGTGCCTTGGCCAAAACCCCGGATTCTATGGAACCGGCCGAGAAGATCAGCTTTGATTTTGAAAAATATACCATTGACCAACTTCCAGGCGAATGGTCGCAATTCTATGCCGGTTCGGGCGGTACCAAGTGGCAGGTCAAAGATGACGAAGGTAATAACGTGATGGCGCAATTGTACGGGGGCAATCCAAACGACCATTTCAATATTGTGGTCTATGATGACCTGACCGCAGAAGACATGGTACTTACGGCCCGTCTGAAAGGCGTTACCGGCGATCATGACCAGGGAGGCGGATTCGTCTGGCGGTTTACGGACAGAAAAAACTATTATGTGGTAAGGGCAAATCCTTTGGAGGATAACGTAGTACTTTACAAAGTGGAAAACGGTAAGCGTACCGATCTTCCCCTGATAGGCAAAGGAAGAACCTACGGGGTCGATGTTCCCCCTATGGGAAATAATTGGCATACCCTCAAGCTCACTGTCAAAGGTGATTTATTTACCGTGTATATGGACGACAAAGAACTCTTCAAAGTACAGGACACTACCTTCGGGAATTCGGGAAAAGTAGGTTTCTGGACCAAAGCGGATGCCGTAACCTACTTTGATGATCTGGAAATCGAAAAATTTAAATGAATATTCAACCTCTAAAAACAAAATTTATGATACGCACGAAAAACAGAACGATCCTACTGATCATTACAAGTGTTTGCCTGATAATTTATTCTTGCGATACCAGGAAAGACCAAAAAACCCCTTCGGGAAAAGGAACGGATACAGCTACACAAAAAGTACAGGATGAAAAAGACCTGCAACCACTGGATATCCAATCAATAAAAAATATCATTGATATAGAGGGCAAAGAAGATAATGGCGAGTACAAGGTGACAATACCCCAAAACGACCTGAACGTAATGGTCGATGGGTTCAGGATTATTCCACCTATGGGGTTGGGGAGCTGGGTGGCCTTCGCGCCAACTTCGGATAAACCTATGATCATGGGGGATATTGTTGTTACCGAAAAAGACTTAAAGCCCGTTCAGCAAGAGGTTATCAAACAAGGTTTGACAATTACCGCAATCCACAACCATTTTGTCCGAAATGAACCGGATGTGATGTATATGCACGTTGGCGGTATGGGGGATGAAAAAGACTTGGCGGCGAGTGTGAAAGCCGTTCTCGACAAGGTCACAGAAATAAGGGGTGGCAACCCATCCGAGACCAAAGCTGCCACCGTAGAAAATACATTGGATACAAAGAAGATCGATAGTATCCTAGGTTTTAGCGGGAGTGCGAACAATGGGGTATATAAAATCGCAATTGGGCGACCTGATGTAGACTTGAAAGAACATGAAGCGCCGGTAAGCAACTTTATGGGCTTCAACACGTGGGCAAGTTGGCAGGGGACACCCGAAAAAGCGGCGGTAGCAGGGGATTTTACAATGCTTGCCGATGAAGTGGCCCCCGTAATAAAAGCTTTGGTAGAAAATGATATCGAAGTGGTTGCCGTTCATAACCATATGGTTCACGAAAACCCGAGAATCTTCTTTTTACATTATTGGGGTGTAGGTCCGGCAGAAAAACTGGCAAAGGGATTGCGTGAAGCTTTGGATAAAACAGGGGTGAAAAAATAAAAAAAGGCCCGAGCAAGCCTTGAACGGATATAATCCAGCCAAAAACCGTTTAATATAATCTTTGAATCTCATTTGCCTTAATATCTGTTTTTTCAAAAGGGAAAGTTTTTATAGTTTCAACTTACCATGAATGTCTTAAATATCGAAGTACCCTCCAATCTTTTAGTGCCATAAAACGGCCGTATTACGGGACAGCTTTGCCAAAGCGGAAAATCTTGGACGGGAGTGTCCCATTTCTGGTCTTTTTTAGTAGTTTCGTTAAATAACGTTTTATGGGACACTTATGGTCGTAGGATATGCCAGGGTCTCGACGAAGGACCAATCGTTGGGCTCACAGAAAAACCTTTTGAAAAATGCAGGGTGCGAACAAATTTATACGGACGTGGCCAGCGGCACAAAAGAAGACCGGAAAGGTTTGAGGAAAATGCTGAAGTACCTTAGAAAAGGGGATACGGTCATAACGTATAAAAATGACAGGATGTTCAGATCCTTAAGGAATATGATAGACCTTATCGATACCTTCAACGAAATGGAGGTGCATTTCAAAAGCCTTAGCGAACCGGAATTCGATACCACTTCCGCCAACGGAAAGTTTCTTCTCCAGATATTCGCCTCCGTTGCCGAATTCGAACGTAACCTGATATCGGAACGCACCAAGGTCGGATTGGTCAATGCACGGAACAGGAAAAAGTTATTGGGCAGACCAAAGGGCACCTCGAACGCCATAAAAGAGAAATACCATTACGCAAAACACCTTTACGACAATATGAACGTTTCGATCAGGGAGGCATGTAATAGGGCCAAAATCAGTAAAAGTTCGTTTTATAGGGTGGAAAAGGAAATCACATGAAACAGTTTGAAATTGTTTGCGAAAAATCCAAGGATGGTTATAGCGCCTATGTGCCGGGTCTCCCAGATTGCACGTCCGCAGGGACTGATCGGAAGGACATCGAAAAGAATATGTTAGAGGCTATCAAACTTCATCTGGAAGTTCTTGCCGACAGCCAAACAGGGACTGGCCATCCCTAATTGTTCCAATTCTATTTTAAGAATAGGCATAACCTTTTGTAATTGAGTGAATTAAAAACATTACTGGAAATTTTGTCCTATTTTTGGAATGGAATAGTTTAATCCTAACGGAACATTTTGTCCTATTTTTGGCATAAGGCCAATATACGGCGTTGTGGGATATTCGGGTTTTGAAGGGGGGATATCCGGGAAACCTTATAAATTTGGTCAGGGAGTGTACCGTTTTTCACCAGACCTTTCTGATTTTGAAGTGGTGACCAACACCAGCAATAATACCTGGGGACTTGGTTTTACCGAAGATAATGACATTTTTGCTTCTACTGCCAACAACACCCATAGTGTTTTTGTTGGTATTCCCAATGCCGATTTAGATGGGGTAAAAGGAATTCCATTAAAAGGAAGCGAAAAAATTGACGGGCATTATGCCATGCACCCCATTACAAGCCATGTTCGGCAAGTAGATGTTTTTGGTGGTTTTACGGCCGCATCCGGGCATCATTTTTATACAGCGCGTGATTATCCTTCATCGTACTGGGATCAGGTTGCTTTTGTATGTGAACCTACGGGGCATTTGGTACACATGGCTAAAATCGCTAAAGAAGGTGCGGGTTATACCGAAAGTGATGGTTGGAATTTATTTGCCAGCGCAGACGAATGGGTATCTCCCGTTGCTGCCCGCGTAGGTCCAGACGGCGCCGTTTGGGTTTTAGACTGGTATAATTTTATTGTACAGCACAACCCCACACCAACGGAAGATAGGGGAGGATACAATGCAGAAACCGGGGAGGGAAATGCCTATGTAAACCCGCTTCGGGACAAATCAAGGGGGCGTGTATGGCGTGTCGTGTGGAAGGGAGCTAAGGAATATGAGCCAATAGCTCTGAGTAAAGATAATCCTGATGCGCTTATAAGAGCACTTTCCAATGATAATATGTTCTGGAGAATGACCGCCCAGCGTCTTCTGGTAGAACGCAATAATAACGACATTCTTAATGAACTCTATGATCTGGTCGATGAAAAAGAGGTGGATAGCCTGGGATTAAATGTAGGTGCACTTCATGCGTTATGGACTATCCAGGGGCTCGGTGCAATTGGCTCTGATGAAAAAGCGACCAAAATTGTAAGGGGAGCTTTGGAACATCCTTCTTACGCGGTTCGCAAAGGAGCCGTAGCAATGCTGCCAAACACTGAAAGTGGCGTGGATGCTTTATTGAAAGCAGATCTGCTACATGATAAGAACCCAACCGTGCAGCTGGCAGCACTTCTTTATTTTACAGAAAGTAACTCATCACAGCAAGTTGGGGAGGCACTTTATGAGCTAAGTAAAGAACAAAGTATAGTTAATGACCCCTGGTTATCAAAAGCGGTTTACATTGCTTCAAGCAAACATGACTATGGTTTTATAACAGCCTATAAAGCTGAAAATCCCAGCCCCCGCAGCACGTATAAAAAAACAGATGCTAACGCGCAGAATAATCTATTTCAAGATGCCTCTATAGCTGAAGTCTTTGCTGCAAATTATAAGGGAGAACGCCCTGCTGAAGAAGGTAGATCTGAAACATCAATTACCACAGCGAAAGAAACCACCATTATTCGTATAAAAACTGTTCAAAACGAAATGAAATACGATATTTCTGAATTTGTGGTAAAGGCAGGACAACCGGTAGAGATTATTTTTGAAAATCCAGATTTTATGCAGCATAACCTGGTAATTACTAAACCGGGAGCAAAAGAAAAAGTAGGTTTAGCCGCTGATAAATTGGCTTCAGATCCTAATGGGGAAGCCTTAAATTATGTGCCAGACATGGAAGAAATATTATTTTCGAGTCCGTTGTTAGATCCAGAGAAAACAGTTAGCATAAAGTTTACCGCACCGAAAAACCCGGATATTTATCCCTTTATATGTACCTTTCCCGGCCACTGGCGCCTTATGCAAGGTCAAATGAAAGTTATAAAATGATCTTTTTTTTTATAAATACATTGTATATTCTTAGTAGTTAGTATTTAGTCTTGTTAATAGTATAGTAAACAGCACTGAATCTTAATAAAAAAATCTGTTTTTTAGATAGAAATATTTAGCTATTTTACACAAAAAACCGCCTAAAAATGATCATTTTTGGGCGGTTTTTACATTATCTACAATATTTTAAAAAGGATATTTATTCTCCGCTATCACTTTATCAGCGATTAGCGTACGCAGCGCAACGACATTGGGCTGATTTTGATATTTTGTAAAACGTTTAAGTCCCATCAGCATCATGCGCTGCTCATCACCTTCGGCAAAGGAAACGATTCCCTCTTTCGCTTTTTGGTTGATAATATCCACAGCGTGATAAAGATATAATTGCGCCATGGCAATTTGTTCTTTTTGAGAACCTGCCCCATTACGTTTTGCATTTTTCTCTGCCCGTAAAATGGTGCTTTCAGCCATATATACCTCAATAAGTATGTCTGATGCAGCAAGCAATAATTGCTGATGTTGTTCCAGATCTGGGCCAAATTTCTGTATGGCGCTGCCTGCGACCATAAGAAATACTTTTTTCAGTTTGGCGACCATCGCTTTTTCTTCGCTTAGGGTTTCGCTGAAATCTGGTGTGTCAAAAGAAGGAATAGAAGTAAGTTCTTCACCTACCGCCATAGCTGGTTTTAAAAGGTCAACATGTCCTTTCATCGCTTTTTTAACCAGCATTCCCACGGCGAGCATCCGGTTGATTTCATTCGTACCTTCGTAGATACGGGGGATACGGGCATCCCTCCAGGCAGATTCCATTGGCGCATCTGCACTAAAGCCCATTCCGCCAAAAATCTGAATTCCTTCATCGGCACAGTGTTGTATATCTTCAGAACAGGCGACTTTAAGAATGGAACATTCAATGGCGTATTCCTCAACGCCTTTCAATTCCGCTTCCTGGTGCGAGTTACCGTCCTGCATGCGCAGGTGGATACGGTCTTCAATATTTTTTGCAGCACGGTAAGATGCGCTTTCACCGGCATACGCCGCTGTAGCCATTTCGGCCAACTTTAATTTGATCGCTCCAAACTGGGCTATGGGTGTTTTAAATTGAATGCGTTCGTTTGCATATTTTACGCCGTACGTTGTCACCCGGCGCTGTGCGTCAAGACAGGCGGCAGCCAACTTTATACGCCCTATATTTAAAGCGTTCATGGCGATTTTAAAACCTTCACCGCGACCGGCAAGCATATTCTCAACAGGCACTACGGTATCGTTAAAAAACACCTGACGGGTAGAGGAGGCGTGAATACCGAGTTTTTTCTCTTCTTCACCCATAGAAATACCGTTATTCTTATCATTTTCTACGATAAAACCGGTAATATTTTTGTCGTCTTCTATACGGGTAAAAACAATAAACAAATTGCAGAAACCGGCGTTTGAAATCCACATTTTCTGTCCGTTGATCTTGTACGATTTACCATCTTCACTTACAACCGCTTTCGTTTTTCCACTATTGGCATCAGAACCTGCGCCTGGTTCGGTCAGTGCATAGGCACCAAACCATTCTCCAGTGGCTAATTTTGGAACATATTTCTTCTTTTGTTCCTCATTTCCGTAAAGGGTAATGGGCATGGTACCAATTCCCGTATGGGCCCCAAAAGCGGTTGCGATAGAACCCGTTGCGCCAGAAATATAATCGCAAACTAACATGGTCGAAACAAATCCCATTCCCAGGCCATCGTATTCTTCAGGGACGGAAACACCGAGGAAACCCAGTTCGCCAGCTTTGCGCATAACCTCTTCGGTAAGGGCGTAATCTTTATGCTCAAATCGTTCTTTATGGGGAACGATCTCCCGGTCAACAAATTCCTGAACCGATTCTTTCATCATTTGCTGCTCCTCGTTGAAATCTTCTGGAGTGAAGACGTCCTCACATGCCGTTTCTTTTACTAAAAATTGTCCGCCACGAAGTATATCTTTTTTATCTAGTGTTTCCATGTTTTGATTTTTTTGAAAAGAGAATAAAGAGAAAAGAGGAAAGATTCAATTACTTAATTTATTTTGAAAACCCATGGTCATTTTCTGCCATTCTGCAATCAGTGATTCTATTTTTTTTAATTGTTCTGTATTAATATATTCTTTGTGCGCTGCGATTAATAATTGAGTACCCAATTCAAAGGAGGATCCAAGAGAATAATTCAGAAAGACTTTAAAGGATTTATTAGAATGTGCTGAACCCTCGGCAATATTACTTGGAATCGAAATTGCATATCTACTTATTTAAGATGTCAAATCGAAACGCTCATGCTTCGGAAAGGTTTTTACAAAATCTGAAATATCATAAGCAATTGCCAATCCCAGAGACCAAATTTTTAAATTCTTATAATTGTGTCTCCGGTTTTCCATTCCTAATTTTTCTTATCTCTTTGTTCTATTCTCTTTTGTCTTATTTTGTTCAAAATAATTTTATGTGAGAAACTCATAAACCCCGGCAGCGCCCTGACCTGTACCTACACACATGGTCACCATACCGTATTTACCCTGCATATTGCGTTTACGCATCTCATCAAATAATTGCACCGAAAGTTTACCGCCGGTACAACCCAATGGATGCCCCAGGGCAATTGCTCCTCCGTTTACATTGACGATATCAGAATTGAGTCCGGCTTCACGGATGACCGCCAGTGACTGACTTGCAAAAGCTTCGTTGAGTTCAAAAAGTTCAATATCTTGCAGTTTTACATCGGCTTGTTTCAGCGCTTTCGGAATCGCTTTAACCGGACCTATACCCATAATCCTTGGTTCTACGCCCACGGGTGCAAAATTTACCAATCGCGCAATAGGTTCCAAATTGAGCTCTTTCATCATTTTCTCGCTCATGATCAGCGTAAACGCTGCTCCATCACTCATTTGCGAGGAATTTCCAGCAGTTACAGTTCCGCCTTCGGCAAAAACGGGACGAAGCTTCCCTAGAACTTCTAAGCTTGTGTCTTTCCGCGGTCCTTCATCTTTATTGACCGTGTAGGTTCTTGTTTCTTTTTTACCGGCACCGTTCACAAACGTTTCATGCACCTCTATGGGAACGATCTGATCCTGAAAGCGATTTTCGGCTTGTGCTTTTAGTGCTTTTTGATGAGAATTGTATGCAAATTCATCCTGATCTTCCCGGCTCACATGAAACTGTTTAGCGACAGCTTCTGCGGTGAGGCCCATATTCCAGTAGTAATCTTCATGACCTTCTTTAGCCAGTTTATAGTCGGGCACGGGTTTATAACCACCCATGGGAATATAACTCATGCTTTCTGCACCACCGGCAATAATACATTCTGCCATACCTGCCTGAATCTTGGCCGAAGCCATTGCGATGGTTTCAATACCAGAGGCGCAATAGCGGTTAACCGTTACTCCTGGAACATCTTCGATCTTAAGTCCCATTAAGGAAATCAACCTACCCATATTAAGTCCTTGTTCCGCTTCTGGCATGGCGTTGCCCACCATAACATCATCAATACGCTTTTTATCCAGTTGTGGAATATCTTTAAGCAAATATTCTATAGTCTCGGCCGCAAGTTCATCAGGACGTTTAAATCTAAATAATCCCCGGGGAGCTTTGCCCACGGCAGTACGGTATGCTTTTACTATATATGCTGTTTTCATGATTATTTTAAATTATGAGTTAGGACGATTTGACGTAGGATTTAAGACTTTTGAAGACTTTCCATGAAACGTGTAATCATCCCTTGAATTAATTGGATTTTATTTTCAAGATTTCCAAAAGTTTCTTTTGAGATATAATCAATTTCATAAGCTATAATTAATTGTGTTTCCCATTAAAAGGCAGAGCCTAAAGCGGTTTCAAAAAAACACAAAAGTGTTTATTTGTATTTTTACTGGTGCCTTCAGCAATATTAGAGGGAACGGATACTGGCAAGCGTTGAATTTGGCTAATTAGTGAATATGTTTCAGATTTCGGGAAACTTTTGGTAATTATATAAGTTTCTTTTACTAAGGACATTCCTTCATGCCAGATATTAAGTTTTCTAAAATTATGCTTGGCAGCCATAGTTTATTTATTTGATCTTATATCTTACGTCTTCGAGCGTAGCGGTCTTAAGTCTTTTTCAATTCCTCAACGGTTTATTCTTCTTGATCATATGCTCTAAACGCTCTAATGTTTTGCGCTCTCCCGTTAAGCTCAGAAAGGCTTCCCGTTCCAGATCGAGCAAATATTGTTCACTTACATAAGACGCTTCAGATAAATCACCTCCGGCCATTACATAAGCCAATTTGTTGGCGATTTTTTTATCGTGATCGCTTATATAATTTCCGGCATTCATCTGGTCTGTACCCACGAGGAAAGCACCCAATGCCTGTTTTCCAAGTACTTTGATATCTTTACGCTGTATGGGTTTTGTGTAGCCTTGTTCCGCTTCAAATTTTGCAATTTCCTTGGCAGTCGCGATCTGGCGGTTTTTATTGACCACTACGATATCCTTGCCCTGTTTCAGAATTCCCAGATCAAAGGCTTCATAAGCCGAAGTAGATACTTTTGCCATACCAATGGTTAGAAAATATTCGCGCAGACGGTTCAGTTCGACATCATCCTTTTGGTAGGTTTCCGAAGCTCTCAATGCCATTTCTTTAGAGCCGCCGCCGCCTGGAATAAGACCAACACCAAATTCTACCAAACCAATATAACTTTCTGCCGCTGCGACCACGCGATCTGCATGTAAGGTCATCTCACAACCACCGCCCAGGGTCATAGCGTGGGGAGCTACGACAGTGGGAATGGAGGAGTAGCGCAGGCGCATGGAAGTATCCTGGAAATATTTTACTGCCGCATTCAGCTCATCATATTCCTGCTCCACCGCCATCATGAATATCATCCCGATGTTTGCTCCCACAGAGAAATTTTTACCCTGATTGGCAATAACGAGTCCGGCGAAATCTTTTTCTGCAATATCAATAGCTTTGTTCAAACCGCCGAGAACATCCCCGCCTATGGAATTCATTTTAGAACGGAATTCCACATTGAGTATTCCATCTCCCAGATCTTCAACCACAACGCCGTTGTTTTTGAAAACCTCTTTACTTTGACGAATGTTATCAAGTATAATAAAGCCTTCCTGACCAGGTTTTTTGGAATATTTCTTCTTGTCAATATCGTAGAAGTAAGTATTCCCGTCTTTAACGGTATAAAAGGACTTGATGCCTGCGGAAAGCATTTCAGTTACCCAGGAAGCAACTTCGTAACCTTCGGCTTTTATAAGTTCTACACCTTTTTCTATACCTACCGCATCCCATATTTGAAATGGTCCATGGCCCCAGCCATAGCCAGCGCGCATGGCGTTATCTATTTTATAAAGCTCATCTGTAATTTCAGGAATTCGGTTTTGTACGTAAGCAAAAAGACCAGCGAAGTTTTTACGGAAAAATTCTCCTGCATTATCCTCACCGTTGATAAGTATAGGGAAACGATCTGCTACAAGATCAACACCTTTTGTTTTCTCCAAAGTGGCAAAAGAAGCCCGTTTTTCATCCCGATAATCCATTTTATCGAGGTCTAGGGTCAATATTTCGCTAGAACCGTCATCTTTCTTGATTTTTTTATAGAAACCCTGTCCGGTCTTGCTTCCCAGCCATTTGTTGTCGTTCATCGTGCTGATGTAGTCGGGAAGTTTAAAAAGCTCCCTGCGCTCATCATTGGGACAGTTCTCATAAATACCATTAGCCACGTGTACAAGCGTGTCAAGTCCCACAACATCAACTGTCCTGAAAGTAGCTGATTTTGGCCTGCCTATTAAAGAACCTGTAAGTTTATCAACCTCCTCGACGGTCATGCCCAACGCTTTCACGGTATGAAATAAGCTCATAATGCTAAAAGTACCGATACGATTACCGATAAAAGCCGGAGTATCTTTGGCTAAAACGGCTGTTTTACCAAGAAATTTCTCACCATAATTGGTCAGAAATTCAAGAACTTCTTGGTCGGTTTTAGGACCAGGGATAATTTCAAAAAGTTCCAGGTAGCGTGCAGGATTGAAAAAATGTGTTCCACAGAAATGTTTCTGAAAATCAGTACTACGACCCTCACTCATATATTGAATGGGTATTCCCGAAGTATTGGATGTTATTAAAGTACCTGGTGTACGGTGCTTGTCCAGGGTTTCAAATACCTGTTTTTTGATGTCAAGACGTTCAATGACCACTTCAATGATCCAATCTACATCTCTTACCTTGGCAATATCATCTGTTGTATTACCTGTAGTGATACGGTTTGCAAAATCTTTGTGATAAATAGGGGAGGGTTTCGATTTCAGGGCATTTTGAAGATGCTCATTAACCAAACGGTTGCGTACGTTTTTATCTTCTAAGGTTAATCCTTTTGCCTTTTCCTTATCAGTAAGTTCACGAGGAACTATGTCCAATAATAGAACTTCAACACCAATATTTGCAAAGTGGCAGGCTATACCACTTCCCATAATTCCAGAACCTATAACAGCTACTTTATTTATTCTTCTCTTGCTCATTATTTTGTAGTGGTTTCGTGTGGATTATATATTTTTTTATTCTGAATCAAATCATTAATGACGTGAATAACATCAAAAAAGTGATCGATTTTTTCACTTGAAATTTGTCCGCGTATGGCGTCGTTAAACTTTAAAACCCGATCCTTGCTAAATGCCCGGTTCTCCCGTCCAAAATCTGTCAGGAAAATCAAAACCCCCCTGCCATCTGCGGGATTCGGCCTGCGTTCTATGAGTCCGCGCTCTTCCATAGATTTTAAGGTTCGGGAAAGACTTGTGGCTTCCATGCCCATTCGTGGTCCCAGGGCCGTGGAAGGCGTACCTTCTTCAGGATCGATACTTAGCAGGGCAAAACCAGTCGCCATACTGCTATCCAATTGTGCTGCCTGCTCATTATACATTTTAATGACCGCTTGCCAGGTCGCCCGAAGGGCGTGATCTATAGTTATTTCTCTTTTCCTCATACGTTTGCGTAAATATAATAAAAATACTATGCACGCATAGTAAATCTATGTAAAATATTACTTAAAAAAATAAAACCCATAGATCTTTAGAACTACAGGCTTTCAATTGAGGGGGTTTCCAGAACTTTTAATTGCTTTTTTATCCTGGAGACATAATTGCTTATTTACTTTTCCCTGCAGAAGGGTGTTCATAGATTTTATTGTAAAGCTCTATATATTTCTCTTTTACAGCGCGGCGCTTTAGTTTCATGGTAGGCGTGAGGTGACCTTCATCTATGCTCCATTCATCAGGAGTCAATTCAAAACGTTTTACACGTTCCCATTTACCAAATTTTTCATTGTACGTGTCCACTTCTTGTTGTATACGCTTATTTACCTCCTCATTTTTAACCAAATCCTCCGGGGAATTACCAATATCTATTTTCTTTCTGCGTGCCCAGTCCGAAACGAAATCAAAACTTGGCTGGATAATAGCGGCAGGCATTTTCTCGCCTTCACCTACGACCATAATGTGTTCGATAAAACGCGACTGTTTAAGTGCATTTTCCAGCAATTGCGGAGATACATATTTGCCACCGCTGGTTTTGAACATTTCTTTTTTTCTGTCTGTAATCGTGAGGAAGCCTTCTGTATCCAACTCTCCAATATCCCCAGTATGAAAATAGCCATTCTCAATAACTTCATCGGTTTTATCCTGTTCTTTAAAATACCCCACCATTACCTGTGGGCCTTTGATCATGATCTCACCGTCTTCGGCAATTTTGACATCTGTTTCTGGAATGGGCCTGCCCACTGTACCAATTTTAAAGCCATTATTGCGCATATCGTTTACTGCTATAACAGGTGAGGTCTCACTCAATCCATAACCTTCCATAACCCCAATGCCAGCCGCGTTATAGATGCGCGCCAGGCGTGGTTGTAGTGCAGCACTCCCCGAAGCGATAACGTTCAGGTTTCCGCCCAGGGCTTCCTGCCATTTGCTAAAGATCAACTTCCGGGCAATACCTAGTTTTTGCTCGTACCACCAGCCGTTTTTTCCGTAGGGTTCGTATTCATTGCCCAATTCTACTGCCCAATAAAAAAGCTTTTTCTTAACGCCACTCAATTCGGCACCTTTTGCAATGATCTTATCATAAACTTTTTCAAGCAGACGTGGGACAGCGGTCATCACGTGGGGTTGAACTTCTTTTAAGTTTTCGCTTATGGTATCAATACTTTCAGCATAATAAATCGTAACCCCTGTATACTGATATAGATAAATCAGCATACGTTCATAAACGTGACACAGCGGCAAGAAACTCAGCGCCCGGTCTTTTCCTTTTCTAATAGGGAATCGGCTTTCGCTATTTATGGCGTTACTCACTATATTTTTATGGCTTAACAAAACCCCTTTAGGTTTTCCCGTAGTACCAGAAGTGTATATTAAAGTTGCAATATCATCTTCTGTTATGGCATCTTTTCTACGTTCCACTTCCTCCTGGTCTGCAATATTATCACCCATGGATAATACTTCGTTCCAGTGTTTGCAATCATCTATTTTCTCAAAGCTATAAACCTCTTTGAGGGCTGGTACATTCTCTTTTATTTTAAGGACTTTTTCCAGCACTTCATCATCAGAGATAAAACAATAGGTAGCTCCACTATGATTGAGTACATATTCATATTCCTCTTCGGAAATGGTAGGGTAGATGGGCACATTCTGAGCGCCCGTCTGCATTATGCCAATATCCATTATATTCCACTCTGTTCTGTTTGTGGAAGAAATAACCGCAACCTTCTCGTTAGGCTGTACGCCAAGTTTTAACAGTCCGCGGCTCATACGGTTTGCCTGATCTATATATTCCTGACTGGATATAGCTTTCCATTGCCCATTATATTTGGTAACCAAAGCTTTCTCAAGATTGTATTTTTCAAGCTGATAATGAGGAAAATCAAAGAGACGTTTAATATCCATAGGGGTAATTTAATGATAATTCTATTGCAAAATAGTCAATTTTAGCGCTATATTTTAACGTTTCATAAAAAATTACAACGTTGTAAAAAGAATGCATTCAGTTAGCGCTGCTCAGTTGGTATTTGTCAATTTACCTCTGTTATCCTGAATAAAATAAATAATTCATCTAATTGTAAATAAAATAGGAGTAATGCTCTTTTATAAAAAATGAATTAATATTATAAATCTTTTCTAAATAGTTGTAATACTTAAATACAGAATGGAACATTCCTGTAAAGAGAACAGTTTTGCTATTTTAAAAAATACCTTTGTGCGGATTTAAATACTTTAATTTGAACACAATTCTAAATAGAATTCGCTTAAAACTAGACAAATTTGTACTGGCGATCATAATTATTATCGCCATCGCTTATATGTTCCCGCAATGGGGCGCTGAAGAAAGTCCAATACCTATTGATACAATAAGTACCATAGGTATAGGGCTTATATTCTTTTTTTATGGAGTAAAATTAAGTCCGTCAAAATTGAAAGCCGGCCTGTCCAACTGGAAATTGCACGTGCTCATACAAGCCACGACATTCCTGGTTTTTCCTATTGTGATTTTGCTTTTCAGACCGTTGATTCAAAATGAGGAGCAGGAATTATTCTGGCTCGCTTTCTTCTTTCTTGCGGCATTACCGTCTACGGTAAGTTCATCTGTGGTGATGGTTTCCATTGCAAAAGGAAATATCCCTGCGGCAATTTTTAATGCGAGTATTTCCGGAATCATAGGTATATTGATTACACCGTTGTGGCTGGGTTTATTTGTTCAAAGTTCACAAACGGATTTTGACTTTACGGAAATCTACCTCAAACTTATCCTACAGATCATCGTTCCTGTGGTTATAGGCATGGGGTTACAGCGTTTTTTGGCGCAATTTGTACAAAAGCACAACAGCAAACTTACGCTGTTTGATAAAAGCATAATTTTATTGATTATCTATAAAAGCTTTGCGGAATCCTTTTCTAAAAATCTCTTCAGTTCGGTCTCAATTTTAGATCTATTGACGCTGTTTATTGGTGTTTTGGGCCTATTTGGGCTTATTTTCTTATTCACTGCATTTATTGCCAATAGGCTGAATTTCTCCACAGAAGACCGAATTACCGCGCAGTTTTGCGGTACAAAAAAGTCCCTGGTACATGGTACGGTTTTTTCAAAAATCCTCTTTGGGAATATGGCTTCGCTGGGATTGATCTTGTTACCGCTTATGCTCTTTCACGCCTCCCAGATATTGATTATCAGTGTAGTGGCATCGCGGTATCAGAAGAGGAAAGTATAAACTCAAATCATAATCAGAATAAGACCCCATTACTCTAATAATGTTCAAATTTAAGGGCCTTTTTTGAGAAATTACATAATATTAAGCATTATCTTCTAAATGATCGTTCTAGACCAAAAAATGCCTTATTTAGTAGGTAATTCAGAAGATTATTTATTCAAAAACTACGGGTCTTACCATTCACATTAGATATTTGCCTTTTTGATTTGGCAACCTTTCAATAAAATAATAATTATTTCCAGAAAGATCGTACAAGCCATTGTCAATAGTTAAGAATTTTCGCCTGTCTTTTATTATATTCAGTGTCTTCAGACAATTTTTATCAATAAGTGTATCATTTTTTTCATCGTAAGTAAAAGAAGGTCCATTAGCGTGAAAATCATCTTCGTTTTCTGGCACCCATATTTTTCCCTTTTTAACAGGCGTTTTATGTAATTCTTTAATACGATTCTCATCTACAATTAAGTAGCCATTATAAGAATTTTTTCCTGTAGCTAATTGTTTCTGTATTAAAGAATCTGTAGGATTAATTAAAAAATATATATTTCCGTTTGACTGTGCCACTAGCTTAGATCCAAGCAGCACCATTATAAATATCAAGAATAAAAAACAATTCTTATTGACAATTTTTGTTTCCATTTGCCTCTAAATAAATAGTTTAATTAATATGAAAATCGTAAAATATTAGAGTTTGAAGTTTCTGGTTAAACAGATTTTTCTGTTTTTATTACTTAATTCTAGTATAAAAGTATTTTAGCTTAAAGTAATTACCTGGCGAGCTAAAATTTTCCACTCGTCATTAATTTTTTCAAAAAGAAAAATTGAACTTTCCCCACTAATTTTACCAGAACCAATACTTACAATCACCACGGCCCTAGTATTTTTTTTATTAAATATTACTTTAGATATACTAACTAAAAAATCAAAATTTCCCCAAGTTTCGGTCTGGGTTAATTCATTATTTTCCGGTGCTTTAATTAAAGAGATGTTATTTTTAGACTTGATTTTAGAAGTATTTATTGGAGCTTCAATCTTTGTAGAAAGTAAACTATCTAGGAGTACCTGGTAATTTTTTTTGTATTCATTCTCTAATGATATTTGCTTGTAACCAATTTTAAACTCTGGCTCAATGGCAACAACTATATTTTCACCTTTAAAACTGATTGCGGAATACTGCTCAATAATCGAATCTCGAAAATCTGCACTTTCCTGATATGAGGCATCTATAGGCGGAGGAGGTGGTGTCGGTATGTCTAAAATATTTATGATTAAACCTATCACTTTATAGATATCATTATTTTCAGACAGTTCTTGTTTTTTTTGACAACTAAAAACAAGAAGTAACGTACAGAATATAATTACTAACCTGAAGGGGCTTCTAATTGCAGGATACATTATTTGAACTTTCTTTTGGGAGTAGAAATCTTTTTGGGCTTTAGATGATAGGTTTTTAAATTTATAAGTACTCTCTAAACCTTCCCATGCAAAACCCTTATAGTTTTCTATAGGAAACCTATTACCATCTGATTTTTTCTGCTTGCTACAAGAGGATATAAAATTTGAAATTTTCTACTCTATACTAAGTCTGCGATCTTTAATCATTTTCCAGCGTCCATCGCTCAGCTCAAAAAGATGAATCCCCGTTTCCTTACTATTTTCTAATCCTCTCGCATACCAAATTATGGTATATTTTTGATCTTTTGAAATTATTGGAGAAGAAAGATATATATGGTTAATTGTATTCCATTCAATAGAGAGAGATCCATCGGTACCAATTTCATTTTCTAATTTTTTTAAGTCAACAACCTTATTCATAAATTTCTTAGGTACAATCTCTTCAAGAGGAAGAGCTGGCTTTTTCAACTGATTCAATAAATAGTCTGCATTAGACTGTTTAAAAAGTGACTCCGTTTCTGTTAATGATAAAAATTGATGTGAGTACTTAAATTTTGCAGAATCTCCATAAATCTTACTTTCTACAAATTGTATAAACTCTTCGCTTTCCAAAAAATTCTTATTTATCAAAAAGTTGTTAATGCCGTCCTCCTGCGTTTGTAAGAATAACTCTAAAGCTATTACTTCCTTATAACTTTTTTTAAGACTATTACTATAATTGGAGTTAGACCCACAGCTAAACTGAAGCAGTAGAAAACTAATTGCAAGAATTTGAATTACCAACTTGCCTACCTTTGGGGTTTGATGTATATGTAGTACCATTTGGAAAAGTATATATTAGTTTAGAATTATTCTGCTCGGATGCAATGACATTATTTACTCTTATAAAATTTGGATTACGGTTTTGAGGATTATTCGTTGCATCTGTAGAGTTTAAATATTGGGGATAAAGAAATTTAAAAGTTGGAGTACCTAGCAACCCTGCCCATGATAAATCTTTATAGTATGTAAAAGGTATACTGTAACCATTACTGCTTCCATACTCAGAAAGTGAACTAGCCATGTCCCCAATAAAAGCAGTCATCACTTCATGATGTGTTTTACCATAATTGTTAGGTTTGTTTCTATTAAATTTGATAAAAGCCTCAACCAAATCTTCCTAGCCTGGATTTGGAGTGCCAGTAACAGAAGTAAGCTTTCCCTCCTCTAACATGTACACTAGCATTGCATGAACAGATTCATGAATAGCAGTCCGAGCTATAAACAAATCTGTCGCGGTTTTAACATAAGTTTCTTTTAAACTAATAACAACTTCCATTTTGTGAGTAGATGGATTATAATTATAGCTTTGGGAGATCCGTCCATTTCCAGGTATTGAAGAGGAAACTTTATATATAAGATCCACTTTATCGTTATTTCCGAAAATATTGAAAATAAGCTTGGTTTATGGAGTGAATTTTGCGTAGGCTGTTGAAACAACTTTCTCAACAAATGGAAAAGCTTTAAGACTAGGATCAATTTTTATAATATCCTCCCTCGGGTGATTTACATTATTATTAGAAGGGCCTTGACCACCACCACCCCCACCATTATTATGATGTGAGTGAACTACAGATCCTGAACTGGCATTCCCACCCCTGTCCTGATAAACCCAAACACTATTAGTACTTGTGTGGCGTGAATAGATATAAATGGTAGAGTTTGTCATGCTATAATTATCTGCATAACCCATATCTTGTATACGAACGTATCCATTGTCATCTTCTGGTACATTATATTCAACTGTACCCGGTGAAAGCATAGCCGATTTGGGCAGTGTACTGGTTAGTAACCCTCTTTTATAACCATCTATTTTTTCTAGGTCACCATTTAAATTATAATAAGCAATACTACCATTAAATCCTTCTAAACCTTTGAGATTCATTGGTTGGATCAGACTAGAAATATTCTCCGTGCTTTGAAATTGAACAATAGTATAGCCACTTTTAATCCCTATTGTTGTCTTCAGTACTTTATAAATAATTGTGAGCTTATAATTGCTCTCTATTTTTTCAGGAGATAATATTTTAATGAGATTGGTACTAAACTCTTCAACTAATGCCTTATCATCTTTCTGTATGACCACGGGATGTTCCCAATCCACAATTAAATTATCTCTTACCCATTCATCCTTATAATTAGAAATTGTAAAACCCTGATGATCTTTATTAACAGTAAGATCACTTGTCTCTAAATAATTTTCAGAAACATCTTCTGGCTGACAATTATAGAAAATAGAAAATGAATGAGTTAATAAAAGTTGGTAGAAAAATCTGGAATTCTGGTACTATTTTTCCATGGTTATTTTTACAAGTTATAACCAAATGTAGATTTTACTTACGTTAATAAATCACTAATATTTCGCTGATTATTTATCAACAAAAATTCACGAAAATTTGAATGATTATGGCATTAATCAATAATTCTCCACCCACTCCCGTGCATTTACAAAAGCTTCCAGCCACGGACTCACTTCATCTTTTCTTCCTTTGGGATAATTAGCCCAGTTCCATTGAAATGTTGAACGTTCTATGTGCGGCATGGTAACTAAATGTCTGCCTGTTTTATCGGTCATCATGGCGGTGTTGTAGTCGCTGTTGTTTGGATTTGCGGGATAGGAATCATAACCATATTTAGCCACGATTTTATAGTTTTCTTCCGTAAGCGGAAGGTGAAATTTCCCTTCCCCATGGGAGATCCATACGCCCAGCGTGGTACCTGCCAATGATTTTAGCATTACAGAATCATTTTCTGCAATTTTTACGCTTGTAAATCCGCTTTCGTGTTTGTTGGAATCATTATGCTGCAGTTTGATCTTCTCGCCGTGATCGGGGTTGATCAGGTCGAGTTCGGCAAAAAGTTGGCAGCCGTTGCAGATCCCTACAGAAAGTGTATCCTCACGCGCAAAGAAGTTTTTGATCACCGCATTCGCCTTATCATTGTAGCGTATCGCACCTGCCCAACCTTTAGCCGAGCCCAAAACATCAGAATTTGAGAATCCGCCCACAGCACCAAGAAACTGTATATCTTCCAGCGTTTCGCGGCCTTCAATAATATCGGTCATGTGAACGTCTTTTACATCAAAACCGGCGAGATACATGGCGTTTGCCATTTCCCGTTCTGAATTACTGCCTTTTTCACGTAAAATAGCTGCTTTTGGACGTGATTTTGAGGTGTTTAGGAAAGGTTTTTTACCAGTGAAATGCGCCGGAAACTCATATTTCAGTTCCTGTTTGTCAAAATTTTGAAAACGGTCTTCTGCAAGGTTATTGGCGGTTTGCTTTTGATCTAATAAATAGGAGGTTTTGAACCATTTTCGTCGTAAAGAGGGAATATTTAGGCCTATCTCTACTGAATTCTGCTTTATTGTTACTTTTTCGCTGGTATTTACGCTTCCAATTTTATGGAAATCAATGTTTTGTTTGTTTAAAAACACTTCTAATTGTGCGTCGTTTGCCGCCTGGAATACGATCCCGGCATTTTCTGCGAAAAGGATTTTGATCAGGTCTTTTTCAGCAAAGGCTGAAAAATCATAGGCTGCACCCAGATTATTTTCTGCAAAGCACAATTCTAATATCGTGGTGATCAATCCGCCAGAAGCCACATCGTGACCGGCAACAATCAAATTATTTTTGATCAGATTTTGTACCGCGTCGAAAGTTTTTGCGAACGCTTTATTATCTAAAATACCTGGCGCTTCGCTACCTATTTTAGATTGTGTTTGCGCAAAAGAAGAACCGCCCAACTTAAAGTCGCCCTGTGAGAGATTGATGTAATAAATACTTCCACCATCGGCCTGTAAAACAGGTTCGATCACGTTGTTGATGTCTGAACATTCACCCGCCGCGGAAATGATAACCGTGCCCGGTGCAAGCACATCGCCATCAGTATATTTTTGTTTCATGCTTAGGGAATCCTTTCCCGTAGGAATGTTGATTCCCAGGTCTATCGCAAATTCAGAAACAGCCTGTACCGCTGCATACAAGCGCGCATCTTCGCCGGCATTATTACAAGGCCACATCCAGTTTGCTGAAAGGGAAATGGATTTCAACCCATTTTCAAGCGGTGCCCAGATAATATTGGTTAGCGCCTCGGCGATGCTGTTTTTACTTCCGGCAGCGGGATCTATTAAACCGCTCACGGGAGCGTGGCCAATGGAAGTCGCGATGCCCAGATTTGATTTAAAATCAAGCGCCATGACGCCCAGATTGTTTAATGGTAATTGCAGGCTGCCCACGCATTGCTGCTTGGCAACGCGCCCACCCACGCAACGGTCTACTTTGTTGGTTAGCCAGTCTTTACAGGCCACAGCTTCAAGTGTTAGTAGCGCATCAATATAATCATGAAAATCTGCCAAATCATAGTCAAAATCGGTGTATTTTCGGTCTATTTTAGTATCGTTCATGACTGTTTTTGGCGAACTTCCAAACATATCATGCAGGTCAAGATCCATGGGGGAATCCTGTGTGGTTTTCGATTTAAAGGTGAAACGATGATCGCCGGTCACATCACCTACGGTGTACATGGGCGAGCGTTCGCGATCTGCAATGCGCTTAAGGGTCTTGATTTGTTCTGCATCAATCACAAGGCCCATACGTTCCTGGGATTCATTGCCTATAATTTCTTTCGCAGAAAGGGTGGGATCACCCACTGGCAGTTGATCAAGATCAATTTTTCCGCCGGTTTCCTCAACAAGTTCACTAAGACAGTTTAAATGGCCACCCGCGCCGTGATCGTGAATGGAAACAATGGGATTGTGATCACTTTCCACCATGCCACGAATGGCATTGGCTGCACGTTTTTGCATTTCTGGGTTGGAACGCTGTATGGCATTCAGCTCAATCCCTGTGCTAAAAGCACCTGTATCTGCCGATGAAACCGCGGCACCGCCCATACCAATGCGGTAATTATCACCTCCTAAAATGACAATTTTATCTCCTTTTTGAGGCGTATCCTTCAAGGCCTGGTCCTTTTTGCCATAACCGATACCACCGGCCTGCATGATCACTTTATCATAGCCCAGTTTTCGGACTTCTGTATTCGTAGAAGAGCGGTCACTGAGATCCGTCGAAGTGTCATGCTCAAAAGTAAGTACCGAACCGGCAATGAGCGGTTGACCAAATTTATTTCCAAAATCTGAAGCCCCGTTGGAAGCTTTGATCAGGATATCAATAGGGGACTGGTACAGCCATTTACGGGCCGGCATGGATTTCTCCCAGGGTTTCTCTTCTTCAAGTCGGGAATACGCGGTCATATAAACGGCCGTACCAGCCAGTGGCAACGAACCTTTACCGCCTGCGAGCCTATCGCGAATCTCACCGCCGGCACCGGTTGCCGCACCGTTGAACGGTTCTACGGTAGTGGGGAAATTGTGGGTTTCCGCTTTGAGCGAAAGCACACTTTCAAATTCTTTTTCGGTATAAAAATCGGGTTTATCGGCTGTTTTTGGGGCAAATTGGGTGATTTTTGGACCTTCCACAAAAGCCACGTTATCTTTATAGGCGGAGACAATTCCATTTGGATTTTCTTCCGAAGTCTTTTTGATCATTTTAAATAGGGAAGAGGGCATTTCTTCACCATCTATAACAAAAGTTCCATTGAAAATTTTATGCCTGCAGTGCTCGGAATTTACCTGACTAAAGCCAAAAACTTCAGAATCTGTCAATTTACGCTCTATACGCAGGGCAACGCCTTCAAGATATCCTATTTCGTCCGGGCTCAGCGCCAGGCCTTCCTGCTCGTTGTATGCCGAGATATCCTCTACGTGAATAATCTCTTCAGGAACAACGGCGACCTGAAAAATCGCTTGGTCCAGTTTTGCATATTCCTGCGAAATCATGGGATCAAATGCTGCCTTGCCAGCTACAAATTCTTCGATCCTGATAATATCGGCAATCCCCATGTTCTGGGTGATTTCAACCGCATTGGTGCTCCAGGGGGTGATCATCGCAGCGCGCGGACCAATAAAAAAAGCGTCAATTTGAGACGCTTGTATTTTGGGCTGGTTGCCAAAAAGCCAGATAAGCTTTTCGATGGTTTCCTGTTGAAGTTCGTTCCTGGTTTGAACCGCGTAAACCTTAATGTCCTGAGAACCGAAAAAATGAATCATAAGTAAGTCGTGCTAAAGAAGCGGCAAATTTATGATTTTATGCTGAAAAAGAGAGGAAGTTCTTTGCGGAAAAATGATTTTGGGAAAGCTGTAAATTGTAGGATGTATACTGTAAATTGTTATATTGGATGCTGAGTTTTATATTTTGAATTATTTATTTCCGAAAGTAATATCATCCTGAATTTATTTCAGAATTTCACTTAAAGAATTTCTTATGCAATGCGGAACTAAATCCAGCATTACGAAATCAAAACAGTTTAAATTTTTTAATAACTGATTATCTCCAATAACTTTCAACTCGCAACCTGCAACAAAGAACCCTATTCTTTTTTATCCTTTTTTACCATAAGGCACATATAAAAGCCGTCATAGCCGCTTTCACTGGAAAGTACCGTTTTTTGTTTCTCGATACTGAAATCACTTCCTTCTTCGGTTTTAAGGAATTTCTTGATTTGTTCCTGATTTTCTGCTGGGAGGATAGAACAGGTGGCGTACACCATTTTTCCGCCGGCTTTAACCATTTTTGAATAGTCAATTAGCAAACTTTGCTGGGTTTTCTGAATTTTCTCGACAAAATCTGGCTGCAATTTCCATTTGGCATCTGGATTTCTGCTTAAAACACCCAGACCGGTACATGGTGCGTCAATAAGCAAGCGATCTGCTGAATTATGTAGTTTCTTGATGACCTTGGTACTGTCTATCGTTCGGGTTTCAATATTATGAACACCGGCACGGCGGGCGCGGCGTTTTAGTTCTTTAAGTTTATTGCCATAAATATCAAGTGCGATTATTTGACCTTTATTATCCATTTGGGCGGCTAAATGCAGCGTTTTTCCACCGGCACCAGCGCAGGCATCTACTACACGCATCCCCGGTTCTATACCTAAATAAGGCGCCACAAGTTGGGACGATGCATCCTGAACTTCAAAAAGTCCGTCCTTAAAGGCTTTTGTAGAAAACACATTTCCGCGTTCTATGAGTTGGAGCGCATCTTTATAGGCCTTCAGATTTTCTGTATCGTGACCTTCTTCCAACAGCAGGTCTTTAAGGGTTTTAGGATCTGTTTTTAGCTGATTGACCCTTAAAACCACCGGCGCTTGTTGATTGAGAGCGGCAATTTCTGCATCCCATTTAGAGCCAAGTGCTTTCTCGCCCAATTCATCCAGCCAGTCTGGAATGGATTCCCTGTATTTCCTGATCTGTGAAAGTTCGTCAAAGCGGCCTTTTATCCTTCGGGTAGGGGTATCCTCGATTTGTGGCCAGTCTGGCAATTTTATTCCGCGAAGCGTACACCACACGGCAAACATACGCCACAGGTCTTTTCGCTGCAGGGGTTCGTTCACCTCCGCGATTTCTGCATACAGGCGCTTCCAACGTACAATGTCGTAAATGGTCTCTGCAATAAAACCACGATCGCGTGCGCCCCAACGTTTATCACGTTTGAGCTGTTTCTGAACAGATTTATCAGCGTAAACGCCTTCGTTGAAAATTTCCAGAAGACCGTCGATAACGGCAAAAACAAGGTTGCGGTGTAGGCGCATGATTATGGTTTTAAAATGGCCGCAAAGGTACAGTTTTGTTAAGGAATAGTTTTAACTTCCCAGAAAATTTAAAGTATGCGAGTTCTACTTGGGTTATTGACCTTTTTACTAGTTGCGGGGTGTGCAGAGAATAATGAAACCGATACTGGTAAAACGCATGATTTTCAAAGTGTTGCTGTAGATGTTATCTATGAAGATTCGGTGAGTATCAGGACGCTTGAAATTCTTGATGATGGGAGTTTGGCATTTGCTGGTTCTGACGGTAAATATGGCCTTTACGACCCTAAAACAGAACAGTGGAATACTAATACGATCCTGGGGGACACCGTTAACCCTTCCTTCAGGGCGACTGCCCATACATCCACAGATTTTTTTATGTTGAGCATCGGCAACCCGGCCTTGCTTTATAAGACCGGTGATGATGGACGTATGCAATTGGTTTATGCGGAAGAAAATCCGGCGGTTTTTTACGATTCCATGAAATTCTGGAACGATGAGGAAGGTATTGCCATGGGCGATCCTACAGACTCCTGTTTATCCATTATCATAACCCGGGATGGCGGAAAAAGCTGGAATAAAATAACTTGCGATAAGTTACCTGAAGTTAAAAGCGGTGAAGCGGCATTTGCGGCGAGCAATACAAATATTGCCACGGTAGGGAACAAAACCTGGATTATCACCGGCGGACTTAAATCCCGCGTTTTTTATAGTCCTGATAAAGGAGAAACCTGGGAAGTTTATTCCACACCCATTGTGCAGGGTACGCCCACACAAGGCGGTTATTCCATTGACTTTTATGATGAAAATACAGGTTTTGTAATTGGTGGGGATTATACCCAGGTCGAAGAAAATAAAGCCAATAAAATGAGTACGCAGGACGGAGGAAAAACATGGCAATTAGTTGCAGAAAACAAATCACCGGGATATACGAGTTGTGTACAGTTTGTACCACAAGGCGGAGGCAATGAACTCGTAGCCATAGGGTCTACAGGAATCAGCTTTAGCGCAGATCAAGGTGAATCCTGGAAACAGCTGAGTGATGAGGGTTTTCACACTTTTCGGTTTATTAGCGATTCTACAGCCTATGCAGCAGGCGATAACCGTATAGCGCATATCACCTTTCAAAATTAGAAGGAGACCTTCAGTTTATGGTTCTTCGTTTTTATTCCTTTTTTTGTATTCTTCAAAAAGCATCCTGCTGAAAGCATCTTCCACTTCTGGAAGAAATACGATTTTTGAAGGAGGAAGTTTTTTAATAAGGTCATACATCATTTGCTTTTCCAGTAAATGACGTTTGTCCCGGGTATCATTGTAATTCTTGATCAGCTTTTCAGATTCTACTTCGTTCAATTTTTTTCTATTGCCTTCACTGTTGTATTTTTCCTTAAAAAGTTCTTTTTCTTTGTGCCGCAGTGTATGGATCTTATCATCGTACGTATTGTAAATAGGCCAGAATTTTTCGGCTTCCGCGGGGGTTAATTCCATTTTTTCAGTAATAAAGGACACTTTTAAAGCTTTTATGCGTTCATGTTTATCATTATCCTGCGCATAAGCCTGAGAGAAAAAAGAACAAAAAAGCGCTAAAAATAGAACTTGGGAAAAGCTCGATGTAATGAATGATCTACTCATTCTTTCCAGACATGAAAAAATAGTATCGATTTTACTTTTTACTAAAATGATCTTCTTAGTGCTCATAACTGTATTTTTTATGTCTATTGACCAGACAAGTTTTGTGCAAATTCAGCATCATACAACTGCTCATCGATCATTTCAAAAAGCAGGTCATCGCTCATGGTAAAAGATTGAAAAAGAGTACTATTGTCTTCTATCGTACTCAAATCCTCTTCAGAGAGAAGTTCCTGTATCCCTTCGTGAATAAGATAATCGCTTAGCGCGGTCGAACTTAAATTATCAAGCGTGTTTTCTTTTTCAGGGTTCCATAGAAACAAAAACGCGATAAATACAGCAGCTACTGCAGATAAGAAACAAGCCGCTGCCCGTCTATCCTGATACCATAATTTGACAACCTTTTTATCTTCAAGTTTATCTTCTAAACGAACATCGAAATTTTCAAAATAAGCTGGCGGCACTTTAAAACCGTTCTCTTTAGTACTACTAATTCCTGAAAGCATTTGGTTTTGCATCAAACGCTCTTCAAAAGTATTAAAGTAGCCTTGCGGTATTTTAAAGCCCCCGTTTTTAATATCTTTTTCCTGTTTGTTCATTTTTTTTAGACGTCCTGTAAGCGTTAAGGTTTAATGTTCTACAACGTATTTTGATATTTTTTTTACTGCGTGATGATAACTGGCCTTAAGCGAACCCACAGAAGTTTCTAAGATTTCCGAAATTTCAGAATAGGGCAGTTCATCATAATATTTCAGTAAAAAAACCTGTTTTTGCCGCTGCGGAAGCATATTTATGGCATTTTGTAACTTTTCTTCGGCAGCATTCCCATCAAAATAGGGATCACTCTTAAGATTTTCGGTAAGTCGGTTTTGCAACTGTTCATCGCTCAACTGCAATCTGCGTGCCTTTTTTTTTAAAAAGGTGAGGCTTTCATTAGTAGCGATTCTGTAAAGCCAGGTATATAGCTGACTTTCACCTTTGAAATTATGGAGGTTTTTAAAAACTTTTATAAAGGTATTCTGAAGTACATCATCTGCGTCATCGTGGGAGACAACCATTCGTCGTATATGCCAATAAAGCCTTTCTTTATATTCACTAACCAGGATGTTAAATTGATCTTGCAAATGTCTTGTTTTATGAAAGCAACATTATCGAACTAAGGGGCATCTATATACTATAATGTAGGACAAAGTTCGGTATCATCAATGGAATTTTCAAACAGAAATGAATATCGAAAGATATAAGCTTTATGTATAAAAATAATTTAAAATGCGAATTAAAATTAATAAGAATTTTGAATGAAAAACCTGCGGAAAATTACCAAATTCGATATAATTTGTATAGTTGAACAGTATTTTCGGCACCTCAAATTAAAATGTTCGATCCTATTTTAAAATTAACAATTTTTGAAAATTATACTAATGAAAAAAGCGCATTCTCTTTATCCAGAATTTCTCTAGATGGAATATAAATATCAGCCTCAATGATCATTGACCTTATAAATCGAAAAATCTGAGTTTTAAGATCTATCATAACGCGTGTTATAACAATACCGTAACTGGGCGACAGTGCAAAATTTGAACAGATTTCATTCAATTTTGGAAATAACGCGATCAAATTTACATATAAATGAAATAGATAAACTAGGACATCAATCAATGCTAAGACCTGCATTAGAAGTTTATCTGCCCACTCTAGAACTTATCTTTCTGGCAGTGCCACGTTGTTTATTTACTTTTCCCACTATAGCGTATTCAAAAGTATAAGAATCGCTTGAAGTAGAAAGTATTTTGAAATGGAGCGCTTGACGCTCACTTCTGTTTGTTGGATTGATCTTATTTGCGATATACTCACAGTCGTTGATCCACCGTATGCTTGAAGAATCTGCTTTCCCCTGATAATAATCAATTTCCAGAGTATCGCTGCGTGTAAATGTAGTTTTACTGACCTCCCCGTTTAAATAGGTTTCAAATTCAAAAGTGCCAGTCTTGAAGGAGTCGCAATTTCGCTCTGGTGCGTAACAGCCAACGCTTAAAATGGCTATAAAAATACCTACAATGCTTTTTCTAACGTTCATCGCCTCAAAATTACGATTATTCTGATTCTTGCAGAAAGCCTTATGGTTCGTTTTTAGAAGAAAAAGGAAAGCGAAATCCCAAAAAAAAATGTGCTGGTAATATAATTCTGCCTGAGAATAACCCAGGGCGCTAGAACCGGTTCAATTCCTTATAATTTTCAAAGGTACCGTCAGAATAAAACACCACAATCCTATCTATTTGTTTGTCCGCAATATGATGTATGCGTTTAATTTCACTTTTTTCTCCTAAAAAAGAAGATTCATTGTTTGTATCATCCTCTTCAGTATTAAAAAGATCGGGATTTTTTTGATGTGAAGCTTCTTTAATGACAGCCTTGCTTTTTTTCGGAAAACTACCTTTTCCATTAAGGAGCCAGTAAAGCTCAACTTCAGGAAAATTTTCAATGATCCGCATCACAAAATCCAGGCTCGGTTTGTTACGTCCTGATAAAATATGCGATATGGAAGAACGTCCTACATCAATACGATCTGCAAATGCAGATGCCGTCATCTCGTGGAAATCCATGATTTTTTCCAGACGTACACCAAATTCCTCGCTGTTTACCATTGTAAATTCTTATTCAATTTCAACTGTTACAAATGTAACGAATAAAAGGCAATTAACTATTTTACATTTGTGAACAACACCTGCACATCTAAATAAAACCGAACTATAAGCCTAAATAAAAGCTTTATGTAAATTTATTTAATAAACTAATTCATAGTGAATTATCTTAAAAAATAGTGCTTAAAGGAATATTTCCTAACGGAAGGTTTATAGCGTTGAACAGTTTGTTTATTTATGTAAACAGCCCTGAATTAATCTGTCGTTTACAAATGTGAAATAAAGAATATTTACATTTGTAAATAAATTTTATATGGATTTTCATAGCCTAGAACACTGGCACCAGAACAATAAAGAACAAGCCTTAGCGGGGCGCTATATCACCCATGAACATATTCAACGGGTTCTTGACACGTACAAAACCAATTTTGTCATAAGGGAGATTGGATTTTCTGTTGAGGGAAGGAATATTCAGAGTATCCAGTTGGGCTCTGGCCAGCTTAAAGTACTTGCCTGGTCACAAATGCACGGTAATGAGAGTACAACTACCAAAGCCGTATTTGATCTCCTCAAATTTTTCAGTTCGGAAAGCGCCGAGGCAGCTACTATTCTGAAACAAATTACCTTATATATCATACCCATGCTGAATCCAGATGGTGCCGAGCGCTTCACCCGTGTAAATGCCAATGGAGTGGATCTTAACCGTGATGCCCAACAGCTAAGCCAACCAGAAAGTAGGATTTTTAAGGAGCTTTATGAGGAAATACAGCCTGATCTGGCCCTAAACCTGCATGGACAGCGTACCATTTTTGGTGTAGGCAATCCGTCACGGTCTGCAACAGTTTCTTTACTGTCACCTGCCCAGGATGAAGAACGAACCGTAACACCGTCAAGAAAGCGCGCTATGGCGATCATAGCAAGTATAAATACGATGCTCCAGGAATTTATTCCGGCAGGGGTGGGGCGTTATGATGATTCCTATAATATAAATTGTGTGGGGGATACGCTACAGTGCCTCAACATACCTACCATTCTCTTTGAGGCAGGTCATTTTCCGGGGGATTACCACAGGGAAAAAACACGTTGCCTTATCTTTCTGTCTTTAATAAAGACGCTGGAAAATTTTATAGATAGTCCTGAAAGCCTTGATACTGATTCTGAGCGTTATTTTACCATTCCGGAAAATAAAAAATGCTTTTACGACTTTATATTTCGCAATGTCCAGTTGCCTGAACAGGGAATATGCGATATAGCGGTGCATTTTGAAGAAAAACTGGTCAATAAATGTCTTGATTTCATCCCTAAAATCGAAAAAATAGGCGATTTATCGGACTTTTATGGTCATAAAGAATATAATTTAAATGGACAAAAACCGCTTTTAAAGCCCCATAATCAGTGGTTTGAAGGGGCTGTGGTAGAACAAATCTCATGGAATAGTGAAAAGACTATAACGTTTTCGGTAAATTAGACTAAAACCTTGTGAATTATTCATTGTAATTATAGTATTTTTGCATTATACATAATTAAACGATTAAATAATGGCAAAATTTAAATTAGACGAGGTCGACCATCAGATTCTCGATATGCTGATTGAAAATACCAGAACCCCATTCACTGATATTGCAAAGAAATTGCTTATTTCTGCAGGTACCGTCCACGTACGTGTAAAAAAAATGGAAGAAGCGGGAATCATCATAGGTTCTTCACTTACCCTTGATTATGGTAAGCTGGGATATTCATTCATAGCCTATGTGGGGATCTATATCAACAAAACGAGTCAGACCACCTTTGTGCTTGAACGCATCAATGAGATTCCTCATGTAACCGTTGCACACGTCACCACTGGAAAGTTCAATATTTTCTGTAAAGTGCGCGCGAAGAATACAGAGCACGCTAAAAATATCATCTTTAAATTAGATGACATTGAAGGTGTTTACCGTACCGAAACCATGATCTCCCTTGAAGAGAGTATCAACGATAAAAAACGACTTATGCACTCTATATTTCAGGATTTATAGTGCATTTTTATTATTTTAAAAAAACCCTTTGGCTTTTCAGCCAGAGGGTTTTTTTTTATTCTTATATTAACCTTCGTACAGAGGCTTGCCTCAACCAAAAAAACGAATTACTTTTAAGCAAGATCCTTATGGGGTCTTTTTTAAAGTTACCAAAAACCACTTTATGTCAAGACAACCCAAACTAGAACGTTTCAATAATCAGGTAAAGGCCAAGTATCAGGTCTATAATAGCCTTTTCCTAACATTGCCCTTTCATGGAATAACAGATACAGGGGTTTTACTTCCCTTATTTGACAGCATTTGTACACGCGGCTACGATAAGCATTACGATCCCACACAAATAGTAAACTACTTTTTTGAAAAATATCAGCGGGACGTCGCTACAGAGGATCGCTATGATCTTTTATTCCGTTTTATTCAATATATAGAACGCCAGGTGGTTCTTTTTGATGCCATTGAGGATGCTTCGTACCGGGAGGTGAACAATATGGATGGTCGCGGTACCCTGCGCAATATAAAAGAGGAGGCTATCGCCCAGAATAAAACACACGAACTAAAGGAATATCTTTCCCATTTTAAGATCAGACCGGTGCTCACAGCGCATCCTACCCAGTTTTATCCCGGGGCTGTTTTAGGTATCATCAATGATCTGAGCGCGGCGATCAATGCCAATGATCTTGAAATGATCAAAAAGTTACTTTCTCAATTGGGTAAAACCCCATTCTTCAAAAAAGAAAAACCTACCCCATATGATGAAGCGGTAAGCCTGATATGGTACCTTGAGAATGTCTTTTATAAAGCATCAAGTTATATATTCAATTACCTACAGCAGAATTTGTTTACGGATGGGGAAATTGATAACGAAATCATAGACTTGGGCTTCTGGCCCGGTGGTGACCGTGATGGCAATCCTTTTGTGACCACAGATACCACGCTGCGCGTTGCTTCCAGGTTGCGTAAAACGATCATCAAAAATTATTATCGCGATGTACGGGAAATACGCCGGCGTATTACGTTTGTAGGTACTGAAAAGCCCCTGGAAGATATTGAACATCGGCTTTACGGAAGTATATACCATCCTGAAGAAAAACTTCAAATTACCAAAGAAGAACTGATCAATACCCTCAAGGAAGTCAGGGAGCTCGTTGTTGCCAGACATGAGAGCCTTTATGTTGAAAAGCTGGACGATCTTATCAATAAAGTGCATATGTTCGGTTTTCACTTTGCGACTTTAGACATTCGTCAGGATAGCAGTATCCACCAGCATGCCATGGAGGAGATCGTGAAGCATACAAGGGCAAACGGTCAGCATCTTTTTCCTGAAAATTATACAGAGCTTGGTGAGGACGCTAAAATTGAAGTGCTACAAAACGTTCACGGCAAACTGGATGCTGCTGCCATTGAAGATGATATTACCAGAAAAACCATTGAGTCTATTTACGCCATGCAGACCATTCAGAGTCGTAATGGCGAACAAGGATGTAACCGCTACATTATCAGCCATAACGAGACCAAAATGGATATGATGGAAGCCTTCGCCATGATTCACCTAACGGGGTGGGAACAACCTCCCGTTGATATTGTGCCTCTTTTTGAGACCGTGCCAGATCTTAAAGTCGCCCACGAAGTCATGGAAGGACTTTATAAAAATCCGGAATATGCCAAACACCTTGAAGCGCGGGGTAATAGACAGACCATAATGCTAGGGTTTAGTGACGGTACTAAAGATGGTGGTTATTTAATGGCCAACTGGAGTATTTTCAAAGCCAAAGAAATGCTTACCCAGGTTTCGCGTGAACACGGTATAAAGGTTATTTTCTTTGATGGTAGGGGAGGACCACCGGCGCGTGGTGGTGGTAAAACACATCAATTTTACGCGTCTCTGGGCAACACGATAGAAGATCAGGAAATACAGCTTACCGTACAGGGACAGACGATTAGCTCGAATTTTGGTACGCCAGATTCCTGCCAGTATAACCTGGAGCAATTGCTGAGTTCCGGTATATTCAACGGTATTTTTGCCGAAAAACAAAAGGCTTTTCCAGATCAGGAGCGTAAAACGATGGAAGAGTTGGCCGAAGTAAGCTATAAAACCTATTCTGACTTTAAAGCCCATCCTAAATTTCTTAGCTATCTGGAGCGCATGAGCACGTTGAAGTATTATGCGAAAACAAATATAGGCAGCCGCCCAAGCAAACGCGGTACGAGCGATAAACTTGATTTTTCTGACTTACGTGCCATTCCATTTGTGGGATCGTGGAGCCAATTGAAACAAAACGTACCTGGTTTTTACGGTGTGGGTACCGCTATTGAGCATTTTGAGAAAAACGGTAATTTTGATAAAGTTCAGGCTTTATATGATAATAGTTTGTTTTTCAGAACCTTGCTTGAGAACAGCATGATGAGCCTTACCAAATCCTTTTTTGAATTGACCGCCTACATGCAAAAAGATGAGGAATTCGGGGAATTCTGGACGCTTATACATGATGAATTTGAGCGTACAAAACGCGTACTCCTTAAACTTACTGGTTTTGAGACCCTAATGCAGGAAGAGCCTGCCGGTAGGGCTTCCATTCAGGAACGAGAACGCATTGTGCTGCCCTTATTAACCATACAGCAATTTGCCCTTAAGCAGATTCAGCAGCTTGAAAAAGATCCTGATGCCGATCAGAAAAAACTGGAGATGTTTGAAAAAATGGTTACCCGCTCCTTGTTCGGAAATATTAATGCAAGCCGAAATTCTGCATAAGGCAGGATGGGCAAATTTATATCCGGCAATATGACTATTGGTATGCATATCCTGAATTTTGTCCGGAATATAAAATGTAACTGAATTAAAACGAATCCCGTTCATAGACCATGAACGGGATTTTTTATTGAAATAAAAGTAAGATTATGACCAGAAAAGAGTTGGGTGCCAATGAATTTAATCCGTTTTACGGAACGTATATCGATCAGGTTGATGAAAATTTGTCGCTTGTAGAAGCATTGACCGCCGGTAAAAAAAACACGATCAAATTCCTTAAAAAAATACCCGAAAACAAGCTAAAATCGGCTTATGCGGAAGGAAAATGGACCATTTTAGAGGTAATTCTGCATATTATTGATACCGAACGTATTTTTAACTATCGTGCGCTTTGTATAGCCCGTGGCGATAAAACAGCGTTTCCTGGTTTTGAGCAGGACGATTATATCGCTCCTTCCAAAGCGAATGAAAGAAGTTTCGAATCTTTGCTGGAAGAATATGAAGCTGTGCGCAACGCCAGTATGGTTCTTTTTAAAAATTTGCCTCCAGCAGCACTTACAGCAATAGGTGAAGCCAGTAAAAGTAAATTGTCTGCACGTGCCGCTGGTTTTATTATGGCAGGTCATGAAAAGCACCACTGCAACATCATCACTGAACGTTATTTATAATAAGAACCTACTTCTTGATAAGTTTAAAACTGTTTTCTTTTGCTCCCTGAAGCACGGTAATGAAGTAAACACCATTTTTCAAAGTACTGAAATCAATGGACTGTTCTTCATCCAAACGCATTTGCTCAACAGTTTTTGCCATGACTTTTTGACCCAATATGTTGTGCACTTCAATTCTCAGCGCTTCGGCCGGTACATCTTCAAGCAATTGGACGTAAAGGGTCGTATTGACTGGATTGGGATAAACGGAAACAAAGGCCGACTTTTTCTCCATATTTTCTATGGATAAAGTCGGTTTTTTGAGTTCAAAGGAAGTGGACCATGTTTTATCGGTTGGGTTCCAGTCCCCGTTAAGTCCACCATTGGTAATTACCAGTTGGTCATCAAATATCTTTGAGGACGGACCCACGATTTCAGCCGGTAAGGTTCCAATTTCCCGCCAGGTATTCGTTTCCGGGTCATATGCGGTAATACGGTTATAGAAATAGTGTTTGCCCCTGCGGCCACCCACAATGATAATCTGATCATCATAAACGATAGTGCCAGGCTCAAAGTGGGAACGTGCATAGGGGAGTGCCTGCTTTTCAGACCAGGTTTTCGTGTTTGGGTTGTACGCGTGCACCGCTTTTTGATCTACGATTTCCCTGTCATGCCCATGCTGACCACCTATGGCATAAAGCATTCCGTTTACGAGGGCCGCACTAAAATGGCCCCGGGGATTTGGCATGGACGGTGCCGACTTCCAGTTTTTTTCCGCGGCAGCGACATTGAGTACAAAATGATCACCAGAATCGGTTTGCCGGTCAGGATAAAAACCACCATAATAATGTAAAAGTCCGTTATAAAATACCGCTCCGCCACCAGCACGTTTTTTGGGTAGGGAAGGGCCTTCGCGCCAGGTATCTGTTGCAACATTATAAATCTGAACTTTGTTTGTGCCTTCTCCCGGGTTATCATCTATAAAACCGCCTACGATCCAGAGTTCGCCATTGATCAATGCAGTCGCGCCATGCGTTACGGCAACGGGAATGGGCCTGCCGGTAGACCAGCTGTTTGTCGCCGGCGTGTAAATTTCGGTGTCATTAAGGATCGTGTAGCCTTTTGTAAAACCAGCGATCAATACCAGCTGATCACCCACCTGTACGCACTGCGGTTCAATTTTTTTAGAAGGGGAAGGCGCTTTGTTTTTCCATTCATAGGAATAAGGAGCACCATCCCGAGCATCAACCGGGCGCTTGTAAAAAAGCTCAATTGCAGAAATTTTTGGATGATCCGTGTTGCCGTAAAGGTCAAGGTCCAGGACACCGTCGTGCACCGCTACGGAATATTTTTTGATCACCGCGGTCATGGAACCTACTTCTTTAATAATATCAAAGTTAGAAAGCAACCATTGCTCTTCAAGCGCTACGCTAAAGTTACGCTTACCATTTCCCCCGGAAGCGCCTCCCGTGGCCCCCCAGAAAATCTCGGCAAAGTGAAGCCTGACTTCATAAATACCATTAGGGACATCTATCGCATAACCAAAACCATCTGCACCTGCCTGCGCGCTGCGCTCCGTCTTATACAGCGCATCCCTGGTTGTATTCTTTATATCCTTAATGGAATTGTTTTGATATCTTTTACTTTCACCGGAATAGTTTTGATCTGCCTTAAAAACAGTCCCGTCGTAGGTCAGCTGACCTCCACCGCAGTTGATATGCAATTCAAATACTTCATTTACTGAAGGTTGTTCAACAGCCGAAGTGGGGTCTGGGACATTTTTAAATGAGGGATGGGCATGGACTGTATTATAAGTACAGATCCATATACCTAAAATCAGAACGATTCTGGTGTATTGATAATTCATGTGAAGTTGGGTCTTTAAAAATCAACCGTTATGGTTTATTTTCAACTCAAAAATAAATGTTTCAGGAACCCTTTCTATTAAAATAGACTTAATTATTTCCGATAATGTGCGTAATTCTTACGCTATTTTACACTGAAAATCTCCTGAATTTCTCGTATTTCAGGTCGAAAATGACCGATTTTAGCCTAAAAAGTAGCCCTGTATGATAATATTCTGCTAAATGTGAGGGTAGGGGATTTGCTGAAAAGAATTATCCATTAACTTTAATAAAAATCAACTTATGAAAAAGCAGGAAAACACAAAAAAACATGCGGACTTTCAAGATAGCTACAGGCAGTCCTCAAATTTCAATAGTTCCGTTAAAGATGAAGATTTTAAGATCAAAAAGAACGGAAAGCTAAAACTTGAAAAGGAAGAGGAAAAGGATTCTTTAGAAGGCACTGATAAAGAACGTATCAATGATGCCCTGGAAGGTGTGAAAAAGCATAAATAATCAGGACAGCTTTTAGAAGCAACTTAAAGTCATTTGAGTATTTTACTTGTGGCTTTGGGCGTTTCCCTGCAGGTCGGGCTTTACGTTATAATCTTTTTGCTCGTACCTCACAAAAAGGCCTATTTCCGGAAGGGATAAACCAATTTGCTTCAATCCCTAACGCAAACCTCGATCCCAGCGTATAGAATTTACAAAAGGCCATTGCGCATTGCGTTTATGGCTCTTTTTTTGCATACTTCTTATAAAAAAGTTATGAAAAAAATTCATTTTTTTACCACAGTGTTACTGATCTGTTTTGGAATTTCCCTTATAAGCTGCGGAATTTCTAAAAACAAAAGTACAGCAGAGGGAACAAAAAGCGAAAAAGCGAAAAACGTGCAGCAATGGCTTGATGCCCAATCGTATGAGGTTAACTCGGATTTTGCCATGCCTATGAACACCGCTGCGGTAAGTGCGGTTTTAAACAGCAATATTTTGGGACCGGGGAATAATTCAGCACAGATCAACCTTATAGGCAATCCCAATTTTGTAAAGATCAAGGGGGACAGTATTTATGCAGGACTTCCTTATTTTGGCGAACGCCGAATGGGAGGGGGGTACAACAGCCGGGAAATGGGCATCACCGTAAAAGGACTGATACAGGATTATAAAACCAATACTAAAAACGAAGCTACCATCGTAACTTTTAACGCTGATGATACGCAGGGCAACGAGAATTATAACTTTATACTCAACATTTTTCCCAATCAAAATGTAAGTATGTCTGTAAACAGTACGCAGCGCACAACCATTCAATATCGTGGGACGATTCGCGCTATAGAAGAAAAACCTGAAACCAAAAAATAGCATCGTAAACACTAATAAAAGAGTAAAATAGCCAATTATTATGTAAAATAGAACGATTTAATTTTGCTGGTATATGAAAAAACGGAGCATACCTTTATAAAAGATATGCTCCGTTTTACTTTTAACTTATACAAGCGCTTTACCCGCGAATACTAGTCATTGTTATAGGTAAATGTATAAGTAGTTATCTCGCCTTCCCTGTTTTCGGTCATGGTTCTTGGGAAATTAGAATCGGTGTAGGTGTAGGTATATATAGCGTTTTCCTTAAAAAATCCTGTTGGACGATCTTCACTTAATATATTATTCAAAGAGAATTGTGCTGGATAATTATTTTCAGAGTCGATCGTTACTAATATTTCGCGCTGCTCAATATTTTGAAAAAACCCCTTATTATTATCATAGGTATATGTGGTAATGTATGAACTTCCTTGATCAGCCTTTACCATATTACCATTGCGAAGCGTATTAATACTGTCTTCGTAAAGATCATCATCATTTATAAGTGAATTGGTAATTTCAGAATTATCTTCATTATAACTTAATGCATACGTATTGGTACTTGCGTTTGCTATATCTGTGACAATCGTATCCACACGGCCTTGTGCGTCGTAGGTATACGATTCTAAAATTTCTACCTCGCCATCAGCATCATAAACATTGTTTTCTATTATAAGGCCATCTTCATAAATGTAATCCCGATAGCCATCTATAAATTCTGTTTTTATAAGCTTCATACCGTCATAGCTAAAGCGTACAACTTCTATCTCGCCGTCTGGGTTAACGACATCAACCTGAACAGGAAGAATATTTGAGGTATCTGTGATCGTGGGGGCGTCGTCAGAATTGCTCTCGCAAGATGTTAACGATGTAAATGCCATTGCCAAAACGGCAACCGTGTAAAGTACTTTTTTCATTTGGGGTCTATTTGATTAGTAGCCGGCAAAACTAGTTTTTTCCTTTTTAAGCCTTGTTATTTTGGGTTTTCGACTAGATAAACGGCAGTATCATACATTAGAAAGCCTGGGCTTAATTGTTTTACAAAATATGATACAGGTAGCTCGACGTAGTATTTTCAGGGATTTGCAAATACCACTAGAATATTTTGAGAAACTTTTTTGCCGAAATGTGCGGGTGCCGTTAATCGAAGGTAGTATGGAAGAAAATGAGGATAATGGATATTCTAAACTATTCTATTTTACATAATATAAGTTATAGAACAAAAGTAGTTATTCATTATTGTGGTGCGAATCTTCTTTTGTAACCAAATTAAAGAGATTGTAAACTACTAAATAACTGCTTCAAAATAAATTGAAACTTCGAATTTGGAATATACTATTGATCTGTAGCAGATAGAATATAAACTGCACCGTATCCTGGTCCTAATAATGTGCAAGCAAAATATTCGCTCTTTTTCAATTCTCTAATATGTACTTGAATATCTTTTCCTTTCACTTTAAATTCATTTGGTAAGTTTACCGCATAAAAAGTATTGTCAAATGTACTGGGCAATCTTGTAGAATTCTCAGTAAGTTTTATAAGAAATTTATCCCTACAGTCTACGCCAGTACCTAGTACTACAGCATTTAGTAGCTCATCCTTTGAATTATCATCATCTCCACTACATGAAATTAGTAAAAATATAAAACTAATAAACAGAACATTAAATTTTCTCATACTATCATTTCTTGAGCGTTCCTAAAATGCTGACTTATAAATAGTAACCTAAACTAAGCGAATATTTTGGAATAAACAAGAGGGAAATTTTGAATTTCAGATTAATATGACTTTTTGTACTACTTTAAAATTTGCGTATTCTGTACTAAGAGCAATAAATTTTCAAATACGCGATTGTCAGAGATTTTAAAAATCATGATTTGAGTCTATAAAGAACTTTGAAATTTAAAAATCTTTGTGAGTTTACTTAAATCAATTAGATTGAAATTACCAATACCTTTAGTTTCCTCTTCAAAATTTTCATCTCTTTCTCCAAATGACGCAAAGACTATAGACTGACCATTAATATAGCTTGATAATTCCTTTAAAAAGTTATTCATATCTCTGTTAGCCATATCGTGTTGAGAAGGTTCATCAAACACTAATAAACTTGGATGATTCGAATTGAATTTAACAGAAGTTTTATACAAAGCAGACGTATATGCCCATATAGCTCTAACAAAATCACTTGCAGAAGAATTATGTTTTAGCTTTCCTTCGATTTTCTTTTCCTCTTGTCTATCATCAAAATTTTTAACCAAATTTAGACCTTGAACTGTTGGAAAATATCCGTCATAAGGTATAGAAATTTCATCTACCTCATAACTTCGATAATTAAACTTACTCAATAATTGCTTGAATTCTATATTGAAATATTTCATTTTCTGAAAATCTAATGGAGAATAAAAACTACCAGGTAAATCCTTAATCTCTCCTAATATTTTAGTGTACTTTTTTGAGAGAGTTCTAAAATCGTTTATTATAGAATCTGTTTTAATTTGTAGTCTTTTATAATGTTTGAATTGAGTTTCCAATCTAATTCTTCTTTCTATTTCAAATTGTGATGGAATTCTATCATCTGATACTAATTCTCTATTAATAGATTTTAAAGTTGAGCGACTCTTTCTGACATAATCTTCTAATCGTTCTAATTTTGCCTTTAATTTTATCAAACTATCTTCCTGTCCCGAAATGAATGTTGTATACATTTCTTTCTGAGCCTTTAGATGTTCTATATTCTCGTCTAATCTCATGTAATCTTGGTCGATTTCTTGCGGTAAGAGTGTGTCTTTAATACTTTGACTACATGTCGGACAATTTTCTGTAGGTAAAGTCAAATTTACTTGACTTGCAAAATCATTTACTTTTTTCAAAGCAATATAATTTTCTAAATCCTTAATGGTATTTGAATAATCTCTTTTATATTCTTTTAGCTCTCTTGATAAAATAACAATATCATTATTAGTATTTTGCTTTTCAACATTAGCATAAGATATCTGTTCACTTATTTTCTTGGAACGAAGACTTAATTTCTCTGTATTCTCTCCAGTAGTTGGTACATCTTTCCTGTTAGATGCATCTAATTCACTTTTTACTATGCTTAAATATTCATTTATATTTTTATATTCACCATCTTCAACTAACCTTCTGATATATATATTATCTTCTGGTTTTATAATGAATGCATCAGAATCGATACCCTGTATCTGAAAAGATTCACTACTTAATAAATCTTTAAAGTCAAGAAATTTTTGTTCCCATTGATGTTCAATTATCTTCTTATTAAAATTTAGTTTCGTTTTCTTTTTTTGGTTTTCTAAAACATCTAAATTTAAAATAAACTCAATAACTTTTGATTTTGGGTCTCTTATTTTATAATAAGGTATGGTGGATAAAAAGTCTGACCAACCATTTTTTTGTTCAATAGTAAATGATGGAAAAAGTGCTTGTAAATAAAGCTTTCTTTCTGATCCATCTGTATAATTGACTTTAGGTAATGATATACCTAAAAACTTTTCTAAATATGCATGAAAACCAAACTCTTGATTCTGAGCTGCATTCTTATCGTGTAAATACATTTCCAAATAATCTATATCGGACTTTACATTATTATTAGTTATGAGGCTACCATTATAAACCTTAATATATCTTGGATCAAACTTTTCATTTACGATGTATCTCAGTATCGTAATAATTTCACCTTTTGAATTTTCTATTTCAAGAAGAACGTTTGATTCTATAATTGGGATAGTTTCATGACCAACAATAATTTTTTCTTTAAGGACATATTGTAAAGCTGCTGTGTTTTTACCACCAATAAGTTCTTCCATCCCTAAGCCATAAAGTAGACTTTGAAAAATAGTACTCTTACCAGAAGAATTATTTCCTCTTATAATATTTAAACCTTTTTTAAAAATAAATTTGTTTCCAAAAAGACCTTCCTTATTAATAATATTTATTCTTAACCCATTGATCTTTATCATTTCCAGTCTTTTGCTAATTTGTCAATTTTTGAGTCTGAAACTATTTTGCCATATCTATTTAAAATCATTTTTTCATTTGAATATGCTTCCTCAATTGAATCTATTTTTGTCAAGTATTGTTTTCCTTTTAAAGTAAGGGTATATTTTCCTTTCTCCTCTTTTAATAATTTTTCACCTATAGCAAATGCAATTGCTCTATTAACATGTGGAGACAAAGTCCAAATACTCATTTCTGATTCAAAATCACTAGATATCCATTTCATTAATTTTTTTTTGTTTTTATAACTTTGAAAAACCCAAGAAAAAAGATGTAATTTCAATAACGAACATCCTGCAGTCGAAGCACCATCTCTAATAACTAATAACAATTGACCAATTTTCCATATTGGACGATAATCAGCTGTTTGAGCTATTGGTCTTCTTTTGAAAAATACTTCATCTTTTTCTCTCATTTTATATAAAATTTAATGAGCACTCCAATAACCAACGAGACACAACTTGATTAGCTAAATCGCGTAACATAATTGTGTCGAATCCATTAAGTTGTATTAGTAATTTTTGTTCTACGTTATTTATCTGCTCTTTAATGAAGAGTTTTTTATCTGGAATAGAACCAAGTGAATCAAATGTAACTTCTTCTTCTAGTTGTGCAATAATTCTTTTAAAACGTTCATAGTCTCTTGGATGTTTGACTCTAAGAAAATCTAAAGTTTTCTTTCCTTTTAAATATCTATCTATTGAAATATTAGTAGCAGTTAAAACACTTTTCTCTAATTCTGTAATATCCGAAAAATCTTTTTGATAAACCTTTGTGTATTTACGTTTAGCGTTATCTACATATTTATTTTTGCTGGAAATCAATTCTTTTTTTTCTTTGGTATCAATGGAAGGGTCGAATCGAATCCCATCATTTGTGAATTTAAAATATTGAACGTAATCCTCTGCATCGTGGATAATTATTTTAAAATCATTATCTACAATCTCAAGATTTTTATTTAAAACTTCCTTTTCTTTTGTTCTACAATGAGAGAATATATTCTTATCAGCATTTTTAGGAGTAACTAAATACCATTCCTTGATTTTCGTATCACCCAATACTTTCTTTAGTTCGGAGCAATTTTTATCAAGTTTCTTTATATCATTTGTTATTTTTCCTCTTAGTGCTTTATATAATTCTTGTCCACTAATATCATTTTCTGGACAATAACACTGAAAAGCCTTACCTGAATTAAGAGTGAATCCTTCGATACCTAAATCACCATTTGCATCTGGCATTTTTTGATAATTTTCTTTCTTGTAAGAAATTTTAAAAGCCAGTTGACAAGTTTCCTCCCAAGTGTCTGGATTGAACTCACCGTAATTCGTTTTAAACATAGAATTGAATTCTTTTATATCTTTTTAACCTGGGAAAATATTTAAGGAATAGAAATTTTAAATTAATAGCGTCAATAATTATCCCAACCTATCCACCTATCCATTCCCTCCTGATACTGTAAATATCCTTCCAAGGCCACTACGTCATTATCTCGCTCTACTTTGAATTCTAATGGCTGGTTGTATATGTGACCGGCTTTCCAGGCTTTAAAACAGTCATGAAGGGCTTTTATGTCTTTATCTTCGGTCAAGTCCATATCAAGTGAGTATAATTGCTGTATCAATGGGATAATCTCTAATGCTGTACCGTTGTCGTAATGTATTAATGGCGAAAGTCTTAGTATATTATCCTGTGAATCCCGACCCGTAGTGGCTTTTAGGAACATCATTGCAATATAATTGGCCGTGTCTGGTGGTTGGTATAGGATGGTTTTGGCCTGATTGAGGACGGTATCTTTAAAGAAATTAAATTGTGAGGTCAATTTACCCAGGGCCCATTTCTTCCTCCTGAACCTAACCGCTGTTTGTTTCCTTTCCCAAAATTTTTTTTTGGTGTCGGCTGACATTAAAGAATTGCTGGTGCCGAGTGATACTACCCTAATATCCTTAAAATCTATCCCGAGCTTAAAGGCTTCTATGATTCCTGCTAAAACAGGATTATTGAAGCCGCCCAAAGCTCCATCCCAAAGTTCAAAGAAAATATCGCTTTTCTTAGCTTTAAAGCGCACAGGGAAATCGAAGTATTGTACCGGAGCATTAGAAGAGCCGTTGATGGCTTCCGTTAACTTAATCGAATCAAATTCCTTTTTGTTTGCACCGTACGACTTAAAGAATTTTGCGCGGTTGTTTAAGGCATCGTAGGTGCAGACCACAATTTTAAGGGACTCCTTACCTATCTTTGCCGGAATTTCGGTCATTTGTACCTCATGGATGTTTGGGAATAAATTTATAAAAGCTTCCTTTTTCTTTTTGCTACTGTATTTAGGCCCAAAGGGTATTCCTAATGCTCGTAAATAATCTATTGGAAAATATCTATCTTTAAAGCTATTCTTGTAGAATATACTTTCCCTGTTTGCCTTAACCTGAAATAAGTCCATCGCCTCATCCAGGGAATAATTTTCTGCCAGAGCAGCCAGGACAATGCTCCCGCCTGAGTTAGCAATGACCAGATCATACTTCTTAAGAATCTCGTGACCTGAGAGATTTCCATAGCGGTCTTTCAACGTAAGTAATTGGATAAGGGCCCAACTTCCACCGCCGTCAAGAGAAAGGATTTTATACATATTAAAGCGTTAAATTTTTCTATGGTCTTAATTTTTAAACTTCTTAAAAGTATAAACTTGTTGAGGATCAATGGTTAAAATTGACAGTTATATTTTAACAAAGTTGTTAACATTTGATGGGAAATTGGATAATCTACTTTGCTAAAATCAGTTATCAATCGGCATTAAATTAACTATTGACGGGGAATTTGAGATAAAAAATAGAAAATAATTGATCGGTTGAGAATAATGCTTTTGTAAAAATTATTGCGTTAGAATATATAAAGAATCTATTTTCTCCATTTCCGTCGATTCCTAAAAAGGCTCTACAGCAATTCCAGGAGCTAACTGCTCAAAAGGAATACTTCGTTTGGCATACGGTAATGTGATTTCTTTATAAATAAATGAATAGTAAAAACCAATGTTGGCCGCATCTGCCTGGCTACTTTTATAGTAAACTTTATCGTTTATGGTCAAGGATATAACCCCCAAAAGAAATCGTGCAGCCGTTAAGTTACAACGAATATAAGTTTCCTTAGGATTCTGAAGAGCAGTACCTTTCGCATTTACTCAATACCTATCAAAAAATAGCTCTAAAATTTTAAAAACTCACCCACTCCCCTAACCCTCCAAATCCAACATCAATTACCTATTTATCAAAAAACAACCCTCCCCCCACATTACAAAAAAATTAACCTTTAAATCCCCATAAATCCCACCTTCCTAAAGTACTTTTGCCGCCTTAAAATAATTATCCAGAATCTCATACGGGAGATAGCAACCTGCAGTAACGAGCAAGGTGCTACAATAGATACGCCAATTACCTGGAAACCTTGTTAACCACAGTGCTTTGTAATTTTTGCTATTTCCATTTTTGAGCATATAAAAAGCAATGGCACAAACGCAGCAGCAAACCCCAAAATTCTCGGCACTACTCCCCCTATTCGTTTTTGTGGGCATCTTCCTGGGCGTGGGCATCTATCAAAACGACTTTTACGCGCTTCCTGCACCCATCGCGGTTATCGCGGGGATCGTGGTCGCGTTTATACAATTCAGGCAGCCCATAAATACTAAGATAGACACGCTTTTAAAAGGCTGTGGGGATGATAAAATCCTGACCATGTGCCTTATTTATCTGCTTGCGGGTGCTTTTGCCGCGATTACAAACGCGACCGGCAGCGTAGATGCGATCGTAAATATGGGGCTGGATTATATTGCGTTGCAATATATTTATGTGGGTATTTTTGTGATTGCGGGATTCCTATCGGTTTCCACGGGGACGTCTGTGGGTGCGATCGTTGCCCTGGCGCCCATTGTGGTGAGTTTTGCGGCAAACAGCAGTGCAGAGTTGGCTATACTTTGCGGGGCGCTTTTGGGCGGTAGTATGTTTGGGGATAACTTATCGGTAATCTCCGATACGACCATTGCGGCGACCCAGTCGCTGGGGACTAAAATGAGTGATAAATTTCGGCAAAACATTAAAATCGCCATTCCCGCTGCGCTGGGTACGATCGCTATTTTGGTTTTTCAGGGAGTTGATCTTAACGCGACCACTGCCATGAATTACGAGTATGACGTACTTAAAATTATACCCTATGTTCTGGTGATCGTTCTTTCTATAATTGGTCTCAATGTGTTTATCACGCTTTTTCTGGGCGTGCTTGCCGCAGCGCTCTTGGGAATTGTTTATGGGGATTTTACGCTGCTGGAATCTACCAAGATTGCCTACGAGGGCTTTACCAATATGACCGAAATTTTTCTACTTTCCCTGCTAACCGGCGGACTCGCAGCGCTGGTAGCCAGTAATGGTGGGATTGAATTTATACTCGTAAACATCAAGAAACTGATCAAAAATAAGAAAACGGCAGAGCTGGGCGTTGCCAGCCTGGTAAGCAGCATCAACATGGCGATCGCAAACAACACGGTTTCCATTATTATTGCCGGGCCTATTGCCAAAACCATCAATGACGAGTATAGCCTGGACAATAAGAAAACGGCTTCTATTTTAGATGTTTTTGCCTGTATCACTCAGGGATTGTTGCCGTATGGCGCGCAGGTGCTGATGATCTTAAGTTTCTCAAACGGAACGATAGATTACGTGGACCTGGTTTCCAATACCTGGTATTTACTCTTATTATTGATCTATACGATACTCTTTATCCTATTGAATCCCATGCGTAAAGCGAAAGCGTAACGGATTTAATTATGGAAACCTTTTTATATGCTGATTTTAATTGAAATATGTTTCTAATCTAGAGGTTCTTTTCGTTCAACATTTATATGCTAAAAGTTGTCCAACCAGTTTCCGCAGAAAAAAAAGTCAAAACACTAATAATACATTCTAAAATCCAACAGTTTACAGGCCGTAAAGTGTTTCTGATGCAACTCCTCTACCACATTAAAGAGATCATCATCTTCATTAAACAGGTTAAAGAAGACCTTATCCAGGTTGGAACTGCTCAAACCGTCATAGGCATATCCATAACCAGAAACAGCCTTTGCATTGGTAATATCGAGGAAATACTGCGCTTCTTCTTCATCCAGATCCAGCACTTTGGCATTGGAAAAGTGAACGATTTTCCCTCTCAACTTTCCTTCAAACAGCTCGGCAATTTCCTGAAAACTGTAGTAGTAGTCATTTAAACAAATACTGTTGGCTTCCCCGGTCATTACAAGGTAAATAATCTCGTATTCCTTAAAATAATGATCGTCCATGATCAGGGTATTTAAGCTCGCTTCCATGCCCTCAATGGTATCGCAGGTTTGATAAATGCTCGCCACACCGTACTGAAGCGCCAGTGCTTCCAGGCTTTTTTGAACTTCGGTAATTTGGATTGTATCTACATCAGCAACCCCTTCCAGGCAATAAATGAATTTATCAGGATCTAAATCGTGTTTTTGGGGTACTTGCGTTCTTTTTTCTAGCACTTTTAAAATTTTTATTGGCACCGCCAAAGGGTATAATTCCCCGAGGCTTGTCTCGAAATTGAAAACTTGTTCCTAACAAAGGTCTCGAGGTCTTGCCCCGAGGTTGTTTAATGGAATACCCGCAAAGTTAAAATTTTGCGGTATTCTTTTTAAGCAACACTAGGATTAGCTGCCTAATTTAAAATACTTTTTGGCTGCCGTGAGTCTTCGGGAACCGAATGCTTTCTAAATCAAAACAGGTAACCTACTAAAAGCGAATAGAATAAAATCAAGCCCTTCAAATTGTGAATATCTATCCAGATTTTTTGGGATTTCCGCGCTGCCTATCCCCTATTTTTGAATTCCTAAAATCAAAAATTATGAGCGCAACCTGGTATGAATGTAAGGTAAAATATAGAAAACTGGATGAAGCGTCTGGTACTCAAAAGGTAAAAACCGAACCCTTTCTGGTGGATGCGATTTCCTATACGGAAGCAGAAAGCAGGATCACCGAAGAAATGACCGCATACCTTAAAGAGGGCGAGGAAATCTATATTACCAATATCAAAATAGCCAACTATGCCGAAATTCACCCATTTGAAAATGCTGATAGGTGGTTTAAGGCCAAAGTTGCGCTGATCGCCCTTGATGAAAACAGCGGAAAAGAACGCAAAACCAACATCTACCTGCTCGTACAGGCCAATGATGTGAAAGAAGCTTACGAAAACACGGAAACCATGATGAAGGACACTATGGGAGAATACAGCATACCGGCCATTTCAGAATCGCCCATTATGGATGTTTTCCCTTATTTCTCTGGCGACGAAGATGAATCTGAAAAACTCGAGGAATTCCTAAAAATCAAAGAATCGGTTCCCAGCTACGCTACAGATAATGAAGCTTTGGCGATGGAAGATTCCCTTACCGTTGATGCGGAATAATTTTCTTCCGAATAGATAACTGCAAAGCGGGTTTAAAACGCTAATTCCGGTTTAACTCTATTGGAAAAAAAGCTTAAAAAACCGCTTAAAATCGGTAGAAAAGCATCAAAAACCGACTGTTTTAGTCGGTTTTTTGGTTGTTTTCACGGTTTTTATATTCCGTCTAAAAAATACATTGAAAAATAAGTTAAACCATTCATTTATTGGGATTTAATCAATTCTCTAGTTGCGGGTGCGCTGCTGAAACACGTTCAGCATGACGAGAAACGCCTTTTTCGATAAACTGCGCGCTATCAATTCCGCATTCTTTTAGTTTCCCAAAAAACGTCAAGATGGCGATTTTACGCCCTGAAAATTGGTCAAAAAAACCACTAAAATTGTCTAAAAACGGACTGTTTTAGTCGGTTTTTGATGCGTAAAACGAGGTTCCTATAAGTGAAATATAGATAGTACCTTTACATCTGATATTTATACCGGCGATAAGCCGTCACTTCAATACAACTTATGCCCTTTAAAAAATTACACCCGCAGTTACAGGAACTACTTGCCGAACAGGAAATAGACACGCCCACCCCGTTGCAGCGCAAGGCGATCCCGGTCATTAAAAGCGGCGCCAATGTGTACTGCACGGCACCGGCGGCAAGTGGAAAAACCACTACCATGCTGCTTACCACGCTGCACGAACTCAATTGCGAGGCGGTGGGCGAAGCACCCAGGGCCATTGTACTGGTAGAGAACAAAGAAAAAGCGCTTGAGCTGTACGACACATTTTTACGCTATACCCGGCACACATCGCTACGCGTGTATGTGGGCTATGAACGTTTGCATGTGGATATCCAGAAATCTGAGATTTTTATGGGTATTGATATTTTGATTTCCACCCCAAAAGCGCTGAACAAACTTTTATTGGCAAACGGAATGGCTGTTTCCGAAGTAAAAATTTTTAGTGTGGACGATGCGGAATTCCTAACCAAACGCGACGTTTTTGCCGCCATGCTGTCGATTACCCAGCGCATCAAAAAAAGCCAGTATGTCCTTTACACCGAAGAAATGCACCCCATGCTGAAGCGTTTCAAAACCCATTTTATGGAATTTTCAAAAACGGTAAAGGTTTAGGCGTATTTAAAGAATAGCCTAGTTCGTATCAAACGAATAATAAACTTGAGCAGGACGAAAAAAATTTTAGGTCAGATTTTATGATGATACCCAAACTGCATTACCGGTCGCAGGGAAATTCCCCGGCAGAACATCTGGAAAACATTCAGAAGGCCTGTACTTCGGGTATTGAACTCGTTCGCCTGGACCTGCCGGAACGTTCCGAAAAGAAAGTTCTTAAAATCGCCCGGAAAGCACGGGAAATCACCGCGCATTTTCAGACCCGTTTACTTATTGATACGCATTACAAAGTAGCCAAAGAGATAAAGGCCGATGGCGTGCACCTTTCCTCAAAGTCGGTCTCCCCTGCCCTGGTTCGTAAACATTTATATCCCTGGCAAATGCTGGGCGCCACCGCACATACGCTTGAAGAATGCGAACTTCTGCTTGCGGAAGAAGTGGATTATATCAGTTTAGGTCCGTACCGGAATTCAGCAACCCAAAAAAGCGATCTCACGGAACTGGGAATTGCCGGCTATACACTTATAACGGAAGCCCTGAATACCGAAACGCCCCTACTTGCTTTTGGTGGCATTACTACAGAAGATGTAAAAGAACTTCTCGCGGCCGGTGTTTCCGGGATTGTGGTGGGTGATGCCATTACAAAAGACTTTAATTCCATACGCACCTTTAATCAACTCCTAAACGCTTCGGTCACCGAAGAGCAGCGCCATAGTTTTGAGTAGAAAGATCAAACAAACTTTCCGCAGGGGTTACCATTAAGGAAACATTTCAGTGCGATGAAAAAGAATCCTTCCATAATATTATCGAGCATTTTATCTGATTGAACCGCAACATAGCGATATCAAGTCGCTAAGCACGGGCAATTCCTATAATCTGAAATACTTTAATAATATACTGACCTTAAGTTAGTTAATGTAAGTCTTAAAGCATATTTCTTTCTACACAGTTAAGTGTTTCTTAAAAATGAATGAACATTCATTTTTATTGTATCTTTGTCCTTCAGAATTACTTGATGGCAGCACTTCAAAAAAGCATTGACAAACGTAACGCACTTATTCAGGCGACCATTGCATTGGTTAATAATAATGGTTTTCATGCAACACCCATGAGTAAAATCGCTAAAATGGCAAGTGTCTCCCCGGCTACCATTTACTTATATTTTGAAAACAAACAGGATCTTGTAAACCAGACCTATATTGAAGTAAAAGAAATATTTACACAATATGCGTTTGCGACCTATCATGCCGATATGCCGGTGGAAGAAGGATTTAAATTGATATGGAAATGCATTTCAGACTTTACACTTAATGATTGTAAACATGCGCTTTTTTTAGCGCAATGCGATAATACGCCTATAATTGATGAGGCGAGCAGAGATAAAGGCATAAAGCATTTACAACCCCTACTCGACTTATGGGATCGTGGTAAGCAGGAAGGAATTATAAAGCCGGTCTCTAATTATTTACTCTATGCCTATGCGATCAATCCCTTATCATTTTTGATGATTTCACAAAAGCGCGGCTCCTGCGTTATGCATAAAGCGCATCTGGAAGAAGCCTATGATGCGGCCTGGAGCAGTATTAAATGCAATAAATAAGAACAAATAAATATCAAAATTGAATATATGGAATTATTAGATAAATTAAACTGGAGATATGCGGCAAAGGCCATGAATGGCGAGACCGTATCAGAAGATAAAGTGGAGCGCATCCTTGAAGCGGCGCGCCTCGCCCCTACTTCAAGCGGACTCCAGCCTTTTGAGATTTTCGTGATCAAAAATCAGGAGATCAAAGAGAAAATCAAACCTGTGGCCTGGAACCAGTCCGTAATAACAGATTGTTCCCACCTGCTTGTTTTTGCGGCCTGGGATACGTATACCGCAGAGCGTATCAACTATATGTTTGACCTTACAAATGAAATACGTGGCTTTAAAAACGAGGGCTGGGAAAATTACCGCCAGCAGTTGCTTAGTTCCTATCCACAAAAAGATGAGGAAGTAAACTTCAATCATGCTGCCAAGCAGGCCTATATCGCGTTTTCACAAGCTATCACGGCAGCCGCGTATGAAGAAGTGGATGCCACGCCCATAGAAGGTTTTGATCCTGAAGCGGTAGATAAGATACTGGGGCTTCGTGAAAAAGGACTGCGCAGCGCGGTCTTGTTGCCTTTGGGGTACAGAAAAGAAGAGAATGACTGGTTGGCAAAACTGGTCAAGGTCAGAAAACCTATGGAAGAATTAGTGACCGTAATCAACTAACTAAAAAATTTAGTTGCCGTTGCTATTAAACAACAATGGCTTAAATAATAGTAAATAGCTCAAAAAGCCTAAGAAAGAGCCTTTTTTACTTGATAATGGATCATAAATACCTATAAATGAGCATTATAATCCAATAAGTACAAACTTAAATTGACGAACATGAAAATATTATTTGTATTAACATCGCATGACCAACTGGGAGATACCGGTAAAAAAACCGGATTCTGGATTGAAGAATTCGCCGCTCCCTATTACACTTTGCTTGATAAAGGCGCTGAAATTACCGTGGCCACCCCTCAAGGCGGTGCGGCCCCTGTTGACCCCATGAGCGATTCTGAAGATAACAGTACAGAAGATACCAAGCGGTACAAAAAAGATGAGGAAGCGCAACAAAAGATAAAGCATACATTAGTGCTGGGTGATCTTATCGCAGACGATTATGACGCTGTATTTTATCCTGGTGGGCACGGACCTCTATGGGATCTGGCCAATGACAAGAAATCCATTGCCTTGATAGAAAAATTCAATAAACAGGAAAAACCTATCGCTTTTGTTTGCCACGCTCCCGCTGCGTTAAAAAATGTGAAGACCGAAAATGGCGGACCACTTGTTAACGGTAAAAAAGTTACCGGTTTTACAAATTCTGAAGAAGAAGCGGTAGGCCTTACGGATATTGTTCCGTTTTTAGTAGAAGATATGCTCAAATCAAACGGTGGCGATTATTCGAAGACCGAAGATTGGGGCGTACATGTTGTTGAAGATGGCAATCTGATCACCGGTCAGAACCCAGCGTCTTCAAAACAAGTCGCAGAAAAATTGCTTGAAGCCCTAAAATAATAAGGAACGTTTTATTTATTGGTTAGCGCTTATCGGCAATTTGCCGGTAAGCGCTTTTTTGTATTTAATACATTATTCTATATTTAAAACTTATTCAAGGAGAATATTATAATTTGAATCCCATGTTTTATTTGCACGTCTAGAAACCAGTGTTAAATGCGTTACTTCAAAAGTTTTAATGTATTTTTTCTGCTGAAAATAAGCAAGGCTTTCCTGTAGCATTTTTGTTCCGGTGGTTTTAGAAATAGTGATATGAGCTGTTGTAGAAATGTTTATGGAAGATAACTTTCTGTGTAGTTCCCGTATCCATACAATTTTTAAAATTTGGCGAAGATGTTCCATCTCCTGAGAACGTTGAATGTTTAGGATTAACGTCTTCGAAGTATTTTCAAATATTCCAAAATCATTTATTTTTAATGGAAAGCATTTAGTATCTGATAATTGATGTAATGCGTTCAGCAGGAACTTTTCATACTCCATATCCATTTTAAACGCGGCAATCGTACAATGTGGTTTTGATCTGGAAAGTATTTGTCTTCCAAAAACGGTTTCAAATTGCTTTTTAAACGCAACTATTTCTGTAAAAACAGGTTCTGTCGGAACAATACGCAAGTTGTAAATTCTGATTTCAGCCATATCTAAAGTTATGCATTTTTACAACCTAATACACGTAGTTCGGCAATAACGGAGGTTTCAATTAATTTTTAACAATTAGTCTAAAAACACAAAAAAACCGACTAAAATAGCCGGTTTTTGAGCCTGTTTAGCTGTTTTTTACCACGGACTAATATGTGGTGCTTCTTCGATTTCATGGCTAAAATACGTTCCATTTGCACCGTCTTCAGGAAGATCAATATGCTCAAATAAAAAGTGTGCAGATTCTTCCACTGAAAAGGGCCCGCCGTGATTATTAAAGTCGGTCGCCGTATAACCGGGATCGATTACATTCACTTTAAAGTTTTCATCTTTCAGTTCGTAGGCCAGCACAATGCTGTACGCGTTGAGTGCCGATTTTGAAGGGCCGTATGCAGCGGTTTTTACCTCATTGTGTTCCCAATTGGGATCTGCCTGTAGGGTAAGCGAACCCAGACCGGAAGTGATATTGCCAATACGCGGCTGGTCAGATTTCCTTAAAAGCTCCAGGAAAGCCTGGGTTACATTGATGACGCCAAAAAAATTGGTGTCAAAAACCTCTTGCATGGTTTCAGGTTTTACGCTAACCGCTTTTTGATCGTAACCTCCCAGAATACCGGCATTATTTACCAGAATATCCAGTTTTCCGAATTTTTCAGAAACCGTTTTAACAGCCGTTTTTATAGAATTTAAATCGGTTACATCTAGTTGTACAAGAGCTACCTGATCTAAACCCTCACTTTTAAGGGTTTCAACAGCTTCTGCTCCACGTTCCTTTGAACGACTTCCCAGAAATACATAATAGTCGTTTTTAAGCATAATCCTGGCCAATTCAAAACCTAAACTTTTATTGGCCCCTGTTATCAATACTGATCTCATAATTTATTTTTAATGTTTGACACAAAGATAGCAACCTACCCTAGGTGAATAATGGAAGACTTTAAGGGATTAATGGTACATTTTCCGTATATGCTTTTTATAGGCCATTGGCGTAAATGCCGTATGTCTTTTAAAAAAGCGGTTAAAATACGATGCATCTTCAAAACCTAAACTAAAAGCAATCTCTTTCATAGATTCTTCCGTAAAATAAATAAGACGCTTGGCTTCAAGTACAATACGCTCTTGAATATGAGCAATTGCAGATTTACCACTTTGCTGTTTTACCGTATCGCCCAGATAGCCGGCAGAAATATTAAGATGCGCTGCGTAATGGGAAACCTCATGTTGCTCTCTGTACTTTTTATTAACCAAATCTAGAAATGTATGCAATACCAAAGATTCTGCCTGTTCTTTCAAATCATCATATTGTTCTGCATATAACCTACTACAATAAATAAGAAAAATACTTACATACGAATGTAACATACTGTGCTGCCAATCTTTTTGACTTTGATATTCTGTATTTATATTTTCAAGAATTTCTTCAAGGAATTTAAAATCCGCCTCCTTTAAATGAAGCATATGGCCGCGGTGCGGATTCTGGATAATAGGTAGGTCTTTTAAATGTTGCGTATCAAGAGACAAAAACTCTTTGGTAAAATTCATATTAAAAACATGTAGCGCACAACTTTCTTCCTTTAACTGAATTTGGGATGGTTCTGTAAAATATAATTTGTGCTTTTGTAATTGATAAGGCTTCATATCAATCCAGTGCCGGCTAAATTCATCAACATCCAGAATTAAGGCAAAGAAATAATAATCCTTTCTATGCGGAATCAAAAAATCTGAAGAAACAAGTTTTTCAATACTGTTATTTTTATGGATGCTGAAGATGTTATTACTCTTTTCAGGATCCGTTTTTAAAGTATAGTTGACAATTTTACGTTCTATATTGTATTCCATATTTTCTTTAAATTCTTACGCCTGATTAAATTTAAGATAGCATTTTTTAAAAATAAGGGTTTAATGAAAAAATCTGTGTCTGTTATTTACATTATAAAACTACCCGTTCCTACTTCTAAAATGGACTAAACGAGGGCCAGAATCTCAAAAGTTTTTTTATTGTTATATAAACTTGGATTTCAATCAATTTGCTTATTTTTAAATACCATCAAACCAAAAAACTATGAGCACGAGAAGGGATTTCCTAGAGAAGATTACGATTTCAGCCATTGGCTTACCTCTAATATACAATTCAACCAACTTATTTGCAGCAGCCACCCTCCATGAGGAGGGTGAAATCTTAAACGTCGCTATCCTGGGACTTGGTAGTTATGGAGAACGTGTTGCAGATGCCATGCAAGATTGTAAGCGGGCCAAGCTAGTGGGACTTATAAGTGGTACCCCGTCAAAACTGACCGAATGGGGCGCGAAATACAATATTCCGGAGAAAAATCGCTACAATTACGAGACATATGATCAAATCAAAGACAATCCTGATATTGATGCTGTGTATATCATAACGCCTAATGCATTGCACAAAGAAGCCGCATTGCGCGTTGCGAAAGCCAGCAAACATGTGATCTCAGAAAAGCCAATGGGCCTCAATGCCGAAGAAGGTCAGGCGATGATAGATGCCTGTAAAGCTGCCGGGGTACATTTACTCGTGGGTTACCGTCTCCATTTTGAGCCTAAAACGGTTGCGGTCATAAAAATGAGACAGGAGGGTGCCTTTGGGAAACTTAACTTTTTTCAGGGACAGACTGGTTTTGATATTGGCGATCCCACCCAGTGGCGCCTGGATAAAGACCTTGCCGGTGGCGGATCCTTGATGGATATAGGAATTTACTCGATCAATGGAGCGCGCTATATAACTGGTGAAGAACCTATCTGGGTCACCGCCCAGGAAACCAAAACAGAGCCGGAAAAATTTAAGGAAGGGGTAGATGAAACCATTCAGTTTCAATTGGGTTTCCCCAGTGGCATCGTGGCCTCTTGTCTTTCAACATACAACATGCGCTATTTAGACCGTTTTTACCTTGCCGGTGATGAAGGTTTTGCCGAAATGCAGCCCTCTACCGGTTACGGTCCTATAGAGGGTCGCACCCACAAAGGCAAACTGACTCAGCCTCATACTACCCACCAGACCTTACAAATGGACGGTATGGCAAGAATTATCTATGATAATGAGCAACCTATAGTTCCGGTTGATGGTGAGGAAGGCCTCAAGGATTTAAAAATCATTGATGCGATTTATAAAGCGGTGGAAACAGGCGAAAAAGTGGAGCTTTAGCCCTCAAAACTCCAGATTTTGATACAAAAAAGGCAGATAACGTGATTGTTATCTGCCTTTTCGCTTAAGTAAAATACTTGTGTATTATAATTGCTGTTTTACTTCCTGAAAATTTAAACTTCTAAGGTTGCCCCTATTTCCACAAGATGAAGTTGCTTGTTAGCTTTCTTGAATTTTTCCTTCACTTCCTTATGATCAATTTCTATAAAGGGCAGCGCATCGTAATGTACTCCCATAACACGATCGCATTGTACAAAATCACTTGCTATAATCGCGTCATCTGCTCCCATGGTCACAATATCGCCTATAGGTAAAATGGCAAGATCTATTTTTGCCCATTTAGGGATAAGCTGCATGTCCATTGTCAATGCGGTGTCACCGGCAACGTAGATGTTTTTTTCACCCATAAATATAAAGCCGCTGGCAATCCCGCCATAACTTCCGTCAGGGAAACTGCTGGTATGAATGGCATTTACACATTTTACTTTTCCAAATTCAAACTCCCGCTGGCCGCCAGGGTTGAGTGGCATCGCCTTTAGGTCCTTGTCTGTATAATGCTGGTAAATCTCAAAATTTGCCACAATGGTCGCCCCTGTATTTTTTGCGATCGCCTCAGCATCGAGGGTATGATCAAAATGCGCATGGGTAAGGAAGATATAATCCGCCTCCAGCTGCATGATATCTATCTTATCTTTTGAGAGTTCGTTCTGGGTGATAAAAGGATCAACAAGTATTTTCTTCCCTCCCATTTCAAGGGTGAAACTGTTTTGTCCGTAATAAGTAATTTTCATAGTTTTTTATATTTCCACGAGTTTAAGGATTTAAGCTGATCTTCACTGTTAATGGACTATCAAAAAATGGAAAGGCCAAACCCTAAATGGAATAATTATAACTGTTTACAACTACTTACCCCTCCAATGTTTCCGAAGGGATAAATTCAGGTCCGTTCAATATGTCAATCGCTGCTTCGGCCAGCTCTGGAGTAAGGCCAAGTGTGGCACTGGTCTGTACCAGCCTGGGCCGCAAGGATAAAGGCAAACTGTTCAATACTTTGTCATCGTCAATTATGACAAAACGTTTTTGCGTAGAATTTTGTGACAACCACCGCAGTACTTCCTCTTTTCTGTTTAAGCGGGTATCGTTAGGGGCCAACTTTTGAATGGCCAATTCTGAAAAACCGCGTACCGCAAACATTTGTTCCCATTGTGCAATGGTGTAGTTGTCCTTATGCGAAGTGGTAAGCACGATGCCTGCGGCTGTTTCGCTTAAAATTTGCTGCAGGCTTTTTGCCGCCCGTGGACTGAATTTCGGAAAACCGTCCGACTCAAATTCAGGTCGTTTCCAGGTGCTTGCAGGAACCATTACGCCGTCTATATCCAGTAAAATTACCATGATTTTAAGCTATGGGTTTGCACTATTCTGTTTTGATTATTTTTTGACATCGGTGGCTTTAAAATGTTCAACTTCTGCAGTGGTGTCCCAGTCCATGGTTTCTATGATCACTTCTTCCCAGGGATAATCTATGGCAGATCTCGCGATTTTCCATTCGGCTGTGCCTAAAGTAATATTGGTAAGGGCGGCACTCACATAGCGATGGTGACCATCTACAATACGATTGTCTTTAATATGTATCTCATCAAACTTCACGCCCGCTTTCATTTTAGCGCAAAGCCGTTGTAAAATGGGCAAACTCAGCTTTTCCTGTGTGGCAATAAGTTGCAAATTTCCTGAATTAAGTAGGTTTTCTATTGTTTTAAGGTCGATAATGGGCATTTTAAGATGATTTATATTGCTTATTTTTTAAATGAACTAAAATCTTGTTTATCACTACGGAACTAATTCCCGCCAAGATTCAGCTAGTTTGGGAAAGATAAAACAGCACCCAACTAAAGGCAGTTTTACTAAAAGTTATACCTATTGTCAAAAATGACCGAAACTAGCGGAAAATAGCCTAAAAAAGGCTAAAAATCGCTCATTACTATTAAATTTTTACTAAAACATATTCATCCTTATTAGAATATCACAACCTTTGATACTCATTTTAAAAAACAAAATTATGGCATCCAAGAACACAAAAACAGGATTATTAGCCTTGTTAGGTATTGCAGCAGGAAGCGTGGCTGCCTGGTGGGTATATAACAATGCAAGCCCAGAAGAAAAAGCACGTATCAAAAGTAAAATAAACGAAGCGGGCAACAAGATGAAAGATGCTTATGCCAGTGCGGAAGATGCAGTTGTTGAAAATTACGATAAAGCTAAAAATACTGTGGAGCGCGAAGCGCAAAAGGTTAATAGCTAAGCAGTATATACTACTTTGGCAGTCTCAGCCTGCCAGTAGAATACTAAAAACCTGTTTATGGATGCAAGACGCATCTGTAAACAGGTTTTTTTCATTTTCGTTTGATTGTTATTTTTCTGAACCTACTCAAAACCTTTTCAGTTTTTGAAGGCATGAAAACAATCCAGATATCGTACATTTAAATAAAAATTGACATAAAATGGACTCAGAAGAGCTCCGTGGACTCGTACTTGCCGGTGGGAAGTCGGAACGTATGGGGGTAGACAAAGCTAATATTTGCTATCATCAACTCCCCCAGCAATTTCATACCGCCAGCCAATTAGAAGATTTAGGAATAAAAGCTTTTATATCCATTCGGAAAGAGCAAGCGCAGAAAGCGGATTATAAGTACATTGTGGACCTGCATAAAAATATGGGCCCCATGACCGGTCTCCTGAGCGCTTTTGAAACTTATGAATGTTCCTGGCTTTGTATGGGTTGCGATTATCCAATGATTTCAAAAGTTCATATTCAAAAATTGCTAAAAGAACGTGATAAAACGGTTTTTGCAACCGTTTTTCAGGATAAAAATACTGGTTTTTTGATCCCTACCCTGGCTATTTATGAGTGCTCTTTTTTTTTATTACTGAAAGAAAACGTGCTGAAAAAACAGTTTTCGCTTCAGAAAATACTTAAGAACAATCCGTGTCATATAATTCCTGTGGATGGGGACGCGTACACGAGTGCAGATACAAAGAATGACTATGAAAGAATCACAAGAAAGCTCGGTTTTTCGGAAGGAAATCGTGAAGGTCAAAGCGAGTGAAATTCAATATACTACAGATACTCTTGCGGTGGAAGAACCTTTTGAGATCAGCATCAGTGTATTAAAGGCCACACCGCCCATTTTCAATAAAAACATATCGATCACAATGCGCACCCCCGGTCACGATGCAGATCTGGCAGTGGGATTTTTATTCACCGAAGGCATCCTATCAACTCCCGAACAGGTGGAGCAAGTGCTCGTTAGTGAAAACAAGGTCAACGTATTTTTGAGAAATTCAGAAACGCTGGACTTGAGCCAGTTGGAACGCCATTTTTACACCAGCAGCAGTTGCGGGGTATGTGGTAAATCCAGTATAGATGCGATCAAAACCGTGTGTCAGCTTGATTTGAACCCTAAACCGCTTAAGGTAGATCCTGAACTGATCAAAACCTTTCCCGCAATTTTAAGGGCACGTCAGGAGGTTTTTGATAAAACCGGAGGCTTACACGCAGCCGTACTTTTTGATATCCACGGGAATTTGCTGGATTTGCGTGAAGATGTGGGCCGTCACAATGCGCTTGATAAGCTACTGGGCGCATCGTTTAAAGCAAACAACCTGCCCCTTGATGACAAATTGCTGTTGCTCAGTGGGAGGGCAAGTTTTGAACTGATTCAAAAAGCATCCATGGCAGGAATACAGGTGGTAATGGCGGTGGGCGCGCCGTCCAGCCTGGCCGTAAAATTAGCAATGGAGTTCAACATGACCCTTATAGGTTTTCTATATGAGAACCGGTATAATATCTATTGCGGGCAGGAAAGGATTCTTGCAGAACACGCAGTTGAAATGGATCATTAATATAAATCACGCCGACTATTTTGTAGCGAAGTATTCAATAAATAACGGAATATCCGGGTAAGATTTCAGCAGAAGACTTGGCTAAAAATCTTGTAAAAGGGATTAAAACAGATACCATGAAAATTAGAATTAAACAAAATTCCATACGCTTTCGTTTAACCCGTTCTGAGGTCGAACAGGTTTGCAAACAGGGTCATTATGAAGAAGAAACCGATTTTAATTCAGGCCAGTTTCGCTATTCTGTTTGTACTAAAGAGGGAATAGAGAACTTAGAGGCATACTTTATTGAAAATAGGATAACCTTATATTTGCCAGATACTTATGCAACACAATGGTTGGATTCTGAGCAGGTTGGTTTTGAACATAATATGCCTTTAGAAAACGGAAAAGAATTATTGCTGCTACTGGAAAAAGACTTCGTGTGTATGGATGACAACCGGGAAGATCAATCTGACAATTACCCCAATCCCATGGCAGAAAAGTTGCGTTAAAAAAAAGATATGAAAAAAGAAGAAAAAGAATCCAGGGCGCTGACTTCAGAAGAGTTGACGGGTATTCATACCGGTACGCATAAAGAAACAGCAGCAGGCGCAAAAGCGGTATTGGTTTCCATGAAACATATACTTGACGCTATGGGACCTGTACGCGGTGGCAAAGCATTGCTCAACCTCAATCAAAAAGACGGTATAGACTGCCCCGGTTGCGCCTGGCCAGATCCCGATAATGAGCGTAGTAAAGTTGCAGAATACTGTGAAAACGGGGCAAAAGCAATCTCCGAAGAAGCCACGTCAAAAAAGGTTGAAGCTGATTTCTTTGCAAAGCACAGCGTTTACGATCTTTCGCTTCTTTCTGATTATGAAATAGGGAAAAATGGACGTATTGCCCAACCTATGTACCTTCCGGAAGGAGGAACGCACTATGAAGAAATAAGTTGGGACGCTGCCTTTACCCTTATCGCGAAACATTTAAATACACTTGAAAGTCCCGATGAAGCAATATTTTATACTTCGGGCCGTACCAGCAACGAAGCTGCTTTTCTTTATCAGCTATTCGTTCGTGAATACGGTACAAACAATTTGCCAGATTGTAGCAATATGTGCCATGAAAGTACCAGTACCGCGCTTAGCGAAAGCATTGGTATAGGTAAGGGAACGGTGAAATTAGAGGATTTTTATCAGGCAGAGGTCATTATGATCATGGGCCAGAATCCAGGTACCAACCATCCACGTATGCTCAGTGCGCTACAAAAAGGCAAACGCAATGGAGCGACTATCATTTCGGTAAATCCGATTGTAGAAACAGGGCTTATTTCCTTTAGCAACCCTCAGGAAGTCAAAGGGATGCTGGGCGCAAGCACAAAACTTACAGATGTTTACCTTCAGGTCAGGATAAACGGAGATCTGGCACTCTTGCAGGCGCTTGCCATATTAATGCTTGAAGAAGAAGATAAAAATCCGGGCAGTGTCTTTGATCAGGACTTTATAAATGAGAAGACAGATGGTTCAATGGCGTACATTGAACATTTGCGCACCATAAACATCGCAGATTTGCTTCCTATTTGCGGAATTCCACTGGAGCAGTTACGGGAAACGGCCGCTATTTTGTGCAAAAAGAAGAAAATAATTATCTGTTGGGCCATGGGCCTCACGCAGCATAAGAACGCTGTGTACACGATAAAAGAGGTTGTGAATATTCTCCTATTAAAAGGAAGTATAGGCAAGTTAGGTGCAGGCGCTTGCCCCGTACGCGGCCATAGCAATGTACAGGGAGATCGTACCGTAGGTATTTTTGACAGACCGTCAAAAGAATTGCTAGATAGCCTTGAAAAAGAGTTTGGCTTTAATCCGCCACGGGAAGATGGTTATGATGTCGTAAAAAGTGTAAAAGCAATGCACAAGGGCAAAGCGAAGGTATTCTTTGGAATGGGTGGTAATTTTAGTTTGGCTACACCAGATACTGCTTATACCGCAGAGGCATTGAGAAAATGTGATCTAACCGTTCAGGTTTCCACAAAATTAAACCGAAGTCATCTGGTACACGGTAAAGAAGCACTTATCCTACCCTGCTACGGTAGGACGGATAAGGATTTTATAGATGACGAACTTCAATTTTTATCAGTGGAGAATTCTACGGGAGTGGTGCACAGTACACGTGGTAGCCTCACCCCTATTTCAGATAAATTGCTTAGCGAACCGTATATCGTTTGTAAAATGGCAAAAGCAACCTTAAAAGATTCTGTGGTAGACTGGGATAGCTACTTAAATCATTATGACGCGATTAGGGAGAGCATTGCCGCCTGTATACCCGGATTTTCAGAATACAACAAAAAAGTACGCCAGCCGGGCGGATTCTATTTACCGAATGGAGCACGGCACAATACCTATGAAACAGATACGGGCAAGGCGCATTTCAATGTTAGAAAAGTGGAAGCTCATCCCATTAAAGAGGATGAATTCATGATGATGACCATACGTAGCCATGATCAATATAACACCACCATTTATGGTTTAAATGACCGCTATCGCGGTGTTTATAATGAACGTCGTGTAATCTTTATGAATGCCAAGGATATAGTGAAACTTGGTCTTAAGGAGAAAGATCTGGTAGATCTCTACAATTATAGTGACGGTAAGGAACGTATTGCTCCTAAGTTCGTCGTTGTTCCCTACAACATTCCACAGCAATCTGTAGCAACATATTTACCAGAGGCCAATGTACTTGTACCCATAGAATCCACTTCAGATAAGAGCAATCAGCCTACCTCAAAATCTGTTGTAATCAAAATAGTAAAACATGTTCGTGCTCAAGGAGAGAAACACGAGTAGCAGTTTTAACCGAATAGGCTTTTAAGAAAAGGGTATAAAAAAAGAAAGGCCGTCTTTACAGACGGCCTTTCTTTTAACTCTATAAAAAGAGTATTAGTCGATAAGTCTCACATTAACAGCGTTTAGGCCTTTTTTGCCCATTTCAGTCTCATATTCAACATGGTCATCCTCACGAATTTCGTCGATCAAACCAGTTGCATGTACAAAAATCTCTTCACCAGAATCACTTGGCTTTATAAATCCGAAACCTTTTGCGTTATTAAAAAATTTAACTTTGCCTTCTTTCATTGTAATATTTTTATTATTGGTTAATTTATTTAAAAATTTGGTTATAAAACTCATTTATTCAGTCAATTAAAAAATTTAAAGATGTTGAGTATTGATTTTATCTAAAACTTTTTAAAACGTTAGAGCTTTCAATAAAATACAAAATATCATTACCAAACCTTATTGTATTTACCGCAATATTACGGCAAATAATACAAACCACCTACAAATTAGTGTTAATCTATTCTTATGTTTAAAAGAATATTCAAATTGGAATACTTTTACCTAATGATCTATAGAAAAACGGAGATTTAAATTTATTTTAAAAATTTAATGACCACGAGATCAATAGATTCCCTTAAATAAAACTACTACGCTATTATAATTAATAAAAGTTAAAAAAAAACTGCGGTGTATAATTACCGCAGTTGAATACTATAGATTTTAATTCAAAATTAAATTAGTTTGATCTGGATGGGAAATTAGTTGAACAAGTCGTTTAATCTCAGATCTTTTTGATCAACTTTCACAATTAAATTTCGACTTTGGGATAATGATCTGCTTCTATGAAGGAAGTGTCATAACCGCCAAATTTTTTCATATAACTTTTTAGTGAAGTACCGAAAGCATCCCGAAATCCATCCACGCCGCCAGATCTTAAGTATCTTTTTACGCTGCCCGGTCCACCAAGATGGGCCGCTGCAAGAATACCAGATTCAGTAACCAGCACACCGTTGACCTCTTTACCGGCAAAACGCTTTATATCCTTGCGAAGCACCCACTTATTACGTGCTAAATTGGCTATAAATGCTTTATCCTGTAATACGGGATTGTTTATAAAATCTTCTGTATCGTTTATACCTAGTAAAAGGAGTGTGCTCCTGCCGAACTGATATCTCCCCAAATAACCAAACTTATTGATACGGGAATAATCATTGCGGGATTCCTTAAAACCCAGAGCTTCTTTAAATCCTGCAAATGAAGTTCCTACATTTGCAAAATTGGTGACATCAAGGTCATGGGGTTCTACATCGTCCTCTACTGGAACGGTGTAAGAAAGATCAAGACCATCCGTTGAATATTCTTTGAAATCCCCGGAATCCTTTACCGATAAACTCATGGACACAAGTCCAAATACGGAAGGTACTGCAGCTAATTTAAGTATATTTTTCGTCATAGATTTGTTTTCGGAAAGCCTGGCGATGCAAAATTGTTACCTTCCTATTTCACTATGCAAATATACTAAAAATTTTAAATATATGATTTACAAACCTTTATAGGTAAATCATATGGTACTATATACTACCGCTATAACAAATTTAAAACCCTCATAAAACAATACTTTAACGGTTTACACCCTGGGCGTTGATCCACCGTATATATTGCTGTCGGTTTGCATTGTGCTGGCTTAGCGTTTTTGCAAACATATGGTAACCAGGTTTGGAAACATCTGCGACAAAATAATAGAAATCGTGTTTTTCTGGGCTTAAAACGGCATTTATTGCAGAAAGATCTGGCATGGTAATGGGCCCAGGGGGCAAACCTTTGTACTTATAGGTATTGTAAGGTGAATCTGTTTCCAGGTCCTTATAAAGTACACGTTTGATAATTTGATCAAAATTGGCTGCATTTCTTTTTACAGCGTAAATGACGGTGGGGTCTGCGTCCAGTTTCCAGCCATTGTTGAACCGGTTTAGATATACTCCAGCTACGCGTGGCCGTTCATCTGCCTTAACGGTTTCCTTCTGAACGATGGAAGCCAGGGTATACACTTCTGTAAGGGTCAAACCCACGGTCTTTGCCGCCGCTATTTTTTGAGTATTCCAAAAACGTTTGTGCTCCTGTACCATTTTATCCCGGAAACCTTCCGCATCTGTATTCCAGTAAAATTCATAGGTATTGGGAAGATAAAGCGTAAGTGCCGTATTTTCATTGAGCCCCTGCTGTCTCAGGAATGTAGAGTCCCGCAAGACCTTTACAAGTGACAAACTATCTGCTTCCAACTGTTCTGCAATGCGACCAGCCAGGTTTTCTATCCGTTCTTGATTGTTAAAAGAAATGGTAATGGGAATATTACCACTGCGTATGGCATTTACGATCTCGTTGTTATTGCTCCCCTTTGTGATAATAAAATGACCTGCGGAAATATTATTTACATACCCCTTACGGCTGGCCACCTCGTCAAAAGATTCCATATCTTCAAGCAGTGGTTTCAACGCGTTCCTTACATCGTTATACGTAGCATTGGTTTTTATAAAAACATGCGCCTCGTCATTATTGAAGGTAGTGTTCGGAGAAAAAAGTGAGGTATAAATGGTATATGCAAAAATACCGGCACCCACTAATCCCAGTAAGGCAACGGCCAGTAGTATTTTTTTAATGTACATCAGTATTTATCAATTGGTATAAATGTTCGTTTTTATAGCTTCCGCGTATGCGTTTCCAGTCCTTTAGGACTCCCACGGACTTAAAATTCATTTTTTCAAACAGTTTTATGCTGCGGTCATTGCCATCCAGGATATTGGCATACAGTTGATGCATATCCAGGTGTGTAAAGCTGTAGGTAGTGATAAGCTGCAAGGCCTCTGCACCATAGCCCCTGCCCCGTTCTGCGCTGCTGGTGATTATAATACCCACGCCCGCGCGATGGTGTTTGGGATCATAATCATATAAATCAATCATACCCAGTACTTCCTGTGTATCAATCTTGCAAATGGCAAGGCGAAGTTGCTTGACTTCAAATATATCGCGATGCACATTTTTCAAATATTGTTTAATGATAAAACGGGAATACGGAGTAAGTGTAGTACTCAATTCCCATAGTTCTTCATCATTTTCGATCTGGTGTATAAACTCGAGATCTTCAGGCTCGAGAGCGCGCAAATAAAGTTGTTTTCCTTTTAGTGTTATGGCCATAATCCCTCAAATACAAAATTAGCGGCCCCTATAAGATAAATAGAATCATACCCTGTGGTAGATTTATGGAAAGAAATGGTCAATTTTCCGCCCTCAGCGTTGATTTTTACCTCATTTTTGTCGGTTTTTCCCAGATGGTGCATTGCCAGCGCCACCGCGGTAACCCCTGTACCACAGCTCAGTGTTTCATCTTCAACACCGCGTTCATAGGTGCGCACATTAAATTCTGAACCCTGCTGGGCGACAAAGTTTATATTACTACCGGCCTGACCATATAAGGAGGAATATCGAATCTCGCTTCCTTCTTTCTTTACATCCAGCGCACTAAGGTTCTCCCTAAATTCAATATGGTGTGGCGAACCCGTATTTATAAATATATAATTGTCCCGTTCTACTATCTGGTTTACATCATTCATTTTAAGGTGTACCTGCCCTTCTTTAATAAAGGCTTCATGCGGCCCATCTATGGCTTCAAAATGTGCCTTTTTTTCAATTATGCCAAGTTGGTGGGCGAAGGCGACTACACACCGGCCACCGTTGCCGCACATAGAGCTGGTCCCATCTGCATTGTAATAAACCATGGTAAAATCAAGCTCTTCATGATTCTCCAAAAGGATCAGGCCGTCTGCCCCTATTCCAAATTTGCGATCACAAAGCTTTTGAACAAGTTTGGTATCATTTTTGGAAAAGGATTCCATACGGTTATCGATCATTATAAAATCGTTACCCGTACCTTGATATTTGTAGAAAGGTAATGGCATTTTTTTATTTTGAATGAATTGCGAAAATACAATTTTTAATGGGTTTTCTTATTCGTTAAATATGCGTTAATCCTGCAACACCCTACACGATATCAAGTCTTTTAACTGTTATACTAAATAGAAACAACAATTTAGACTATGAAGAATTTTGCAAAAATGTTGTTCGTTGCCATTCTTGGCGGAGCAACTTCACTGGGCACCTATCATTATTTTGAAGATGGAAAAGTGCCTTTTACCACAATAGAATCCCAGCCCATTACAACCCTGCCCGTAACGTTTAAAGGCGGCCCCCTTAGCAGTACAAATGCAGATTTTACCGAAGCGGCAGACCGCACCGTACATGCCGTGGTACACGTAAAAAACGTTCAGGTAGCGCGCAGGCCCAGAAACATGCAGGAATATTTTCATGGTGGAGGGGAAATAGAAAAAGGATTGGCCGGTACTGGTAGCGGGGTTGTGATCTCCCAGGATGGTTATATTGTGACCAATAATCACGTCATAGATGGTGCCAGCGAACTTGAGGTAACCATGAACGACAACCAAACCTATACAGCTAAAGTAATAGGTGCTGATCCAAAAGCGGATATCGCATTACTTAAAATTGAGGCAGAAGAAGACCTACCCTACCTTCCCTTTGGCGATTCAGAAGCGACGCGCTTAGGCGAGTGGGTACTTGCAGTAGGAAATCCTTTTAATCTTACCAGTACGGTCACTGCGGGTATAATTTCCGCAAAAGCCAGGGATCTTGGTGAATTTAGCGGTAATCCATCATCTTTTATTCAAACAGATGCCGCGATCAATCCCGGTAACAGCGGTGGCGCATTGGTAAATATTAATGGCGAACTTATAGGTATCAACACCGCGATTACATCGCAGACCGGTAGTTATGTAGGGTATGCCTTTGCCGTTCCTTCTAACCTGGCGCGTAAAATCGTTGAGGACATTATGGAATATGGTAATGTGCAACGCGGTATTCTTGGAGTTTCTGGTACACAATTGAATCCTACCGTTGCAGAGCAGATTGAAATTTCTGAAAGCCAGGGCTTTTATGTCGGTGGTGTAGAACCGGGAAGTGGCGCAGAAAAAGCAGGCTTAAAAAAAGGGGATATCATTAAGAAAGTAGATGAGAAACAAATTACCAAATTTGCTGATTTATCAGGTTACCTCAATACAAAGCGGCCTGATGATAAGGTTCAGGTTGAATTTCTCCGCGATGGAAAATTGAAAACTTTACTAGTTACGCTTTATAAATTAAGCACATATAAAATAGAAAAACTGGGTGTTGAGGTCAAAGATATCGCACGCGAGCAACTTAAGGATTATGACGTTTCAAACGGCGTGGTGATCAATAATGTTACCCGCGAAGACCTGGCGCGTTATGACTTGAAAGGCGTTCTTATTAGTGAAATAGATGGTGAGTCGGTTAAAAATATCGAGCAGATTCAAAGATTTTTAAAAGAAAAAAGTGATTCTGAACCTATAAGCATCACATTTGTTTGGCCAGGAGGCGAACAAAAACAGATTATATTTCAATAGAATAGAAATAGATTTCTCTGTTTATAAGAAAAACCACACTAATTCTTTAGCGTGGTTTTTTTTGAATTTAATTGTTATGATCACGTTTTAGTTGATAACGATATAATACTATGCAATTCCGCAGAATCTCTTTAATATGACAAATGATTATTACTCTTTTTATAGGAAAAATAGGACATTTAAGCCTATTTTTGGAACTTTAGAAGCATTTTCTGTTCCTTTAATTTGCGGAATAATTTTAACTTTAAGCATTGAGAAAATTGCTTTGCTAATTTTTTGATTATAAAATCTAAATATGTCAGCATCTACCTCTGAAGGATCTAGAAAACACCGCGGTGCAAAGAAAAAAAGATATATACTACCAGTGGTCATACTTATCCTGCTGGTAGCTTTCAGGTTTTATTTGCCTACGCTGGTTAAAAATTATGTCAATGACGTACTGGCAGATATACCGGGATTCTATGGGCATGTGGATGATATTGATCTAGCCCTTTACCGTGGTGCTTATGTAATAAATGGGATGTACCTTAATAAAGTGAACGCATCTACTGAAGTTCCTTTTCTGGATTTTCCAAAGACGGATATTTCAATAGAATGGAAATCGCTCTTTAAAGGAAAAATCGTGAGTGAGATTACCATGTTTGATCCAGAGATTACCTATATTTTTGAAGACCAACAGAAAGAAGCTGCAGAAGGGGATGCAGATACAGACGACTGGACGAAAGCGCTTACAGATCTTGTTCCCATCAACATCAACCATTTTGAAATCCATAATGGAAAACTTGGTTTTGTAAAACTTCAGGAGGATCCCAATATCGATCTGTATCTCAACAATTTAGAGCTTTACGCAGACAATTTGCGCAATGTAAAAGGCCAGAGCGACAAACTGCCCTCCCCTATTGAAGCTTCCGCAGTGAGTATAGGTAAAGGAGAATTTAGGCTTGATGGCGGTCTGGACCTTATCAAAGAAATCCCGGATATGGATATCAATTTTTCACTACAAAAAGCAGATATTACCGCAATTAATGACCTCACCCAGGCCTATGGCGGTATTGACTTTAAAGAAGGTGAACTTGATATATACGGTGAGATCGCTATTGCAGATGCCTATCTTAAGGGATATGTAAAACCCATGCTCAAGGACACTAAACTGATAAGTAAAGAAGATAGCTTTCTTAGCGTCATATGGGAAGGTTTTGTGGGAATGTTCAAGTTTATCCTTAAAAACCAGGGCACAGATACCTTAGCAACCCGCGTACCGCTTGAGGGTAATTTAGACAACGTGAATGCCGGGGTCTGGACGACCGTTTTTAAGATTTTTGAAAATGCATGGTTCAATGCCTTTCAGGGCAAGGTGGACCAGGATATAGATTTTGAAGATGCTAAACAAGAGGCCAATTTAGACGAAATGAGCGGTAAAGAAAAAAGGATGTACCGCAGGGCCAAACGTGAAGCAGAAAAAGAAAAACGCAAGAAGGAAAATGATGATTCCCAACAGTAATAAATAGCGCGGCTAAGCTATTATTTTGTAAATTTGCCGCCTAATTTACAATACTGCCTTCAATGGGCCGTTTTTGCATCAAACGCAAAAAAAATTAAACATACTATGCGCATAAAATCCCACTTACTGGCATTTGCCCTTTTAGGAGGCCTGCACCTTGCGACCGCCCAGGAAACTCCCGAAACGGAGCAAAAACCGAACACCATCAATCAGCAATTTGAGGATATGAAGGAGAGTTCCAACAACTTTCAGGAATATAAAGTTGTTAAAAGAACCACCTTAGACCGCCTGCAAAGCAACACACAGGACAGCCTCAATGCATTTAAGGTTCAGGTAAGCACCTTTGACGATCAGTTGGAAGAACGCAATAACAACATAGCTTCGCTAAAAAGCTCCCTGAAAGAAACCAAGAATACCCTTGAGGAAACACGTGCGAACGTTGCTTCCATAAGCTTTTTGGGAATCCAGATGAGCAAAGCGGGTTACAAGACCTTAATGTGGGCCATTGTAGGTATTCTTGCCCTGGCACTCGTGTTTTTTATAATTCGCTACCGCGGAAGTAATGCGCATACGATCGCTGCCCGCAAAAAACTTGGCGAAGTGGAATATGAGTACGATGATTTCAGAAAAAAATCCCTTGAAAAGGAGCAGCGTCTTGGAAGACAATTGCAGGATGAACGCAATAAAGGGATCAAAAAGCCTTAAAAACAAGCTTTTAGGAGCATAAAAAGAATACTTCCGTGGCTTTCGCTACGGTTTTTTTTTGTGTACAGCAAACATCCGGAATACATGACGAACAATAATTGGCTACTTTTGCCGATAAATACTTCCGTGGCAACCCTTTTCAAAACATACACTTTCCTATGCGCATAGATATCATAACCGTAGTTCCAGATCTTTTGACCAGTCCCTTTGAAGCCTCTATTATGAAACGCTCTATAGAAAAAGGGCTCGTGGATATTCAATTGCACAACTTACGCGATTATTCCCTGGGAAATTACAATCAGGTAGATGACTACCAGTATGGTGGTGGTGCAGGTATGGTGATGATGATTGAACCCATAGATAAATGCATAAGCGCCCTAAAGGAGCAAAGGGATTATGATGAGGTAATTTATATGACGCCAGACGGTAAAACGCTGAATCAGGGAATGGCCAATCAAATTTCTACCCTTGAAAATATCATTATTTTATGTGGTCATTATAAAGGAGTAGATCAGCGCGTACGCGATCATTTTATCACGCGCGAAATTTCAATAGGTGATTATGTACTTAGCGGTGGCGAGCTGGGCGCTCTTATACTTTGTGATGCGATTATACGCCTCATTCCTGGTGTTTTAGGCAATGAGACCTCTGCCCTTACTGATTCTTTTCAGGATAATTTGCTGGCTCCCCCTATTTATACAAGACCTGCCGAATACAAAGGTTGGGAAGTACCCGAAATCCTAACTTCGGGGAACACCCCTAAAATTGAAGAATGGCGTGAGGACCAGGCCTACAAACACACGCAGGAAAGAAGGCCAGATTTATTGGAATAATGGCTGATTTTTGTTCTTTTATAGTCAATTAATTGACTAAAAAGGAGCATTTTTTGGGTATTCTGAACTTCAATTTCTGTGAAAATAATCTGAATTAAAAAAAAATAAGCATCATGTTGTGTACTAGGGAATAATATGTATATTTGCGCCCTTATAGAACCAACCTCTGGCGATAATCGCGAATGTTGCCTCTAGCAAACAATCAAAATCCTGTAAAATGGAAGATTTAATTAAGTTCGTCCAGGACGAATATGTTACTGAAAATTCAAAAGAATTTCCAGATTTTGGAGCTGGTGATACCATTACTGTGTATTACGAAATTAGTGAAGGTGAAAAAACACGTACCCAGTTTTTTAGGGGCGTTGTAATTCAATTGCGCGGTAGCGGTTCTACTAAAACCTTTACCATTCGCAAAATGTCTGGTACCGTGGGTGTAGAACGTATATTCCCTATCAACCTACCTGCACTTCAAAAAATTGAGATCAATAAAAAAGGTAAAGTACGTAGATCACGTATTTATTACTTTAGAGGCCTTACTGGTAAAAAAGCAAGGATCAAAGAAGTCAGAAAATAAGACTTTCGCAGAAGCGGAAATCAAAAACCTCTCCCTGGAGAGGTTTTTTTATGTCTTCTATCTAAGAATAGCCTTTTGAAAAAATTACAGTGCAAAACTTATACTTCTTCTAGAATCTATTGAATATTTACAATAGAATATTTTAACAATTAATATTGTAGTTCTATTTAAAAGTACTCATATCAATTTTGTAATAACGTAATTCAACGTTATAAATAACTCCTTGTCGATTTTTTTTATTTTCATCAATTATATTCGCCCTAACAAGTTTGATCCCAGTGTGTTAAATATATTCTAAAATCATTGCAAACGTTTGCGTTAAGTTTTAATTTAGTCTTATAATTATTAGCAATACATAATTAACGTTCTGATATTCCTGTCTTGAATTTTATGTATATAAGATCAAACCAGGAATATGTATACTTGACTTTTTGAAGAATCCACGTTCGTGGTAAAAAGCAACTTTTGATTTTTAATTTTAGTTAGGGGTCTTTCCTCTAGAAAACAATATAAAAATCAACCCATGTTACTTTCTTTCATAAAAGTCAAACTCAGGATGTTGCTGATCTTAAAAAAGTCAGTCATCCCAATGCTTTGATTTACGGTACGGGCAGTAATTTTCCCGTTTGAGAGAACTTTAGGGGTTCGCCGGTAAAAAATCAAACCATTAGAAGCCATATCAACGTACTTTGTACAGTGATATGGCTTTTTTTATGCATATAATAAAAATGCGTCGGTTTTATTGTAAAACGCACATAAACCGCATTAAGACTGCAAATTTACATCGAAATAACCTTAAAAATCCTATATTTGCGATTCTGAATTAACAATGATTGAAACGATCTTGAGTCTCGTTATTGTTGCATTAATTTACTCCTTAAGAACAATTTATTTATGTCTACAACATCAAAAATAGCATATACATTAACAGATGAGGCGCCTGCCCTGGCTACTCATTCTTTTCTTCCCATCGTCAGGAAATTTGCCAAAGCAGCTAATATTGAGCTAGAAACCAAAAATATCTCCCTGGCTGCGAGAATTCTTGCTAATTTCCCAGAGAAGCTCAACGAAGATCAAAAAATGACCGATGCCTTAGGTGAACTGGGCGAACTGGTTACCAAACCGGAAGCCAATATTATTAAATTACCAAACATTAGTGCTTCTATTCCCCAGCTGATCGCGGCGATCAAAGAACTTCAGGAAAAAGGATATGATATTCCCGGTTATCCTGAAAATGCGAATACCGAGGAGGAAAAGGAACTTAAAAAGCGCTACGCAAAAGTTCTGGGAAGTGCTGTAAATCCGGTTTTACGAGAAGGAAATTCAGATCGTAGGGCACCAAAGCCGGTTAAAGAATATGCACGAAAGAACCCGCATAGTATGGGTGAATGGTCGCCTAGCAGCAAATCGCATGTGGCAACAATGAGCAGCGGCGATTTTAGGGCGAATGAGAAATCAGTGACCCTGGACCATGCCACCACTGTGGATATTGTGCTTGAGGATGCTTCCGGTAAGGAAACAATACTTAAAAATGATCTGAAACTACAGGAAGGGGAAGTTATAGATGCTACTGTCTTAAGTAAAAGCGCCCTTCTTCACTTCTTAAAAGAACAGCTGGAAGATGCCAAGGAAAAAAACATTCTCTTTTCGGTTCACCTGAAGGCGACTATGATGAAGATCTCAGACCCTATTATTTTTGGTCATGTGGTGCGCGTCTTCTTTGCTGATGTTTTTGAAAAATACGGTGAAGATCTAAAAAGTGTAGGTGTTGATGCCAAGAATGGACTGGCTGATCTTCTCAATGATATTGAAAAACTTCCCGCGGATAAGAAAAGTGAAGTTGAAAAAGCAATACAGGATACTATAAATAGCAAGGCAGATCTTGCTATGGTAAATTCTGATCAGGGAATAACAAATCTTCATGTTCCCAGTGATGTGATCATAGATGCCTCTATGCCAGCGATGATACGCAATAGCGGACAAATGTGGAATGCGAAGGGCAATTCTCAGGATACTAAAGCGGTTATACCAGATAGCAGTTATGCAGGTATTTATCAGGAAACCATTGATTTTTGTAAAGAAAACGGGGCTTTTGATCCCACTACCATGGGAACGGTTCCCAATGTGGGTCTGATGGCAAAAAAAGCCGAAGAATATGGTTCTCACGACAAAACATTTGAAATAGCACAGGCAGGTACCGTGCGTGTAAAAGATGCTGATGGTAATACCCTTCTGGAACACACTGTAGAACAGGGGGATATATGGAGAATGTGCCAGACCAAAGATGCACCTATTCAAGACTGGGTAAAACTGGCTGTCGCCCGTGCACGCGCAACTGGAGATCCCGCTATTTTCTGGTTAGATGAAGAACGCGGGCATGACGTTGAAGTTATTAAAAAAGTAAATACATATCTCAAAGATCACAACACCGAAGGTCTGGATATTCAGATCATGTCCCCCGTGAAAGCGACCCGCTTTACACTGGAGCGCGTGAAAGACGGTAAGGACACAATTTCTGTAACCGGTAACGTGCTAAGGGATTACAATACAGACCTCTTCCCTATTCTGGAAGTTGGGACGAGTGCAAAGATGCTTTCCATAGTACCTTTAATGCAAGGCGGCGGACTTTTTGAAACAGGCGCGGGAGGTTCTGCTCCTAAACACGTACAACAGTTCACAAAAGAAGGTCATTTGCGCTGGGATTCTTTAGGTGAGTTTTTGGCGCTGGCCGTATCTTTAGAGCATGCCGGGGAGAAGAATGACAACGAAAAAGCTATCATCTTAGGCGAAACGCTGGATGCTGCAACGATCAAGTTCCTGAACAATAAGAAATCACCTTCCCGTGAGGTCAACGAACTAGATAACCGCGGTAGTCATTTTTACTTAGCGCTTTACTGGGCGCAAGCACTAGCGGAACAAGATAAAGATAAACAGCTACGGGTAGAATTTGCCGAAATCGCAAGCGAAATGGAAACCAATAGGGAGAAAATCCTTCAGGAGCTTTTAGACGCTCAGGGTCATGAGGTAGATCTAGGGGGTTATTATCTTCCCGATGCCGCAAAAGTGAGCGCAGCCATGAGGCCAAGTGCGACTTTTAATGCCATGATGGGTTCGTAAATTATAAAGCAATAATATTCAATTAGTGACAAACCGCCTGCACCACAGGCGGTTTTTGTTTTTTTATATCCCTGATATTATCAGACTAGGTTTAATATCTTTATATCAAATTATTTCTAAGCTTTACGTCAAATGCAAACAAGAAAAATAGAAGTTTCCAGTATAAATCTCCTAAAAACACTGGTATTGCTTTCCCTTATCTGGGTAATCTTTTATTATGGAGCCACGTTGCTTTTGCCGCTGCTGGTTTCGGCGATGGTTGCGACATTGCTTGACAGACCAAAAAAAAAGTTGATGAGTTGGGGATTTCCAAATTGGCTGGCCATCACGGTATGTCTATTATTGCTGATCATTACTATTTTATTATTGAGCTGGTTGATCTCCTCTCAAATCAGCAATATGGCAAACGATTGGTCTACGATCAAAACAAGGGGAATGGAAAAATATACCCTCTTTAGCAGTTGGATGGAAGATACTTTTGGGATCAACCCAGGAAAAATGGCCGACGAGAATTTTGATTTTATGAACAAATTAAAAAGTGCAGCTACCGTTTTTATATCCTCCCTTTCCAACCTGCTTTCCCAATCCTTTATCATTTTAGTATATATCATTTTGTTCTTGATGCAGAAAAAAATGTTTATCGGTTTTTTTCAGAAATTGGGGAGTGATGCATACGCTTCAGGAACAATATTGAAAGAATCTTCGCAAATCATTACAGACTACCTCTTTGGTAAGAGCAAGATCATGTTCTTTTTGTTCGTTATTTATTATGTGGGCTTTCTTATAGGAAAAGTGCCTTATGCCCTATTCCTAGCACTCTTTGCTTCGTTATTTTCAATAATACCTTATGTGGGGAATTTAATAGGTGGCGGTGTTGCCATAGTGCTTGCGTATTTATACGAAGGTACTACCCCGGCACTCATTGTTATTGGCGTGATCAGCGCTGCCCAACTTATAGAAAACTACATATTGACCCCCTGGATTATTGGCGATGAAATAGATCTTAATCCTTTTATCACAGTTTTTGGTGTAATTGTACTTTCGGTGCTGGGTGGGATTGTGGGCGCTATTATTGCCCTCCCGGTTCTGGGTGTGCTCAAGGTTTTCTTTGAACATACAAAAGGAATGGAAGCTTATGCCTTTCTCCTAAAAAAACATTCGGATTAGAACTGTAGGTTAAATACTGGAAATTTTGCCTGTCGATATGGTTTTTAGGGTATTATCTTGGTAAATTATAAAATTTTCGCTGCGCTCAAAGATGAATTATCTACTGAGAAAACATCATAAACAGGCTAAAAATGGGTCGAAAATTGCCATCTTTATACCCTAAAAAGTAGTTTTTTAACCGTAATTTTTTTATCCTACACTCCTTTGAAATTATGGTGCTGGGTCGCGGTAAAATAATCCCTGAAAATTTGGTTCAACTGGTTGTTTGTAGAACTTCCCTTTATACCCAGAAGCGGATAAATTTTAATAAGAGCCATCGAAATTCCCCTCAAACATTCAACTCCTGACTGATGTACTTCTTCTTGAAACGAGTCCGAGATTTGTGATTCGTTAAGGAGCAGGGTATCTACCTTTTCGGTAAAGTTGGTTATGTAGGAGTTGGCTTGTAAAACCTTTCTCTTCAGTTCAGCCAGTTGTTCTTTAGATAACATGGAAGTGGTAGCCTCGATAAAATGTTCGGCCATACCAATATAGTTTACCCAAAGCGTCAAATCTGCGAAAAGCTTAAATGGAATTTTGTAAATAGGATACGCAAGATGCTGCTCATTATAGCTGAAACTGAATCTTTTATCAATACGTACCTCCTCTATCGCAAATGAATTGGTCGAAGAAGCCCGAAGACCCATGCTGTCCCAATCTTTGATCAACGTTACCTTTTCCTGAGGAATGATAAAGGACCGTATTACAGGAGAACCATCGCTATTTGTGAGTGGTTTTTTATTCTCAAAAAGGCGCGCGTTTAAAGTATAATGCGTAAGGTAAGCAGCACCCGTAGCGTAAGGCCAGCGTCCCGAAACAATATAAAACTCACCTTCTTTAGAAGCGGTCCCACCTACCGCCCCGCTCCCACCCATACAGGTAGCTTCTTCTGTGTCAATAAAAAGTTCATGTGCCACCTCATGCTCCAGGTTACCTATAAAATAATTGGCCCCACTGCACAAAGTCACCGTCCAGCCCAGACTGCCATCTATTTTTGCCAATTTTCGTAAAGTATCCAGTCCTTCCGAAAGGGTCTGTTCTTTGCCTCCGTAAGCTTTGGGTACCCAGATATTCCACAAGTTCTTACTTGCTATCCACTCCAGGATTTCGATGGGAAATATTTCGGCATTAAAACATTTTTCCCTAAGCTCTTTTAAGTCGTTTGCTGTGGTCATCTTTTAATAGTTTTTTCCATTTAAAAAAGCCCGATGTCCCTACGAGAAACAAAAACACAGTCAGGCCCGCATAGATATAAAGTTCTTTGTGAATCAATAAAGGGATCGAAATGAGGTTACTTATATTAAGATAGATCCAGTTTTCTATCTTCCGCTTGGCCATTAGCCACATTCCCGCCCATGCAAAGGCGCTCACGGCTGCATCCCATACGGCCACGTCAGAATCGGTATGGTATAGAAGCCAGTAGCTCATCATAAGGAAGCAGGAGAATACTATGGCGGCCGCTTTGAAATGTTCGTTTTTACCTGACCAGGATATGGTTGCCTCTTTTTTATCTCCGCCAAAATTCCAATAGTACCAACCATAAATGCTCATCACCAGATAATAAAGATGGAGCAAAATATCTGCGTACAAACGGGACTGATAAAGAACCCACATACCTATCAAAATTGAAACAATACCGAAGAGGTAATTGTGGACACTATTTTTGCGCGAAAGTAATACCTGCGCGACGCCAAAGATGGTCCCTATAATTTGTAACCAAGTAAAATGCATAGAAAAACCTCTTTCACAATTATTAAAACCAGGTGAAATGAGGAGAACACTATCGCAAAAGAAATTGCAAAGGATCGTGGTAATCATATCCCTACGCCAGCATTATCTGGATCAGGTCTAGAACTTGACAGCTCTTGGGTATTATCTCAGCCTGCCCTTTGTGGCAAGCACCCCATTTCAAGAGTAAATCTATAACATAATAGAGATGTTGACAAGTTTACTAACGTTAATTGAATACTATTTTTAATTATAATCCCTAGAACATAGATTTCCGCGCAAACTCAATTTAGGTAAAAGAGTTCAGAAATTAGGAATACACTTACCGGAATTGTATACGATTGGTTTTGACTAAAAAATCTGTATTTGCGCTAATTCTCTCTTAAATGATTTTCTACGGTAACCTGAAAACAATTAATCGAAAAACATGAAAGGGCCTAAAAGTCGCTCAATTTTATCATTTGTGGTTGAAAGGGAGTGCTTTTTTAGGTATTTACGTATATGTTCTAAATCAATATTTGTCGTAGGTGTCAAAAATGTCGAACTGTATTCTGTAAAAACAGGTTTTGAAGAAGGCTTATTAAATACTTCAAATACATCGTAATGCCTTGGGTCTTGTTTTATACGATCATATAGTAAATTGATCTGTTCTTTTTCTCCTTCAAGTACCTGAAAGAAATTACCAAAAGAATGTAGAAGAACGCCATTGATACCGCGTTTGCTATTGGCTTTAAGAGTACTTGCGAGCAAGTCGTCAATAGATTCTTCTGTAAGCGTTGATATGGATCTGCTTTTATAGCATATAGTATGTAAAGATGGTATAGTATTCATTAAAATAGCGCTCTTTCTTGATTTATTCAAAGCTTAAGAATATCCAATACCTACTTATTTGAAAAAGGAAAAAGACATGTTTAAACTATATTATGTTTTAGGTTCTTATTATTCAAACTTATGAATGCATAGTATCATAAGAAATAATTTAAGAAACAGAGACCATATATGTGCCTGTAAAACCGAAGTAGGGTAAAGTAATCAGTATACCAAATACGGTAATCAAAGTATGTAGGTTATAAAATTTCTTTGATACGAATAGCCGTCTCATTTCATACCTTTCTTAAATAAAACAAAAATCTATAAAACTGATTTAATTATTGGGCGTTTTTAATGATAGAATGTGCGTTTTTACCTTATACATGTGTAAGAGTGTGCAAATTTGAATGTCATAAGCTTATTTAATCTGGACAAGTGCCCAACGTTAAGACCTTTTCAGCTTAGAACGAAAATAGTAAAATACTGAAGATACCTTTTTAATTATTTGTATTTGATTCGTTTGACCAAATCAAATAACTGGGCAAATTGCTCAAAATCGCTTTTTTGAAATATTTATTATTTTATAACATACTAAATTATTGCTAAACCAATATTCATTCTTCAATAGACATGGTAAATTGCAGGTATATTACAGGGTATTGCCCTTTATTAATTTAAAATAGATATTATGAAAAAAAAGACACGCAAAGTAATAAGTAGAATTTTTACAGTAACAACAATAGCTCAGGTGGCATTTTACACCTACACGTATCTTACTAAAAAAAAGTAAATCAATTTTAATAACCAACTACTAAAATAATTTTATGGAAAATTGGATCTATGCGGCTTTTCCTATTCTCGTCAAGGTACTTGTATCCATTCTGGTCATATTTTCTATTATTATAATTATAACCCGTATTTCAGGACTGAGAACTTTTGCTAAAATGTCAAGTTTTGATTTCGCTTCTACAATAGCTATTGGATCAATACTTGCTGCGGTAGTAATGAACACAGGGCAATCTATGGTAAAGGGAGCTATTGCTTTAGGAGGCATTGTAGCCTTTCAATCGATATTTTCACTGGCCATACGAAAGTCTGAAAAATTGAAGCAGCTTTTTACGAATACGCCAATGCTTCTAATGAAGGATGGAGTAATTATTTATAAAAACCTTGAGAAAACGAACGTAGGGGAAGATGACCTGATCGCAAAGTTAAGAGAGGCGAATGTAACCGATTTTAGTCAGGTGCTTGCAGTGGTTCTCGAATCAACGGGAGATATGTCAGTATTGCATTCTGACAGTGAGAAACTTATGCCCAAAATATTACAGGGCGTAAGAGAAGAATAAAGGGAACTTAGTTTCTATATATTCTTAGCGTTTTCCCGGTTACGATATACAATTGAAAATACAGAAGCATCTATACTTTTATGCTATAAGTTGATCTCTTTGAAACCAATACATTTTTAAACAATAACCTTTCACTTTAAAACTACAACTATGTTAAAATGGACTATTATTTTTGTAATTATTGCTATAGTAGCGGCAATTTTTGGCTTTGGTGGCATCTCTGATGCAGCCGCTGGTATCGCCAAAGTTATCTTTTTTATATTTATAGTACTTATCATTATCTCTTTGGTAATGGCTAAGAAAATATTTTAAATATATCCAGAGTTAACTAAAACTCTGATTACAATCACAAGAAATTGTTATTTCCATATTAAAAAAAAGCCTGCATTTAGTGCAGGCTTTTTGTATTTAAACAGGACTAAACGTTCGATTTGTTATGGAATTAATCGATCTTTTTACCTTCGGAATAAGAATCAATCTCACGTGAATGGCCATTTATAATATCTTGCATGCGCTTTAAATATTCCACAAGCATAGGATCTTCCTTCAAGTAATTTTCCAACTCCATAAAGCAATAATGGTATAATGTATCAAAGGCAACGATCTTAAAAAAGAATCGATGCTTCCCTACCCCATAAGAATTGAAGTCAGCAATTTGTTTTCTTTCCAGAAAAAGTTGTGTTAGATAATCCAAAGCCGTGAGTGCTGTTCCAGGATCGTTAATCGCCGGGGACATCGCCTTGACCGCTATCTCAACAAGATGTTTGAAGCCTGTTTCCGGGACTTCCAGGGGTACGTTATGATCTACTGGTAAAATAGTCCTTAAACGTAAAGGAGTAGCTTTATCAAATGATCCCCACACTAATGCAAGCGCCTCCCCTTTTAAAACAAAAGTGCCTGGAAGCTTTAATAATTTGACGGATACTTCCTTTTTTAGACAAAAATGATTGATCTGATTGAGATTCGGCATTTTTAGATAACCCGCTTTGTCAGCCCTTACTATATTCGCCTTTGAAGCATCAGGGTCTTCCATTACTTTAAGGGCATTCTGCTTCTTTTTTAGATCATCAAGAATCCCCATAGATTCTATAAAAGCCTCTTTTACGATATAATTGATATGTATACTTTGTGAAACGCTGTGAATAAAGTAGATAAAAAGTATTACGCATACAATGCCGAAAATAATTCCCAGAGGTGCTCCTATTCCCGGAAAATAGTCAAGTTTTTCCGCATTAATACCTATAGAAAGTACCATACAATAAATGATGGTACCACTGGTAATCCCAAGGATCAGCTGATGGTGCTTTTCCCCCAGGATCATAGGGATCAACCGCGGCGAATAATTATTTATGTTCCGGTTGAGAACGTTCATTACCATCGTATAACTAAAAACGGTCAGCGTGAACACGCCACCTATCAGGAAAGCGAGTACGGACTGCACGTCTTCTTTAGTGCTAAAACTTATCTTTTCAAGAACAGGTGCGTTTTCAAAATCAATTCCACAATACAATAGAATTATAGCAAGGAGCAAAAAAGATAGCGCCAGTACCGAAGGTACCAGCGCTATACTGTTTAAAATGCGTTTAATGTATTTCATTAAATTTCACTCTCTACTACCGTGGCGATAGGTGCACGTCCCAGTACTTTTAAAGCTGGTAAATGACCTGCATTGGCACTTTGGTCTAATGCAATATAAGTTATCATGAGTCCGTAGATCACTTTACTTGAAATATCTGCGATGGTAAAAAGAAGTTGACGTAATACAACGCCGTCTGCGGAATTCATAAATACGGGAACAAGGTAGGCAATAGGATATAGCGTCCATGCAAACATCATCAACCAGAACACTTTCATAATTGTCTTTGGTCCTTTGCCGGTCATTGTTTTTTTACCTTCAGCAATAGATTTTCCCACGATAAAGTTCATGATAACGAAGAAAACGGTACTAATTGCGCCCCATAGCATAAGATTGCCGGTATCGCTAACTTCATAAAGTTGGCCCACATATCCTGTAAGGATCATTCCCCATGCTGAAAGTATAAGCCATACCGCTTTAGATTTCAAAACACTACTCGATAAGTTAAGCACAATAAGAAGTTGTACTAAAAGACATGGTATGGTAACCATCCAATTGACGTAGCGATAGCCATTGCTAAAAGTCAGCTTCTCCAGACTGTAAACTGTGCCATTAAATTTAAATGCATCTGTCCACATACCTGCCTGGCTTACCAGTATAAGACCGGCAGAAACCATTACGATGCAAGAAAGAGCTGTTGCAACCCGATATTTAGGAGCGACAAATTGGGACATTACAAGGAAGAAGACCAGCGCCGCTAAATGGGCACCCACCCCCATTGTTAATAAATGATCGATGGCCTCAAACTGGCCAACGGTGTAATCAAATAAATTCTCGATATTTTTCATAGTTTTGTTAGTTAGAATTGTTAAATATATTTCTTTAAACACCGTCCAATTGTTAATGACTTCTGAATTGGGATTTTATTTAGTTCTACGTCATAAAATATGAAAGATAATTAACATTTATAATTTTTTTTAAATTGTAAATCTCTGAAAATAGGTTACTTAAGATATGATTTAAAACCAAAGATTCAAGTATCAAATCAGGGGGTTTTTAAATTTAATAACCGGATTGGGTGCCTTTTACAGCGGTTTATTACTCCTAAAAGAATGGTAAATTGCTTAATTGCTACAAACACAATTAGGAAGAAATTCCGCTTTTCTATCGTAAATTTAGGTAATCGAAAAAGGTGCGATATATTATCTTATGTTAGTCGAGATCATATTTCACAATTCCTCTTTTATTTAGATATTGCGAAATACTTCTATTTGTGAAATAGGTATTCTCCTTTCTTTCAAGAAACGCTTCAAAATCTTCTACGGAAGTAACGGGATATTCCATTGGGATAAATCCAAATCCCATATAAATTCCGTCCCGTACGAGTACAAATGCCTCTTCTGAACTGGCGCGCCCTTTCAGTTTTATAAAATAGGATTCCTTTTTAGCCTGAATAGAGTCAAAAGCTTTCTGTGAACGTTCATTATAAGTATCCTTATTTTCCAATCCCCGGCATACTCCCCTGCACAATACACTGGAACATGCGCCGGAAGTTCGCTCTAATCCCGCATATCTGTGGCAAAGACTAAATTGGAGGGAAAGGTTTTTTAGTTTGGAAAGAACCGAATCACGATTAAAAGCGATGCTATGCATGTTGTCTGAATAGTTCTTTTCAATAGGGAATAACCTAAAAATACCAGAACCGTCCTTTCGCGCCTCAATGGTCCATTGACTGATATTATCTAGTTGCTGCGTATTGAATTTCGGCTGAAGGCGTGAGATATCCGCAGACTCCAGAAGCAGGGAAATAAGTTCATTGCCCGTTTCTTTATATTCAACAGAAAAGGTTGCGCTGCAAAGGTCATATTCAAAGGGTGCTTTACTGGCAAAATGTGATTTTACCCGCTCTTTGATCCTGACCGCTTTACCTACGTAAATAACCTCATTTTCTTTTCCTATAAAATAATAAACCCCGGGGGAATCTGGCAGGGAGTCTATACCTTCAACAGATAGCACACTATCTGTCACAGGATTTGAACGGTCCGGAAAATCAAACGGTTGACCGTGTAGAAGGGATTGATATACCTTTGCTATAGCCTGGGCGTCTTTTCCGAATCCTTCACAGGTGACGTCCATATTAAAATCCTTTACCAGCGCTTGCAGATCTTTTTTTACCGCGATCAATTTTTGTTGCAAAAGCATTTCTTGAAGTATGGTTCCTTTCGGGATACGCAGCCCTATCTCGCGGAGCGATTTACGCCAAATCATCTCTGAAAATTTATCGTAAAAAATAACCTCCATACCCTCTAAAACTTCGATGATTTCGGGAAGATGCTCTGCCAAACAAGGCTGATCTCTTAAAACTTCATTTGTTACCCCACAGAAAATTTCTTCCCTTGGGCTTAAGATTTCCGAAGGTTTAACGAGGATTTTGAGTGCTTTTATGAGGTTTTCATCATCAAAAACGGCAATGGAAACACTGATTATATTGGCTATTTTGTAATTATTGGAACTTGCCTGTACGTCCAGAAATGCTTTCATTATATATGCTATCTATCGGAAAAATTCCAAATTTATGAATTAATTCCTACATTTGCGGTGTGATTGAGGAAAGCAAAAATTTAAGCGGGTATAATAAAAAACAGCAGGAAGCAATAACTTTTTCCGGCAGGCATTTATTATTGCTAGCCGGTGCCGGCACCGGAAAGACAAAAACCATTGTGGGCCGCGCAGAATACCTACTTCGCAACGGTTCCCATCCTGATAAAATCCAGATACTTACCTTTACAAAAAGGGCGGCAAGCGAGATTGTAGAGCGTGTAAAAGCCGGGATAAATGGACAGGATGTGCGTTCACTTAACGGTTCGACCTTTCACAGCTGGTGCAATCAGCTTATTGTTAAATTCCCGAACCTTTTTGGAGCCGCAAATTATACGGTAATTGATCCTGACGATCAATTAAGCCTTATGAAAATGGCTTGTGGAACCGCAAGCGAAGACTATGGTAAGACAAGGCTTAAACCCCAACAGATTCTTGATATTTTCTCATTTGCCCGCAATACCCGCATCAGTCTTACCGAAACCATTCGCAAAGTTATCTATAAAGGAAAACATGATGCGCAAACTGATGAGGATATAGCTCTTATAAATCCCCAGGTTGCGCTGCTCATCAAAGAATATCAGGCACAAAAATCACGGCAGCAGTATTTGGATTATGATGATCTTCTTTTAGTTGTTGCCAATAGGCTCAACAAGGACGAAGAAGCCAGAAAAATCCTTAGTAAATCTTATGATCATATCTTAATAGATGAAATGCAGGATACAAATCCCCTGCAATGGTATTTGTTACAACCTTTTGAGAACATATGCAGTTTATTTTGTGTGGGCGATGATGCGCAGTCCATCTACAGTTTTAGGGGTGCAGATTTTAAGAACGTCCATCTTTTTTCAGAGCGTGTAGCAAATGCCGAGGTTAAAGTGCTGGATAAAAATTACAGATCTACACAAGAAATCCTTGATGTTTCAAATTGGTTACTGGACACCTCCCCTATCCAGTACAATAAAAAATTAACAGCGAGCAGAGGTACGGGAAAAGTACCGACTATCTTAAATGTTGCGAACCAATTTGAAGAAGCCAACTACATTGCAAATACAATTTTGGAAGGTTTTTCCGAAGGTGGCAATTCCTTTTCAGATTTCTTGATATTGAGCAGGTCCCAATACTACACCAGACCATTACAGGCGGTGTTTTTACAGAAAAAGATTCCGTATCAAACCTTCGGCGGAAGAAAATTTCTGGAGGCGGCGCATATAAAAGACCTGGTATCTATTTTGCGCGTGATCAACAATCCACTTGACGAGATCGCATGGATTCGTTTTTTTACCTTTATTCACGGTATAGGTGCGGTACGGGCAACAAATTATATGTCAGAAGTCATGCGTATGGCTCCGTTAGATGAGGAACCTCTGGATCTTACCAGCATAATACCGGGAAAAGAAGGTATTAAAGCTAAAAGTTATTATGATGCTGCGTACCAAAACCGGGGCAGTGTGAAACACGCCGTTCAGGACCTCTATAAAACCATGGAGTTTGATCTTGCCATGAAATACAGTAAAGACTGGTACGAAAAGCGAAAAGGCGACTTTCCCGTTCTGGAGATCCTATCTGAAAATTATGGCACGCTTGGCGAATTTATTTCAGAAGGTATACTTGACAATTCAGCGAATGTCGCGGGAAGCAATACCCTGGGCGGTTCTAAGATAAATACTTCAGAATTAAAAGATCATGTTACCATTTCTACCGTACATTCTGCTAAAGGCCTGGAAGCTGACGTTTGCTTTGTACTCAATGTTTCTCCTAAAACCTATCCCTCAGCGTATAGTCTGGGCAATATTGATGAAATAGAGGAAGATCGCCGTGTGCTTTATGTGGCGCTTACCCGTGCGAAAAATGACCTGATTATTACCCGTTCTAAAGAGTCTATTAATGCGTACCACCAGCCAAAAAACGAAAGTGATTCCGGCGATGGAGGAAGTGCGTATTTTTTAGAAGGTTTACCAGAAGACCTGGCAGTGCAGAAATCTCCCAGGTCATTTTCGGCAAATGTTCAGGATGCCAAAACCGCAAATAAAATTGACCTGGATCTGGGTATGGATTTTAGTTAATATTCTACTGAAATGTAGTTTTTAATTTTTTCAGGGCGAAACTAATCTTACGTGCTGAAAGAAAATTGACCCATCGTACCGAGCATTAATCTGCTAGGAATATTTAATGGTAACTTATCAAAACATTTTGATGAATCTCAGTTAAGGTTACCAACCGTAAAAAACCTTTCAGACGTTTTGAATATTTCGCCAAAAGATTTGAGTAATTTGCTGCTTACGATTACAGTTCAACATACGAGACAGCGTAATCATGCTAAACTCACCCAAAAAGCAGTGGAATATTTAATGACCACTTCAAAATCTATCTGAGAAATTGAGTTTTATGGCATACAGCCGATAGTCCATTTCTATAAAAGTCACTAAAACAAAAAACCCTGTAAATCATAGCGTTTACAGGGTTTTGATATCATTTGAACAATGAATTTGTGATCGCACTAGGATTCGAACCTAGGACCGCCTGCTTAGAAGGCAGGTGCTCTATCCAGCTGAGCTATGCGACCTTTTGACTTTATGCAGCAAAAATAAATGGTTTCTACCTTATTTTTGCGGCTGCAAATATACATTTTTTAATAAAAATCCGGTGGTTTATACTGAAAAATGACCGTTTTTAATGCAAAATCGCAACTCTACACTTTTTAACACCTATAACTTTCTAGCAATTATCCATTTACGGTTAAAACACATGTCATGGGTTAATTCTGATCGATAAGTTTTAAATCGTTAAAATAGTTGCGCGCCCGCTGCATAACTTTTGGTGCTAACCATAAGGTCGCGGTCATTGTGGGAATTGCCATTAGTGCGAAAAAGGTATCTATAAGGTTGATCATCGCACTCAAGGATGTTGTTGCACCTATAAGGATACTGGCGATATAAAAATAATTGTAGTAATGTTTGTTCTTTGCTCCCAGTAAAAAAGAAAGGCATTTCGTACCATAATAAGAATAGGAAAACAACGATGATACCCCAAAAATAACGATGCACAGCAGTAACACATAAGGTCCTATAACGGGAATGGCGTCTGCAAAAGCGGCAGCGGTCAATGTGACACCATCCGCATCGCTGGTCTTCCAAACACCGGTAACCAAAATAGTCAGCGCGGTAAGTGTACAAACGATTATTGTATCTATAAAAGGCCCCAGCATTGCAACAAGTCCTTCGCGAATAGGTTCACCAGTTTTTGCCGCACCGTGGGCCATTGGTGCTGTTCCCACACCTGCTTCATTGGAAAAAGCACCCCTACGGATTCCCAAGATGATCAGTCCCCCCACTACTCCACCTAAAAACGGATCTCCCAGATAATAGTTTGCAGAGAACGCTTCGGTGAAAATGAGCTTGAAATATATGGGCACCTGAGATGCGTTGACAAATAATATGATGACTACGGAAATAAAATAAAGCAGTACCATCGCTGGTACAAGCCGGGAAGCGGTTTTGCTTATGCGATTGAGGCCGCCCAGAATAACAACACCGGTCACCAATGCCAGAAAAATTCCTATGCCCAGGTTAGATGCAAAACCAACTTCAACGCCGTTGGGCTCAAGCAGAATATCAGAGATGGCCTGAGTGAGTTGGTTTACGTTGAATACGGGAAGTGCCCCTATCAATCCAGCAATACTGAATAAAATAGCGAGCGGCTTCCAGCTTTTGCCCAGTCCTTCCATAATGAAGTACATAGGTCCACCCTGTATCTCCCCAGCGGTATCTTTACCGCGGTACATTATGGCTAGCGAACAGGTAAAAAATTTAGTTCCCATGCCTACAAGCGCACTTATCCACATCCAGAATACAGCGCCCGGTCCTCCTATGGCGATCGCTACTGCCACCCCGGCAATATTTCCCATCCCCACGGTAGCACTTAATGCAGTGGTCAATGCCTGAAAATGGCTTATTTCGCCGGGATCATCTGGATTATCATATTTACCACGCAATACGTTGATGGCGTGCCCCAGGTACCTAAATGGTAAAAAACGAGAGTAAATAAGAAGGTAGAGTCCGCCGCCTATAAGTAAAATCAAAAGTGGCAATCCCCAAACAAATGAAGCCAAATCAGCCAAAAAGGTATCAATAGTATGCATCCAGGGATTTTGCTAGTTTGAGAATGTATATAAAGTTTTAAGTGTGTAATTCTGAATTTAAAAAACTAAAAAAACCACTGATTTTTGACTTAAAATCAACGGTTTTTTAGCCAGTTTAGGACATTTTCCTCGATACGCAATTCAATATTTTCTGTTTCTGATTTTTTAAAAGCGCTGTCGGTTATATGTTCAAAAAGCTCAATATAGCGATCAGATACCGTACCTATGTAATCATCGCTCATTTGAGGTACTTTCTGGCCTGGCTTTCCTTGAAAACCTTCTGCGATTAGCCACTGTCGTACAAACTCTTTAGAAAGCTGCTTTTGCTGCTCTCCCTTTTTCTGACGTTCTTCGTAGCCTTCCGCATAGAAATAACGGGAAGAATCTGGTGTATGAATTTCATCTATAAGTAGAATGTTGCCCTCCTTATCTTTTCCAAATTCATATTTCGTATCTACGAGTATAAGTCCGCGTTCTTTTGCTATTTCACTGCCTCGCGCGAATAGCTTTTGCGTATATTCTTCAAGTACCGCATAATCTTCGGCAGAGACAATGTTTTTTGAAATTATATCTTCTTTGGAAATATCTTCATCGTGATCACCCATTTCCGCTTTAGTGGCCGGGGTGATGATAGGTTCGGGAAATTTATCATTTTCCTGCATGCCTTCGGGCATCTGTACACCGCAGAGTGTTCTTTTTCCTTCTTTATATTCCCGTGCTGCATGCCCTGCCAAGTATCCCCGAATGACCATTTCCACTTTAAAGGGTTCGCACTTTTTGCCTACCGCAACATTAGGATCTGGAGTGGCCAGAAGCCAGTTAGGGACCAAATCCTGCGTATCGTGCATCATTTTGGTAGCGATCTGGTTGAGTATTTGACCTTTGTAGGGAATTCCTTTAGGCATAACGACATCAAACGCACTCAGACGGTCTGTAGCGATCATAACAAGGAGGTCGTCTTGAAGGGTATAAACTTCCCGTACTTTGCCTTTGTAAACCTGTTGCTGACCGGGAAAATTATAATTGGTTTCGGTTATGGTATGCATAATATGATGGGTTTATAACATCCCATTGGTATGGAATTATTATATGTATTTTTATAAGAATGATTTCTGCTTAATTAGACTTGAAAATTCAGTTTCAGAATAAAAGAATTTTGAATTATAAAAAATTCTTAGTTCTGATTTTCAATTCCTCTATAGGCGGCGATCACTTCTTTGACCAGTTTATGACGTATCACATCTTTATCATCCAGATACACCATGCCGACACCTTTCACATCTTTGAGGATGAGAATAGCTTCTTTGAGTCCGCTGATGCTTCTTCGCGGAAGGTCTACCTGACCTGGATCACCGGTAATTAGGAATTTGGCATTTTTACCCATACGCGTCAGGAACATTTTCATCTGCGCATGCGTGGTATTCTGGGCTTCATCAAGAATAACAAAGGCATTATCCAGCGTGCGGCCACGCATAAAGGCCATAGGTGCTATTTGAATCACACCTTTCTCTATATATGATTCCAGCTTTTCATGAGGTATCATATCCCTTAGACCGTCGTACAGCGGCTGCATATAAGGATCTAATTTTTCTTTGAGATCTCCCGGAAGAAAACCCAGGTTTTCACCGGCTTCTACTGCGGGACGGGTAAGGATGATGCGCTTAACTTCTTTGTCTTTAAGTGCTTTTACGGCCAGGGCAACACCTGTGTAGGTTTTACCTGTTCCGGCAGGTCCTACCACAAAGACCATATCGTTTTTACGGGCAAGGTCAACGATCTTGCGCTGGTTTGCCGTCTGGGCTTTTATTAATTTACCGCTCACTCCATGTACAAGCACGTCACCACTGGTTGCAGACGTTTCATATTCGTTCCTGTCCACACTGGTAAGTACGCGCTCTATGGAATTCTCATCAAGTTTGTTGTATTTGCTAAAATGTTCGAGCAACATGGCCATTCTACGGTCAAATTCCTCTAACATATCTTCATCGCCGTACGCCTTAATGTAATTGCCACGCGCAACGATTTTCAGTTTGGGGTAATATTTTTTGATTAGTTCAATGTTCACATTGCGCTGCCCAAAGAATTCCCTTGGGGTTATTTCAGAAAGCTCCAGGATAAGTTCGTTCAAAAGCCGATAGATTTTATAGTAGTAACTATTTAATTATATTTAATTTTGTCCCTAACAAATGTAACTATTTTAAATTACCTACCTTCCAAAAAGTAGCAACAAAACCCCGAATGGCGATTATCACTCTTACAACAGACTTTGGCCTGAAAGATCACTTTACGGGCGCGGTAAAAGGCGCCATTCTCAGTGAGCTTGAAAATGCCCGGATTGTGGATATTTCGCACAATGTTTCCCCCTTTCATATTACTGAAGCCGCGTATATAATACAGAATGCTTATGAAAGCTTTCCAAAAGGAACCATCCATATCATTGGTATTGATTCTGAACGCCATGCCGAAAATGAACATATTGCCGTGAAACTTGATGGTCACTTTTTTATCTGTGCAAATAATGGCATCATCTCTATGATGACCCGTAACATGGTGCCCGAAGAAATGGTGAAAATCAATATTCACGATCGGCTGAGCACTAATTTTACGGTACTCGACGTCTTTGTAAAAGTGGCCTGTCATATCGCTCGTGGCGGTACATTGGGAGTTATAGGCAAAAGCATTTCTGAAATAAAGGAAATTACCGGTATCATGCCCGTAATACATAACGATGGACGGCAGATTATGGGCAATGTAATTTATGTTGACAATTATGGCAATGTCATCACGAATATTACCCGAAAATTGTTTGAAAGCGTCGCTAAAGGCAGGGCTTTTAAGATCGCGGCACGCACGGCTACCTTTACTAAAATTTACAACCGCTACAGCGAAGCGATTAATTTCAACGTAGAGAAGGAAAAACGCGATGAAGATGGCAAAAAGCTGGCGCTTTTCAATTCTTCGGGGTATTTAGAGCTTGCCATTTATAAAAGCAATCCCAGCACGGTGGGCAGTGCCTCTACCCTATTTGGCCTTGATTATAGGGATGCCGTAAGTGTTTATTTTGAATAAAGATTATTGACAAACCTTGTTTTTTTTATGCTTATAAGAATCGTTAAAATGGAATTTGAGGAAGACAAAATAGAGGATTTCAAAGCTTTGTTCGCTCTGGCTGCGCCAAAAATAAAGGCTTCTGAAGGTTGTCACTTTGTTGAATTATATCAGGATAAAACAAAACCAAATATATTCTTCACTTATAGCCAATGGAATGATGCAGATGCGCTCGAAAACTATCGGCATAGCGACTTTTTCAAAACTACCTGGAAAAACACGAAACAATTATTCAGCAATAAACCCGAAGCCTGGAGCGTTGACAAAGTCAATTCAGCACATTAGTTCTCAAATTCTAACCACAACCCATCTCCATTGCTTGCTATTTTTAAAAAAGAAATAAACAGTTTTTTTGCAACCCTAACAGGCTACCTGGTCATTGGTGTTTTTTTACTGATGACGGGGCTCTTTTTATGGGTTTTTGAAGGGGAATTCAACGTTTTTGATTATGGTTATGCTGATCTAACGCCGTTTTTTCAGCTTTGCCCGTGGATTTTTATGTTTCTGATCCCAGCGGTTACCATGCGCAGCCTTAGTGACGAGCGCCGTTCTGGCACATTGGAACTGCTGCTAACAAAGCCGCTGGGCGAGACCGCGCTGGTAATGGGTAAATTTCTTGCGGCTTCTGTCCTTTTGTGTATCGCGCTCCTTCCCACACTTGTTTATGTCTATGCAATTGATCAGTTAGGGAATCCTGTTGGCAATTATGATGCAGGGGTTGTCCTGGGTTCTTATGTGGGACTTCTTTTTCTGGCCATGGCGTATACGGCTATCGGCATTTTTGCCTCCTCCCTTGCACAGAATCAGATCGTCGCCTTTATTATTGCGGTTTTGATCAGTTTTATGCTCTATTATGGTTTGGCCCTTTTGGGAAATTTCGAAATTCTTCAACAATGGAGCTTGCGCGGTCATTTTGATAGCGTTGCCCGTGGGGTCCTGGACACGCGCGATCTGCTCTATTTTATAAGTATAACAGCACTCTTTCTATTTTTTACCGTGCTCCAGTTAAAATCCAGAAGATAATTGAAAGCACCGCAAAACATAAAAGCACTTGCATTAGGCCTAATACTATTTGTGGGCATCAACTGGCTTGCCAGCTATTTTTATACACGCTGGGACCTTACGCAAGATGGGCGCTATACCCTTTCGGAAACTTCTGAAAATATCCTCAAAAAGGCCGAAAAACCACTGATTATCGACGTTTTTCTTGCCGGTGAATTCCCACCTGCATTTAGAAAATTACAATCCGAAACCCGTCAATTGCTCGAAGAATACGCTGCCGTTAATCCTAATGTGCGGTTTGAGTTTATAGATCCCGTTCCAGAAAATACTTCAGCAGAAAAGGTTGCGCAGCAATTCAATCAACGCGGTATGCGGCCAGAGCAGGTGCAGGTGCGGGAAAATGGAAAAGTATCCCAGGAACTGGTATTTCCATGGGCAACCGCTTCCTATGAAGGTAAGTCGGTTAAAATTCCGTTATTAAAAAAAGCACTTGGCGCTTCGCCTGACGAACTCGTGAGCCGCTCTACCCAAAATCTTGAATACGAGCTCAGCAATGCCTTCTATAAGTTATTGAACCCAAAGAGCAAACGCATCGCCGTATTAAAAGGCAATGGAGAACTGGACGACCGTTATATAGCTGATTTTTTTTCCACTTTGCGGGAGCGTTATTTCTTAGCGCCCTTTCCTTTGGATTCCATTGAAAGCGCACCTGATGATACCTTTAAGGCGCTGCAAAAATTTGATCTTGTCGTGGTCGCAAAACCTACAGAAGCCTTTACCGATGTGCAGAAATACGCGCTGGACCAGTATACCATGAGTGGCGGCAAAAGCTTATGGTTGCTGGATAATGTCGCTATGGAAACGGATAGTCTTTATAAAAACAATGGTACCGCAGTGGCACTCAACCGTAATCTCAACCTGAGCGATATGTTCTTTAAGTATGGGATTCGTATAAATCCCGTACTGGTTGAAGATCTTTATGCTGCACCTATCGTATTGGCAACCGGCGATGGTAATAATTCCAATTATCAGCAATTGCCCTGGTTTTATTTTCCGCTGGTTACCAGTGATGAGCAGCATCCCATCAATTCAAATCTTGATAATCCCATTCGTTTTGAATACGCAAATCAGATTGATCTTCTTGATAATGGAATTGCTAAAACGGTCCTGCTACACAGCTCGAACTTAACAAAGTTAAAAGGTACGCCAACGCCCATTTCCTTAGAGGAAGTCAGTCTGGAACCCAACCCTGCCGAATATACTGCCGGACCACAAAATATGGCCGTTTTGCTGGAAGGGAATTTTGTTTCCGCATTTCAAAACCGCGTGCTTCCACTTGAAATAAATGGGGAACCTTTCCGCGAAAGCGCTGCAAAACGCACCAAAATGATCATTATCGCAGACGGTGATCTTATAAAAAATGACCTGGACCAGCAAGGGCGGCCGCTTGAGTTGGGCTTTAACAAATTCACCTACGATACGTATGGCAATAAAGAATTTTTGCTGAATGCTGCCAACTATCTTCTGGACGATAATGGGCTTATTAACATTAGGAGCAAAACGGTTCTCCTTCCCGCGCTTGATATGCAACGGGCAATCAATGAGCGTAGCACGTGGCAGGTGTTGGTTTTAGTGCTTCCGCTGGTAATTTTAGGGCTTTTTGCAGCGGTTTTCCTGTTCCTTAGAAAACGTAGCTACCGCTAGAAGATGTTGATAAGTTTGTTTCTGCGCCTAGGGGCTAAACAATATCTTTGTGCACCCGTGATTTTTCGGGTATAATTGTATATTTTTAACCCTGAATAACGCATTTATATGGATAATTACCACGGCGTTATCCTTGTTGATTTAGACTATTATAAGTTGGCAACCTACATTTAAAAACCTTACCATCTGATGAAATTTATCGTATCAAGTTCATACCTTCTTAAGCAATTACAAGTATTGGGCGGCGTGTTTTCCAATAGCAATACACTACCTATCCTGGATAACTTCCTTTTTGAACTGGAAGGTAACCAGCTTAAGGTTTCGGTTTCGGACCTGGAGACCACGATGATCGCAACCCTGGACGTAGAATCTGAGGACAGCGGCAATATCGCGGTACCGGGACGTTTGCTTCTGGACACGTTAAAGACTTTCCCAGAGCAACCGCTTACTTTTGTTGCAGAAGACAACAACACGGTAGAGATAAGTTCTAATCATGGTAAATATGCTCTTGCTTATGCCAGTGGTGAAGAATTTCCCAGTGCAGTAGAGCTTGAAGATCCCAGTAAAGTAACTATCCCGGCCGCTGTGCTCGCTACCGCGGTGAGCAACACCATTTTTGCCGCTGGTAATGATGATCTGCGTCCCGTAATGAGCGGTGTGTTCTTTCAATTTGATACAGAAGGATTGACTTTTGTGGCAACAGACGCCCATAAACTGGTCAAATATTCAAGAACCGATGTGCAGGCTTCGCAAACTGCTGAATTCATTATGCCGAAGAAACCTTTAAATCTTCTAAAGGGAATCCTTGCTGCAAGCGATGATGATATTCTTGTAGAATACAACGAATCCAATGCAAAATTCTCTTTTGACAACGTACAATTGCTTTGTAGGTTAATCGATGGGAAATATCCTAATTATGAAGCGGTAATTCCTAAGGAGAATCCTAACGAACTCACGATAGACCGCAACCAGTTTTTAAATTCTGTTCGCAGGGTATCCATATTTTCAAACAAAACCACGCACCAGATTCGATTAAAGGTAGCGGGGGCAGAACTTAATATTTCTGCAGAAGATGTAGATTACAGCAACAAAGCAGAAGAGCGTCTTACCTGTGATTATCAAGGGGACGACATGCAAATAGGTTTCAACTCCCGCTTTCTGGTAGAAATGCTGAATAATCTGAATGCGAATGATGTTTCCTTAAAAATGTCATTGCCTAACCGTGCAGGTATCCTTACCCCGGTTGACGGTCAGGATGAGGGCGAACAAGTTATGATGCTGGTTATGCCCGTTATGCTTAATAATTAAGCAGAAAACCCGATAAAACTTTAAAAAAATGGTCATTTTTCAACGAAAAATGACCATTTTTTTTGGATTATAGTTACTTTATTCGAAGGATGGAATAACTATTTTAAAATATAGTTGATATTCCTATATTTAAACATCTTCCTTTAAATTCAAATAGACAAAATCAAATCGTGTATTGATTGATTTTTAAATCTTTTATACTACATAAATTAAACCAACTCTTTGTTGAATCATATGAAATACTAGATTACACTTCGAAAAAAAAGGATCAATAAGTAGGAAAAAAGCTTCGTATACATGTAGATATCTTAATGATACATCCAAATTGGCGTTTTTAAACGTTAAAATCAGTTAAAATTTGGTTGTAAGGAGTAAATTCATTAGGTTAACGAAAATTTAAGAAAACTTTTTTATCGTAGAACCCCAAATTTCAAATTTATGCATCGTTTAAAATTTTTACTAGGTACTGTATTCCTACTTATAGTGCTTACCTTTTCAATAGCTGGTGCCGTTAAGCCGGAACCAGCTACTTTACACCATAGTGAAGCCATTGAAATTAAACCTAAAGTACCTACTAAAGAAGATCGCATTTTTGCGATAAAGAAAAAAGAAGTTGAAAAAGCAATAACTTCTTATTTTAATAACGCTATGAGAAATGATGTTATTTCTGGTGCAGGTGTAAGTATTGTAAAGGGGGATTCCATTCTTTTTTCAAACGGCTTTGGCAAACGGAAGGCAAAATTAAAAGACAGTATAAATGCAGAGACCGTTTTTAGATTGGGCTCGCTCTCCAAAGGTTTTACAGGAGTTCTCGCCGGACTATTCGTTAAAGATGGTTTGTTGGAATGGGATTCTAAGGTTGAAGATTATATAGACGATTTTCAATTGGGCCCCATTGCAAACACTTCAAAAGTAACATTTGCAAACCTACTCTCCCATACCTCTGGCGCTTCCTATCACAGCTATACTAATCTTGTTGAAGCTGGCCTGGACCTTGAGGATATTTCTAAGCGCTTCAAAAATATCAATCCCATTGCGCAGCCTGGTGAGCTATACAGTTATCAAAACGCTATTTTTGCATTATCGGGTACCATGATGGAAAAAGCTGCTGGAAAGTCAATAAACACGTTATTTAAAGAGCATCTTTTTCTTCCATTGGGAATGAAAAATACGTCCACAGATTATAAAACCTTTTCAGAGAATAAGAATATCGCTTTTCCACACAGGAAATTAAAATATGGATGGACGTCAAAGTCGATCAATCAAAAATACTACAACGCGGTAACTGCCGGTGGAATAAATGCCAGCGCTCAAGATATGTCAAAATGGATGCGTTTCCTTTTAGGTCATAATTCAGAAATTGCCAATAAAGCGGTTTTAAATGCCATTTTTAAGTTAGAAATTGAGATCAAGGGATCCGCTAAATATTATCAGCGCTGGCCCGGTCATATTTCTTCGCATTATGCACATGGCTGGCGTTTGCATGAATACCGGGACAAGGCAACTGGCGAAACTGAAATTATGAGACATCACGGTGGTGCAGTAAGTGGATTTAGAAATGAGATCGCACTATATCCCACAGAAGATCTAGGTATTTGTGTACTCTTTAATACGAACACGCCCCTTGCAAAAACGGTAATTCCAGAATTGCATAAACTTGTACAGGAAATTCTGGCTAAACCCATAACTATTCCAGATACGAACTTAATTGCCAGCACCAATCACTAAAATTAACCGAATAGATTCTTGTTTTAATTTGTAATTATAGGAGAGCTTTCAATGAATTACGTTTTGATACGTTTGTGATTAAAAAGAAAAATAAAAGCATAAAAAAAGCGATGAAATTATCATCGCTTTTTTTATGCTTTACTTATTGATTATACCCTTGGAAGGTCTCCATCACCTTTAAGCGGCAAATTAGAGCTTCCCATAAGATAGGCATCAATATGGTGTGCTGCCTGTCTACCTTCAGAAATTGCCCATACGATAAGCGATTGTCCCCTACGGGTATCACCAGCGGCAAATACTCCGGGTACGTTAGTCATATAATTCTGATTGTCTGCTTTGATATTGGTTCGTGCGTCCATCTGTAATCCCAATTGATCTGCGATCGTGGGCTCGCTACCTGTAAATCCTAGCGCCAAAAGTACCATATCACAGTCCCAGGTTTTTTCGGTACCGGGAACTTCAGAAAGTTGTGGGCGCTCCCCTGGCTTATTGGTCCATTCTACTTCCGCAGTAACAAGGCCTGTAAGATTTCCGTTATCATCCCCCACAAACTTCTTTGTGGATATAGCAAAGTGACGCTCCGCCCCTTCTTTGTGTGACGAACTCGTACGCAAGCGCATAGGCCAGTAAGGCCATGGTTGATGTTCGGGACGGTCTTCGGTACCTTTTGACATAATTTCAAAATTAACCACGCTTTCGGCACCTTGCCGTATAGAAGTACCTATACAATCACTTCCGGTGTCCCCACCTCCTATTACGATTACCTTTTTATCCGTTGCCTTGATATCGTCACCGTTATACTTCAAACCATCTACGCGCCTGTTATTCTGCGGAAGGAAATCCATCGCCTGAAACACCCCATGAAGATCAGATCCATCAATATTCAGGTTACGTCTCAGCGTTGCCCCACCACATAAAACAATGGCATCATGTTCTTTCTGAACCTCTTGTACAGGTATTGTGGTTCCCACATGAGCATTTGTCTTAAATGTGATGCCTTCTTCCTCTAAAATGGCCAGTCTACGGTCAATAACCGACTTTTCCATCTTAAAATCAGGAATGCCGTAACGCAGGAGTCCGCCAATTTTTTCATCCCGTTCAAATACCGTCACTTCATGCCCGGCGCGATTAAGCTGTTGCGCAGCTGCCATTCCCGCGGGTCCAGAACCTACAACGGCGACTTTTTTACCGGTTCTGTGCTTAGGTGGATTGGCTTTGACCCATCCGTTGTCAAAAGCTCTTTCGGCGATGTTTTTTTCGATATTCTCGATCGTTACGGGATCTTCGTTTATTCCCAGAACACAAGCTTCTTCACAGGGAGCAGGACATAAACGCCCGGTAAATTCAGGGAAATTATTGGTTCCGTGCAAAATACGGGCTGCATCTTCCCATCGCCCTTTATATACCGCATCATTAAAATCTGGTATAAGGTTGCCCAGTGGGCAGCCACTGTGGCAAAACGGTATACCGCAATCCATACAGCGCGCGCCTTGCGTTTTTATATCTTTTTCCTCAAGCGGAACCGTAAATTCTTCGTATTTCTTTATGCGTTCTTCTACGGGTTTATACGATTCGTCTTTTCTTTTATATTCTAAAAATCCGGTTGTTTTACCCATTTTATTCTGTTAAATCTGTTAATTTTTCTTCTTCTTCAAGGCGTATTAAAGCCTTACGGTATTCTTCTGGAAGCACTTTGATAAACTTGGGCAGGTGCTCTTCCCATTTCTCAAGGATACTTTGTGCCAGTTGACTCTGCGTATAATTGTAATGATTGGTAATAAGCGTTTGCAGTTGCTCTTTATCTTCAGCTTCTGTAACCGGATCGAGATTAAGATCCAGCGAATTGCAATTTTTACGGAAAGTACCTGCATCATCATAAATATATGCGATACCACCGCTCATACCAGCCCCAAAATTCCTTCCGGTAGCACCTAGGATTACGGCTACACCGCCGGTCATATACTCACAACCGTGATCACCTATTCCTTCTACAACCGCGTGCGCTCCACTATTTCTAACACAGAAACGTTCACCGGCAATACCGTTGAAATAAGCTTCTCCGGTGGTCGCACCATAAAGCGCTACGTTACCAATGATAACATTTTTATGCGCTTCAAAGGTTGATTCTTCCGGTACTTTTACGATAAGACGTGCTCCAGAAAGCCCTTTACCTATATAATCATTTGCATTTCCATCAATCTTAAGCGTAAGGCCTCGCGTGGCGAAAGCACCAAAACTTTGTCCGGCAGATCCCTTAAAGTTCACCTTTAACGTATTGTCCGGTAAGCCCTGTTCCCCATAAATTTTAGAGATTTCATTGCTCAAAATTGCACCTACTGCACGATCTGTATTGTGAATTTCCATATCAAGCACCGTCTTTTCTTTACGGAAAAGTGCGGTATGGGCCAATTCTATAATTTCAAAATCAATTGATTTCTCTAAATGATGGTTTTGCGTTGCGGTATTATAAACCTCCACACCTTCTGGCCTCGCAATGGAATGCAGAATTGGTGAAAGATCGATTCCATTGGATTTGAAATGCTCAATAGCTTTATTCCTATCCAGTTTCTGTACTTGTCCCACCATCTCATCTACGGTCCTAAATCCTAGTTTTGCCATGATTTCCCGAAGTTCTTCGGCGATGAAATACATGTAGTTCACCACATGTTCTGGTTTTCCCTTAAATTTTTTCCGAAGTTCAGGATTTTGTGTTGCAATCCCTACGGGACAGGTATTTAAGTGACAAACCCGCATCATGATACAACCGGAAGCGACTAATGGCGCGGTTGCAAAACCAAATTCTTCTGCACCCAGCAAACAGGCTACGGCAACATCCCGACCCGTTTTGAGCTGGCCATCACATTCTAAACGTATCCTGCTACGCAGGTCATTCATGACCAGTGTTTGCTGGGCTTCGGCGATACCTAATTCCCACGGCAAACCGCAGTGACGCAACGATGTTAAAGGTGAAGCACCGGTTCCCCCGTCATATCCAGAGATCAAAATCACATCTGCTTTCGCTTTTGCCACACCGGCAGCCACTGTACCTACACCAACTTCTGAAACCAATTTTACATTGATTTTTGCTTCGCGGTTCGCAGATTTTAAATCGTATATAAGTTGGGCTAAATCTTCAATAGAATAAATATCGTGATGCGGTGGCGGCGAAATCAAACCTACATAAGGTGTGCTGTTTCGGGTTTTAGCAATGAATTTATTCACTTTTTCACCCGGTAGTTGGCCTCCTTCCCCAGGTTTTGCGCCCTGAGCCATTTTAATCTGAATTTCTGCGGCACTGGTCAGGTAATTACTGGTAACGCCAAAACGTCCCGAAGCTACCTGTTTTATGGCAGAATTGCGCCAGTCCCCGTTGGCACTCTTATAAAAACGATCAGAGTCCTCTCCCCCTTCACCACTGTTACTCTTACCGCCTATACGGTTCATCGCGACGGCAAGGTTTTCATGCGCCTCTTTACTGATGGAACCATAAGACATGGCGCCGGTTTTAAAACGCTTGACGATTTCCGTCCACGGTTCTACATCTTCTAGAGGAATGGGATCGTAATTGGAAAATTCAAAAAGGCCACGAATCGTCATTAGTTGTCTAGACTGCTCGTTTACCAGTTCTGCATATTCTTTATAGGTGTTGGGATTGTTGTTCCTAACAGATTCCTGAAGTTTTGCGATACTTAAGGGATTAAACATATGTTTTTCCCCGTTTCTGCGCCAGCGGTATTCACCACCCACTTCCATATCAAGATTGCCATCAATGTCCTGCTTTTTGAATGTACGGATGTGTCGTTTTGAAACTTCCTGTTCTACTTCGTACAATCCAATACCCTCGATTCTACTTGGCGTATTCGGAAAATACTTGTCAATTAATTTTGAGTTAAGCCCCAGGGCTTCAAATAATTGAGAACCCCTATATGAATTCAAGGTTGAAATACCAATTTTGTTCATTACCTTGACTACTCCTTTAGCCACGGCTTTATTATAGTTCTCTACACCTTCTTTAAAAGTGATGCCTTCCAGATTGCCCATGGTAATCTGTTGCTGTATGATCTCATTGACCATATATGGATTTATGGCACTGGCACCATAACCAAAGAGTAATGCAAAATGATGCACTTCCCGTGGTTCTGCAGATTCAATGATAAAACTCATCTTAGACCGTTGTCCAGATTTGAATAAGCCGCTGTTTAAATAAGAACAAGCCAGTAATGCCGGTATAGGCGCCATTTGCTCATCTACATTCCTATCTGAAAGGATGAGGATCGTATACCCTTCATCTATAGCCTTAGAGGCAAGTGCAATCATTTCTTCAAGGGCAGCCTCGAGGCCGTTAAGACCGCGCTTCGCCTCATAAAGCATGGGAATTGTCGTTACCTTGAAGTGGTCATAATCATTATTTTTTATTTTATCAAGATCCTCTTTGGAAATTACTGGATTCTGAATCCGGATTTTTTTACAGTAATCTGGCGTGATTTTCATCAGGTTGACATCCCCACCTAAAGTAAGGCTCAAGTCTGTGATCAATTCTTCACGAATTCCATCTAACGGAGGATTCGTAACCTGAGCAAAAAGCTGCTTGAAGTAATTGTACATTAATTGTGGTCTGCCTGAAAAGATCGCCAGTGGCGTATCTGTACCCATAGATCCCAAAGGCTCTTTGGCTTTGCCCACCATAGGAAGAATGATGGTATCAATATCTTCCCTGGTGTATCCAAAAACGTTTATACGCAGGTCAAGGGGCGTAGTATCATAATCTACCTTGATATCCCGGTACGGAATATCGCGCAGATGAACCCGATTCTCTTCAAGCCATTTTCCGTACGTGTTTCGTGTAACGATTTCCTCTTTGATTTCCGCATCGTTGACGATACGGCCCGCTTTCATATCCACCAGGAACATCCTTCCCGGTTCCAGACGACCGTGATACGAGACATTGGCCGGGTCAATTTCCAAAACACCGGTTTCAGAAGACATGATCACAAATCCATTTTTTGTCACAGAATAGCGTGAAGGTCTTAAACCATTACGGTCTAAAATAGCACCTATGTAGTCACCATCAGTAAATGGAATGGATGCTGGCCCGTCCCAGGGCTCCATAATACAGCTATTGAACTCATAGAACGCTTTTTTCTCTGCGCTCATATCCTGGTGTTTTTCCCAGGCTTCAGGAACAAGCATCATCATAATCTCGGGCAGTGACCTGCCAGACATCAGCAAAAGTTCCACAACCATATCCATAGAAGCGGAATCTGACTTTCCTTTTAAAATTATAGGAAAAAGTTCTTTTATATCATCTGGAAACAAATCGCTCTGCAACAACTCTTCACGACTGCGCATACGACGAATGTTTCCGCGAAGTGTATTTATTTCCCCATTGTGGCACATATATCTGAATGGTTGCGCCAAATCCCATGTGGGAAATGTGTTTGTTGAAAACCGCTGGTGTACCAGGGCAAGTCTCGTAGTCAAGGTAGGATCAAGAAGGTCTGTATAATAGAACTTAATATCCTCAGGCATTAGAAGCCCTTTAAAAATCAATGTTTTAGTAGAAAGACTGGGTAGATAAAAGTAATTGCGCTCTGAAAGTTTGCTGCTCAACAAATTATGCTCGGCCACTTTACGTGCGGCAAAAAGCTTAACCTGAAATTGACGGTCATCCATTCCGCCTTCTGGTTTCCCTATAAATAATTGCTCTATGTGAGGTTCAACGTCTGCTGCGATAGCACCAAGAAAACCAGCATCAACAGGAACTTTTCTCCATCCCAGTAAACGTAGGCCTTTTTCAATGATCTGCTCCTCAAGTACGGCTTTGCAGTATTCCCGCTGGTTCTGCTTTCTTGGTAAAAAGACATTGCCCATGGCATATTCCCGAGCTTCGGGAAGCTCAAATTCACACTTTTCCACAAAGAAATCGTGGGGTATATCAATAAGTATACCTGCACCATCCCCTGTTTTACCATCGCTGCTTACCGCCCCACGATGTTCTAATTTTTCAAGGATCTCAAGCGCATTATGAATAATATCATTTGACTTTTTCCCTTCCAGGCTACATATAAATCCTGCACCGCAATTCTCATGTTCAAAATCGGGCGAGTATAATCCATTTTTTTCCATCATAATTAACCAATTTGTGGTTTCAACTACCTATAAAGCTATTCATAAATCTCAGATAGACTACTAAAAAATTTAAGTGTTTTTTATTATTTCATTTTTATTAGAAATTGTAATAAAATTTAAAATTTATATAAAATATAGGTTGAAATATTATCAAATCGTTAGCTGATTTTTTCGAATTAAAGGGATATACAGCACTTTTGTGTAAAGTAATCATAATGTGATCTGTTAAAAAAATAAGTATTTAGGTACATTTTTACCCTTTATTAATTAATAAATGATCAATTAAGCAAAATAAGCACCTTTGATATCATAATTTTAAGGTTTAATTATACTTTTAAAATATATACCCCCTAAAATTTAGGGGGTATTTTTATATTAAACATAAAAATTATCACATACCCCCATGAAGTTTAAGGGTATATTAATTAAATGTTTAGTTTAGCAATTCTTTATTAAACCAATTAAAATTTTACATATGAGAAAAATTACCTCACTATTTTTCATGTTTTGCTCCGCAGTATTATTTGCGCAGGAAGATGAAGTACCATCCTGGTTCTCGAAGCTCAGTTTTTCAGGATCGGTTGACGCTTATTATCGAACGAATATTAACTCCATTAATAAATTCTCTGATCCAGATGGAGAAGGGCTCTATATGGCGCCGGGAAGTTCTTTTGCAAACCGCCCCGGTTTTGCCCTGGGTATGGCCAATACGGTTTTCAGCTATGAAGGTGAAAAAGTGGGCGCCGTGGCAGACCTCGTTTTTGGTCCACGTGGCGAGGATGCCGTTTTCAATTCCACAGGGAATTCTTCCATCGTAAACCAACTTTATGTCTATTGGAATGTTTCAGACAACGTCACACTTACCTTCGGAAACTGGAACACATTTTTAGGGTATGAGGTGATTTCACCAACGGCCAACTTCAACTACTCTACCTCCTATATGTTTTCTTACGGGCCTTTTTCACATACCGGTATAAAAGCAGATTTTGCAATTGATGATAATTGGAGCGCGATGCTTGCGGTAATGAATGCCACAGATTTTACCGAGTTCAATCCTAACGGCAGTTATAGTTTTGGAGGTCAGTTGGGCTACACCTCTGGTTCAGGCAGTACTTTTCTAAACGTCCTTGTAGGCGATCAGGATGGCAATTATGAAGATGAAGGTTTAGGAGAAAACAATGGAACGCTATTTCAAGTGGACCTTACCACCGGTTATGACCTGACTGATACGTTTTATCTGGGATTCAATACTACTTATAATACAACCTCTTATGCTAATGATGGTGATTATAATGATTATGGCTTTTACGGCTTCGCACTTTATGCACAGTTGGCATTGAGCGATACCTTTAGTTTAGGGGTGAGACCAGAATACTTTAGTGAATTTGGAGAATATGGAGCAATTAACCAAATCCCTAACACTACATTTTACGATGAAGGAGATGCCGATGTCTTTGCGGTTACGCTTTCTGGAAATGTAAAAATAGGTGAGCTCACCCTAATTCCTGAACTAAGGATGGATACGGCCAGTGAAGATGCCTTTTTTGATCGGGATCTAGAATCACAGAAAAGTCTTGGGTCTTTTGTGCTTGCAGCCGTATATTCGTTTTAATTTTAACAAAAACACATATTTATTATGAAAAAAATTGAAGCAATTATCCGTAAATCCAAATTCACCGCTGTAAAAAAAGCATTACATGAAAAAGGAGTAAACTTTTTCTCATACTGGGATGTAACGGGTCTGGGCAATGAGAAAGAAGGTAGTGTTTATCGTGGGGTGAGTTACAGTACTAGCGATATACAGCGCAGATATCTTTCCATAGTCGTCAACGATGATTTTGAAAAAGAAACAATAGACGCCATCCTTTCTGCCGGTCGTACCGGTGAAGTGGGTGATGGTAAAATATTCGTATCTGATATTAATGAAGCATACCGTATCCGTACCGGAAATAAAGGCGGAGATACACTCAAATAACTAACCAACAAATTAACAATTATATGGAAGCAGGATTATTTACAGCAAATAATGTATGGATGATGATCTGTACAGGTCTTGTATTTTTTATGCACCTGGGTTTTTCCCTATTGGAAATAGGACTTACGCGTGAGAAAAATACAATCAACATACTTTTCAAAAATGTTTTTATCATCTGTGTGGGTCTTTTAATGTACTACATAGGTGGTTTTAATCTAATGTATCCCGGTTTTGCAGAAGGTTCTGCTGGTATTCTGGATTTTGCAGGTTTTGGTATTGCACCACCTGAAAATGGCATGACCCCAGAATATGCAGATGGAGGATATACCTGGTGGACAGATTTCCTTTTTCAGGGAATGTTTGCCGCAACCGCAGCTACAATCGTATCAGGAGCTGTTGCAGAACGGGTGAAATTAGGTGCATTTATGATCTTTACTATTATTTATGTAGGTATTGTTTATCCTATAGCAGGTTCCTGGCAATGGGGGGGCGGTTTTCTCTCTACCATGTCTTATGGCACTGCTGAAGGATTTTATGACTTTGCTGGTTCTACCCTGGTACATTCCGTAGGTGGATGGGCCGCATTGATCGCTATATATTTGTTAGGCGCGCGCATTGGCAAATTCAATGAGCATGGAAAACCAAGGGCAATTCCGGGTCATAACATTCCGTTTGCGGCAGCTGGTGTACTTATCCTGTGGTTGGGTTGGTTCGGTTTTAACGGTGGTTCTGTACTTTCCGCAGACCCTGCAACAACATCACTTGTGCTTGTCACCACGTCTTTAGCGGCAGCTGCCGGTGGGGTTTCCTGCTTTATTGTTTCAACAATATGTTATAAGAATTATGACCTTACCATGTTCCTTAATGGTATTCTTGGTGGTCTCGTAGGTATTACAGCCGGTGCAGATCAAATGTCTCCCAATGATGCCGTTTTTATCGGAGTCATTGCGGGTGCTGTTATCGTAGGAGGCGTTGCCTTAGTTGATAAACTAAAATTGGACGACCCCGTTGGTGCGGTTGCCGTGCATTTGATCTGTGGTATCTGGGGTACACTGGCCGTTGGAATATTCGGTAGTCTTGCAGGTTTTGATCAGTTTTTAGTTCAATTGGCAGGCGTGGGTATTGTAGGTGCTTTTTGCTCCATATGCGCATTTATTATACTTGGTATACTCAAAGCAACCATAGGATTGCGTGTTTCTGAAAAAGAGGAACTTGAAGGTCTTGATAGACATGAACATGGTATGGATGCTTATCCTGATTTTGGACTCAATGAGCACTAAAACAATCTAATTTTACATAGAAAAGCCCCGATAATTGACTTTATCGGGGCTTTTTTTATCAGTAAATATCAGTATTTGACATTTCTGAATCTTATTTAAAAAATACAATACTAAGTGGGTAATGAGGGATTTCTCCATTAGAAACTTTTATAGCATTAATTATGGGAAAGATAAATCCTAAAAAACCAACTACCATCAATCCCAAAAGACCTAAACCAAAAAGTAACATCAGCGGTATACAGAGTATTCCATATATAAAAAGACTTACCTGAAAATTGAGTATTTCTTTGCCCTGGCTATCCATGTTTATAATTTTTTCTTTTTGTGTCAGCCATAGAAAAAGTGGAACGATAAAGCCCCCTATTCCGGTAACCAGATCCAGCAATTGACTTAAGTGCGTTGCTACAAGTAGTGTTCTATCTTCATGTCGTATCATATGTTGTGATTGAGTGGATTAATAGCTACTTATAAGACGATTGATGGGCTAATTTGTTACTAATCAGAACGTATTACACTCAAAATTCAAATAATTATTCATTTTCTATTTAGGAATCTCATTAAATTAAATGCTTTAAACCATTTAAGTATTTGATATTCAATTTCTTATAATTATGGCATGGAGATTGATTTCGTACAGGAGAAGTGATCTAAGGATTGCTATTCATTTAAAATGGACGTTATGAAAAATCTACTCTTCTTTTTTATTACAGTTTTTACATTTACATCGCAGGCCTCAATGGCTTCGGTAAACCATTCAGATAACCCGTATTCTCGATACAACGGTCAGCGTTATTTATTTAATGAAGGCGGTATAGAATTTTCGGTCTACCCTGATGGCGAATTCGACTTTGTGGTTCCTCAGGCGGTAAACAATTTACAGCTAAACCTGAACAACAGCGCGTTGAATATTAGTTACAATACAGGATTTAACTATGATGCCTTTGTTCAATATGATACTTACGGTGCTGTTATTCAGATTGCAGATGTTCCTATTTATTATGACAACTGGGGCCGTATTTCACAGGCTGGCAATATCGTAATCAATTACGTAAACAATCATATTGTACGTGTAGGTAATTTGCAGGTTTTTTATCAGGGCAATGCGTTTGCATATACACGCGGCTATATCAACCCCTATAACAGACGTATTCAGTATTATGCCTATACTGATTATTTCTACAGACCTTACGTAGATCGTTGCCTGGTTTACAACGCACCTTATAGAAGGTCTTACGCTCCCCAACGCTATTCTTATGCATACCATAGAAATCAATACCTTCATGGCTTTAACGATGGTTATGCAAATGCCTACAGGGATTTTAGGCGACCAGAGGGAGTTCTTGCGCACAATAATGCAAGGGCTGGTTCTTACCGCGACGCGCGGGTCGCAACTTCCAGATCAATAAGCCAAAGAAGTACTCCTGCAAACACGCGTGTTAACCGAGGTTCTAGAAACGCTACTTCCAGGGTTGCCCCTACTTCTCGTATGGATCGAAGTTCAAGAAGTGCTGCTTCAGGAGTGGCCCCTGTTTCCAGGAATGCACAAGATAGTCGTAACTCAAGGACCGCGCCTCAACCGAGGTCAAATGCAAACTATGGAAACAGAACGGTAAACAATACAGCTGCCAGATCATCTTCCACCTCAAACAGCAATAGAATTTCAAAATCCACTTCTCGAAGTGCGCCCGCGATATCTACAAGAAGAACTACGGCGTCATCGAAAACGAATACGCAGGCCAGATCATCCAATGTTGCACGCTCCAGCGGAAATTCCAGAAGTTCAAATAGAGCAGCATCGACGACAAGTTCAAGAGCATCAAGATCTTCCTCATCTAGATCTGGAGGTAAGTAAAAAAGTTTTTTTGGTTGGTTAGTTAGTTAGGAAATCCCGTTACAGATCAGTCTGGACGGGATTTCTTTTTGACTATACTATTTATAAAACCCACTATTTCTTCGGAAGGTTTGGCAAAATAAACGATCAGGAGATAGACCGTGGAGATAAGCAAAGATTTTATTGCGATACTGATCACAGGATAAAAATCAAAATCCCAAAAATAGAAAGCAACCACAAAGCAAAGAAGCATCACGGCCACCCACATTGATCTATTGGAAAAAGGTTGTAGATTAAATTTCTTATAAACCAATACAATTTTGGCGGCCGCATATCCCACCGAAGCAATAAATGTTGCGATTGCCGCCCCATTAATACCCAGGCGCGGAATAAAATATAAATTTAGGGTGATCGCGATAGCAACCAGAACAACCCCTAAGAGCAGTACGAGACGGTAGTAATCACTGTTATAAATGATCGCATTGTTATTGCCCATTAGGTTATCGAGCAATTTTGCCGAAGAGATAAGCAACACTACCGCAAGACCATCAGCGTAGGCCGGGTCAATTAGTAAGTAGAGCTGCTTTATGTTACAAACGATCAGAACAAAAATCAATCCCGAAATTACAAAAAGGGTCAGCGAACTCTTTTGATATAAAACCCGCAGTTCTTTAAAATCCCTTTTGTTGAGCAGCGCGGCGGTAAGTGGATAGGTAATTTGATGCATGGCTCGGGCTGGTACGGCAATAACCGCGGCAATATAAATAGCCACGGAATAATAGGCCACATTTTCAATGGGCACCATTTTCCCTATCATAAACATATCAATTTCCAGTATCATAACCGCTATGGAACCGGCAATTATAATCAATACACTGTACTTAACTATGGGACTAATTCCTGATAATTTCGGACGGGTGAACACAGGTTTTCGCAGTTTAAACGCATACAACATCATAATCAGCATACGCAAAGTGTACACGCCACACAGACCGTACATGAAGAAATGCGTATCAATAATTTCAAAGGCAACCAGGAGCAGTAGAGCCATTACTCCCAGACGGTGAAACACCTCATTCATAAAATTACCAAATACACTTTGTAATTGTACTTTTGCCCAGGAATAAAATATCTCAAAATAGGCCATAACCAGCGCTATAATGAACATAAGCGGAATGTAAGGCGCTACGATGGGATTTTCCGAAGTAAGAAATTCAACGATTAAAGAATATCCCGCGATAGTGGCAAGAATTGCCGGTAGAATAGGTATAAAAGGCAATAAAAGCATTAAAAAGAGGAAGGAATCCTGCTCTTTTCTATCGAATTTTGAATAAAATTTTACAAGGGTATTTTGCGTCCCAAAGGCCATAATGGGCATTAGGATGGTAGCTGTACTCAATAAAAAACCTACCAACCCATAATATTCCTGACTAAAAAAGTTGACGTATAAAAAAAGCGTATTCACTGCACCAATCGCAAAACCTACATACGTGGTGATCAAATTTTTAAATGATTGTACAGCAACTACGCCCACGGTTCACTACTTAGAAGTTTTGCACTATTTGCCAAAGCACAAACTTGCATAAATTAAAGTTATGCCTCAAGTACTTTATCAATTAAATGCGCAAGCTGTCCCGTCAGGTTTTTACGTGAATATGCAGAAATATCCGTGTCATTATCAAGGAGACCCGTTTTATTATAGATCTGATACCACTTTAAAATCTGGCTTTTCAACGCCTCTTCATCATTATAGTTAAAACATTCACCAGATGACGTCTCCTTTATAATTTCAAAGAAATCGGCATTTTCTGGTCCTATGGCAAGTATGGGTCTCCTGGCGGCAAGATATTCAAAAACCTTCCCGGGGATAATAGCTTTTGTTTCTTCGGAATCTACTTCAATGAGCAGTAAAATCTGTGATTCCCGCTGAAGTTTCAAAGCATCTTTGTGACCTACGTAACCCAATATTTCAAGGTTTTCCCCTAAATGATGGTCCCTGATGCTTCTCACGACGTCCTCGCTTACACTGCCGGCCAACTTGATCTTTAACACGTTGCCAAAGTTCATATTGGCTTTCTTTAAATCTCCCAGCACTTTCCAGAGCAACAGCGGATTTCTTTTTTCAAGTAATGAACCTATATGTGCGAGGCTAAATGCACGATCGTGATCAATATCGAGATCGCCTTCCTGATCATAACCATTGGTAATGCACGTAACGGGTGTATCTGCGATCTGTTCAAAGTCTTTTTTTGTTGTGGGGCTTGTGGTTATTACCTGATCGCAATTTTCCAGCACCCTTTTTTCCAACTGTTTATGCTCCAGTTGGACCGCTTTGGTAAGTTTCAGTTTGTCGTGATATCCTATAGTAGTCCAGGGATCGCGGAAATCTGCTATCCACGTTAAACCGGTTTTTTGTTTGAGTTCCAGGCCTATGAGGTGCAGGCTGTGCGGCGGTCCCGTGGTGATGATCGCATCAACTTTATTTTCTGAAAGATACGTTTCAAGAAAATCCACGGAAGGTTTGATCCAAAATTTACGCGCGTCGGGAACGAAAAAATTTCCGCGGATGTAGAGCATGAATTTTTGAACCAGGGTCTGCCGCTTTTCTTCGGAAATAATGCCCGAACTTATGGTTTCCGTATTTTTTTTTGAGATGATATTTGCCCAGGTATAAGGCTCAATAATTGAATTTTTCAGGATTTCCAGCTTCTCCGGGACATCGGCAAGAAGGCTTTCATCCAGAATGGGGTACGTAGGATTTTCAGGAATATAAACCACTGGTTTTATACCAAAATCTGGTAAATACGTGGCAAATTTTAACCAGCGCTGAACGCCCGGGCCGCCAGCCGGAGGCCAGTAATAAGATATGATAAGTACTTTTTTCAAGGGGGATTTTATACTTTTACTGCCAGAAAATTGGCAATTCGAGGTTATTTTCGGCACAAAAAGAAGAAAAAATAATCCATTTTCAGCATAATTTGGATTGTATTAACTATAAATTCCGTAGTTAAAAAATTTAAACTTCATTGTAGGATCTAATCCAATCTAATCTTCGATTTTTTCTTTGTTTTCATTATCTCTTTTTTGCTTAAAAGCATAAAAAAGTCCGCCCAGAATTATAAGTACGAGAATGATATTGCTGGTTAGGATTATAGCGCTACCCGTTGCAATGACCTTAGGTTCAAACTTGAATTCAATGGTGTGTTTACCTGCGGGCACCATCATCGCCCTCAGCAAATAATCTGCCCTAAAATGAGTGGCTTCCTTACCATCTATATAAGCATTCCAGCCCCATGGGTAGTAGGCTTCGCTAAAAATTGCAAGTTGCTCACGGCTGCTTGTACTATTATATTTTAAATATTGTGGGTTATGTTCTGTAAGGGTAATACTTGCAGAGGGATCCACTGGAAATACCTTCGTGGTTAACTCCTTTTCAAATTCGGCATTTACGATTGCGGTCTGTTTTGTATTGAGGCTATCTAGAGCCAGTATTGCCGCGTTTGCATCTGGAACAATTTTGACGTTTTGCACAAACCAGGCATTTCCATTCGCTGCCGGATTTTCCTGAACGATCTCCTTCCCTTCCCGTTGACTGATGATATATTTTACATTAAGCAAATTGAAAGGCGTTATTTTTCCCTGATATAAATAGAAGTCGGCCAGATCTGCCAGCCTGCCCGGCTTTGCACCGTGATAGCCTCCTATGCTGTTGTGAAAATAACTGGTTCGCGCGCCATTCAACCCTATACTTTCCTCGTAAACGCGGTATCGTGTGGTATCACGTAAAATCTGTGTGTCTGCCGGAGTTGCCTGAAAAGGTTGCTCCACTACCCTGGCGGCCACAAAGTCGTCGCTGTTTACATAGCGTTTGTCAACCTGTACCAGGTCAAAAAGGATAAGTACTGCAAAAGCGGCAATCACAGCAGTTTCCGATAGCTTTTTCTTAATAAAAAACCAGATCAAACCGGCCGAAATCAGGACTAAAATCAAGCTTTTTAGTGCGTCCTGGGTATAAATTGCCCGGCGATCGTCACGAATGGCAGTTATGAATTCCATCCCAAAATTCTCTATTAAGTACGCATCGTTGCCACCGGCAAAATCAAAGAACACCCCTTTGAGCAGAAGTAGGACTGCGGCAAGGCCACCGGTAATACCAGTAGCCCATTTTAGGGCATTTAGCTTTTCGGAATCCTTGTCAAAATGTTGTAGCGCTTTCATCAGGGCAACTATTCCCAGAGCCGGGATGCAGAGTTCCGCGATTACCTGTATGGAACTTACCGCCCTAAAACGATCGTAAAGTGGAACATAATCAATCCACAAATCAGTAAACCAGGAAAGGTTTTTGCCGTAACTCAATAACAGGGAAAGTACAGTTCCCCCTGCCAGCCACCATTTTAAGCGTCCTTTTACCAGAAAAAGGCCTAAAACGAACAGAAAAATGACTACCGCCCCCACATATGCCGGGCCAGAAACTATGGGCTGTGCGCCCCAGTAATATAAACCAAATTGTCCCGCGATCTGTTCAATTTGCCCTGGCGGAACTTGCTGCTGTCTCAAAAGCTGGGCAAAGTTACTATCCTTGTCAAAAGGCTCATTATTAGAACCACCAAAAATACCCGCAACAAACAGGTTTAACGTCTCACTAATGCCATAACTGTATTGATTGATATATTCCTTGTCAAGCCCTGTGGCATCTTCTTTTGCTGAACCGTCCGGGTTTATGGTAAGTTCGCTTTTCCCACGGGTACTAAAATCGCTGTATTCTTTAGTCGCCATCAAGTTTGTAGCGTTGCTTCCTACAGCAAGTAGCGCGGCCACTGCGAGGATAGCAAGGCTTTTAAAATAATGAGGCAATTCTTTCCGCCTAACGGCATCAATAAAATAGGAAATACCCAGTACAACGGTAAGCAGGAGCAAATAATAGGTCATTTGCACGTGGTTCGTAACGATCTCCAGTGCAAGTGCGATTGCCGTTACGATAAATCCCAGGATATATTTTCTTCGGAAAACAAGTAGAATTCCGCTCAAAACAAGTGGAAAATAGGCAATTGCATGTGCTTTTGCATTGTGGCCCACACCAAGTATTACGATAAGATATGTTGAAAAACCAAAAGCCAATGCACCCAGCGCAGCATAGCGCCAGTCAAGTTTTAGCACGAGCAGCAGGCAGTAAAAACCAATAAAATAAAGAAAAAGATAATCGGCTGGTCGTGGTAAAAACCGAATGCCAAGATCAAGCTGTTTTATCCAGTTGTTAGGATATTTGGCGCCCAGTTGATAGGTAGGCATTCCGCCAAAAGCTGAATCTGTCCAGTACGTTTCTTCACCAGCTTCGGCACGATAGTCCATCAACTCATGCGCCATCCCGCGATATTGCTGAATGTCGCTCTGAAAAAGTCTTTTACCCTGAAGCAGCGGGCTAAAATACAGTAAAGAGACTATGATAAAGAAGACAGCCGCACCCAGGTGAGGAAGCAGTTTCTTGAAGGAGAAGGTCATAAATTTCGGTATAAAAACAAAACCCGAAAATTAGTCAATTTCTTCGTAATCGATATATTCACCCACGTTTTTCTTGACCTTGTGCTCGTTTTGGGATTTATTTAAAATCGTGGTAGTGCCTTCAGGCTGTTTGGGTCTGGCCTGACCACTAAACTTACCAGCCATATCCTGAAATTTTTCACCGGCCTTTCTGGTCAGATATTTAAATAAATAGGGTTTTGAAAATCTCCATATAATACGTACCGCAAAAAAGACAAGCAGTACGATTAAAATAGTCTTGATAAAATCCATCATTAAAAACACACGTTTAGAGCGGTAAAATTAATATATAGGGACTGGTTATAGCCTAAAAAAATAATAAAATGCTTTTTATGCCCAGGCACGCGATGCCACAAGGATATATTTAGGCTATGTTTTATTTTTACAGTATGTTTGTCTGATGCCCAGTTGGAACATTTTTAAACCATAAATTTTCATGTTTTTTAAATCCTTTTTGCCAGTAATTACGGCGCTGCTCAGCGTTCATTTACTTTCGGCGCAATATACCGAGACCATAAATTCTAACCGACCGGGACAAAGTCAGGGTGCGTTTTCTGTAGGTACCGGTGTTTATCAGGCAGAACTGGGTGGTTTTTACAATGATGAATCGCATAGTCTTCGGTTTACCGAAACCACGGGTATGGGCGTTGATTTTGCACTAAGGGGTGGGTTCTGGAGAGAGCAGTTTGAAGTCAATATTAGTGGAACGTACCTCTATGAAGAGATCACACCTACCGCTGGTAACGCCGCGACTTATGACCAGAGCGGATTTCCAATTCTTACGGGAGGTATAAAATATCTGGTTTACGATCCTTATAAAAACGCGAAGGACGAGGTAAATTTATATAGTTATCATGCCAATAACAGGTTTAAGTGGAGATCTTTGATACCCGCTGTTTCCCTTTATGGAGGTGCCAACTATATTTACGGAAGTGACAATCCTTTTGTACCGAGCTCTCAAACCGGGCTTACCCCAAAAGCGATTGTTATAACACAACACAACTGGGGCCCATTTGTATGGGTCAATAACTTTATTGCAGATCAGTTTTTAACTGATTATCCCACTTATGCCTGGATCACAACGTTGACACACTCCTTCAATGAACGTATTGCCGCATTCGCGGAATATCAAATGTTGAACAGCGATATTTATGCAGATGACCTTTTTCGTTTTGGTGGTGCTTATTTATTGACCAAGGATTTGCAGATAGATGTCAACGCGCTGGTCAATTTTAAAGACACCCCGCAACGTTTGCAAGTGGGATTAGGTATTTCTTACCGTCTGGATAAACATCTGGTTGATGAGCAAATACCCGTTGAATAAATAATTTTTTAAGTAAGCGAATTAAGATCATGATTACCATTAAAGAGATGACGTCTAAAAGGGACATGAAAGCTTTTGTAAAGTTTCCCTTTAGGCTATATGAAAATGAGGAGCACTGGGTGCCACCGCTTACTAATGATGAGCTTGAAAGCATGGATAGGGAAAAGAACCCTGTATTTAGGAATGCCCGGGCATGGTTTTTTCTTGCGTATCAAGATAACAAAGAAGTTGGTAGAATCGCTGTCATTATCAACGATATTGAAGTCAATGATCAGCAAAAGCCGAAAGTCCGTTTTGGGTGGTTTGATGTTGTGGATGATATTGAAGTTACTAAAGCACTACTAAAAAAAGTGGAAGAAATAGGTAAGTCTGAAAACCTGGAATGGATGGAAGGTCCTGTAGGTTTTAGTAATATGGAGCGTGCCGGTATGCTCATTCAGGGATTTGAATATCTCAACACCATGATTACTTCATACAACTATCCCTATTATCAGGAGCATTTTGAAAAGCTTGGCTTTGAAAAAGCATCAGAATGGGTCGAATTTAAAATTAAGATTCCACCCGCTTCAGAATCCCGACAGAAGGTCGAAAAATTCGCGCAGATCATTAAAGAACGCTATAAACTCAGCGTTATACATTTTTCAAAAAGTAAGGATATTATCCCTTTTGTGGATGACATGTTTGGCCTGTTGAACAAAACCTATAACAATCTGAGCACTTTTGTTCCCATCCAACAGTATCAAATTGATCATTACAAAGAGAAATACATAAAGTTCATCAATCCCAACTATATTAAGTGTATCGAGGACGCAGATGGTAAACTCATTGCTTTTTCGGTAATTATGCCATCTTTTAACGAAGCGCTGAAAAAAGCCAATGGCAGTCTTTTTCCTTTCGGATTTTATCATTTGTTAAAAGCACGCACTAAAAATGACAAGGCAGCTTTTTACCTCATAGGGATTGATCCTGAATATCAGAATAAAGGACTTACCGCCCTCATTTTTAAAGAAATGCAGGATCTTTTCAACAAAAATGGCATTCTTGAAGTGGAAACCAATCCAGAACTGGAAGAAAACAAGGCCATTCAGCAATTGTGGAAAAACTACGATCACGAACTGCACAAACGCAGACGCACGTATAAAAAAGATTTGAGTATCTAATCGTATTTCGGGGAATATTAAAAAAGAAGCTCTTAATCCATTTCAAAGTTGAACACTTTGCCGTCATCGGCCAGCTCAACATTGTCAAAGATTTCTTTGGCTTCATCGCCAAAAAGATTTAAATCGGGATATCTAGTGGAATAATGGCCTAAAATAAGCGTTTTTACCCCTGCTTCAAGCGCCATTTGTCCTGCTTGTTTAGCGGTAGAATGTCCTGTAGGACCAGCAAGTTCAGCATGTTTTTCAATAAAGGTCGCCTCGTGGTAAAGCACGGTGACCCCTTTTAATTGCGGTATATTATCGGGTTTGTAAATGGTGTCACTGCAAAACGCATAACTCATGGTAGGATCTGGGTCAAAGGTGAGTTCTTCATTCGGCACTACCCTCCCATCTTCCAGCGTTACATCTTTACCGGCCTTAATCATTTTGTAATACGCCAGATCAATTCCCAATTTTTGCACGGCATTTATGTTCAGCTTGCGTTCTTTGGGTTTTTCCCGAAATAAAAATCCATTTGCGTAAATACGATGCTTTAAGGGAATAGTATCCACGGTTAATTTATCGTCTTCATAAATACGTACGGGTACTTTTTCCTCCAGTTCGTGAAAATAAAGCGGATAATTGGTCCAGCTGTTGGAAAGTTTCAATTGTAAAGTAATGGCTTCCTTGATACCTTTAGGACCGTAAACATGAAGTTCATTCTGCCTGTTGAGCAATCTAAAAGTTGCTATAAGTCCCACCAGACCAAAAAAGTGATCCCCGTGCAAATGGGAAATAAACACATGTTTTATTTTAGAAAATTTGATTTTATTGCGCCGCAATTCTACCTGTGTACCCTCGCCGCAGTCTATGAGAAAAAGTTCATTTCTCATTTCGAGCACCTGTGATGTAGGATTTGTAAAAGAACGTGGTGTGGCGGCGTAACAGCCCAATATTGTGAGCTTCATCGTATATATTTAATCGGGATCATTTGTTGAATTTAGTCTAAAATTGCCTAAAAATAGGTTCAAAATGAGTGATTTTTGGCTCAAAAACCGAGATCTCGTTGAATTTCTTCAAGGTCTATAACATCTTTTGCTTCTTCTAAAGTAGGTACCACCATAATTTCTTCAGGAACATGCTCAATACCCACGGCTTTATTTACAAGTACAAATGACTTTTTTGCCGCCCGTTGTTTATTTGATAGAATCAAAAAGGAAAGCAACTCTTCAAGGGTCATCGTCTCATATTTTAGAAGATCAATGACCAGATTATCTTTTTTGTAGGCTTTAGGTACAATGAACTCCAGAAAAGAAGCAAACTGCTTCAAATCATCTTCATCATCTCCCAGTATGGTAAAATTCTCTCTTTTATCTACTTGCATTGTGTTTAATCTTTGAAGCCAGTAAATATATAACAGCCATTCTGACCGCGACTCCGTTTTCTACTTGATTTAAAATGATGGCCTGTTCAGAATCTGCCACATCACTGGTAATTTCAACCCCTCTGTTTATGGGTCCCGGGTGCATGATGACTATTTTCTTGTCAAGATTATCCAGTATTTCTTTATTAAGGCCATATTGCTGTGTGTATTCCCGTGTTGACGGAAAATAACTGATATCCATTCGCTCGTTCTGCACACGAAGCATATTGGCGACGTCGCACCATTGCAGCGCTTTTTGCAGGTTGAGTTCTACAGTTACACCCAGCGATTCAATATATCGTGGCATCAACGTTTTGGGTCCGCACACTTTAACTTCCGCGCCAAGCATACGTAGCGCAAAAATATTGGAAAGCGCTACCCTACTATGCAAAATGTCACCCACGATAAGTACTTTTTTTCCGCCCACATCGCCCAGTTGCCTCCGTATGGAATAACAATCCAGCAATGCCTGCGTGGGATGCTCGTGTGCCCCATCACCGGCATTGATAATACTTGCTTTGATATTTTTTGAAAGGAAAACCCCGGCCCCGGGATTGGGATGGCGCATGACCACCATATCCACTTTCATGGCCAGGATGTTGTTTACGGTATCTATAAGCGTTTCCCCTTTTTTTACAGAAGATGCCGCAGCTGAGAAATTGATCACATCTGCACTAAGCCGTTTTTCGGCGAGTTCAAAGGAAAGCTTGGTACGCGTACTGTTCTCAAAAAAAAGATTGGCGATGGTGATATCCCGAAGCGACGGTACCTTTTTAATAGGTCTGTTGATGACTTCTTTAAAATGATCTGCCGTCTCAAAGATCAGATCAATATCTGCCTTTGTTATATACTTTATACCCAATAAGTGGTTTACACTTAATTCGCTCATTGCTCTGTTTATATTCCTGTTTTATGGCCTAAAACTGCCATTTCAGTCTATTTTCAGTTTTCAATCAAAAAAACTGTATTTGAACTCTCTAGTGAAACTAATTTGAACCCCTAAAAACTACTTCTTAATCTTCATTCTTTACCAGATATACAACATCTTCCCCGCCATTATCCGTCCAGCTTACTTTTACTTTTTCCCCTGGGATCGCATCTACCTGCCTCCCTCTATAATTGGGCTGAATAGGCAAATGCCGACTGAACCTACGGTCTATTAGTGTCAATAATTCTACTTCACTGGGCCTACCAAAACTTTGTATTGCGGTTAAGGCCGCGTTGATGCTGCGACCCGTATAGAGTACGTCATCTATAAAAACGACTTTCTTGTCTTCAACGATGAAATCTATCTTCGTTGAATTGGCTCCCAATGTTTTCTCACCACGACGAAAATCGTCCCTGAAAAAAGTAATATCCAGATAGCCCAACTTGATTTCTGGCACCTCATAACTTTCCTCCAGCAGTTTTTTAATGCGCTCTGCCAGAAAAATGCCACGCGGCTGCAGTCCTATAAGGGCTGTATTTTTAAAATCGGTGTGGTTTTCAATAAGTTGACAGGCGAGTCTATTGAGGATAATGTGGATTTCTTTTGCGCTAAGCAATACTTTCTGACTCATAAGTAGGGTTGCTGTCGTCGTTCTACGACCGTAAAGATAGGGATTTTTTTAAATTAGACCATCAGGTTTTTCCATCCTCTTTACAGGTAAAAGCGAAATAGAAAGGAGAAAAAACTGAATTTTCTGAGCGTCCTACTCCTCGTCTTTCTTCTTTCCGAAGAAATTAAAACCTAAAGGGATGGCAAGGAACAAAAAAAGAAATTTACCTGTTACCAGACCAATGATCGTAATCACGGCAAGCACTACCATAAGCCATTTCGAATTCAAGAAATTTCTCAAAATAAAGGTTGTTTTTGATCAAATTTTCGGTTAAAATTGGTCACTTTTTGACCCCTACAGTAGATTTTGCGGCGTCCCATTTGCTCATAAGTTCGAGGAAATTGTATTTCCCCGCGGGCTCCTGCCGTTCCAGTATTCCTGCCTGAAAAGAGCGCTGCAGGATGTCTTCAATCAGATAATCTTCTTCCACGTTTATGGGATCAAACTCCTGTTTCATGCTAATGTCAAAAAGACTGGCGGTGGTATTGAGCCAGAACGCCTTCCAGCCACTTCGGTATTCTTTGACCAGGTCAAAAGTGGTTATACCGGTCTGCCGGTGAATGAGTTTTACCAGAATCTGCCCTTCGGTTCGACTTAGTTTTTTAAGCTGTTCCCCGAATTCATCCTGAACGTAACGCTGTATGATACGCGTATATTTGCGGCGCTGGCTGTTGCTTGACATACTGTCAAGCCGCTCGTTGAGCTCCAGAAAACGATCTGCGGCGAGCTTTGCGTAGGGATACACTTTTCGGGTTTTTCTGCGAAGGATCAAATACTTGCGCCTATCCAGCTGATTCTTGAATTTCAGTCTGTTAAAAATAAAGACTTCGGCCAGTGGGATTGCGTCTGTAAGCGTGCTGTCATTATCCATGAAATAATACTCCACCTGCGTGGAATCTATAATATTTTCAGGAGGGATCTGGGCAAAAAGGGTTCCTGCGGTACTTAAAACCAAAAATAGGATCAATCTGTTCACCATTTTTTAAATAGGGGTTGTGCGAAAACTGTTCCAAAAGTAAGGAATAGCCCTATAACGTTCATTATTTGACTTTAATATTCTTAAATTAGCGCAAAATGAATTTTTATGACTGAAAGCATATTGAATGAAGACTCTCTGGATTTTTTAGAGAGATACTTAAACAACGCCGCACCTACCGGTTACGAGTGGGACGGACAAAAATTATGGATGGATTACCTGCGTCCCTACGTGGATGAATTCATCACAGATACCTACGGCACCGCGGTGGGCGTGATCAATCCCCAGGCAAAATATAAAGTAGTTATTGAAGGCCATGCGGATGAAATCTCCTGGTATGTCAATTATATTACAGACAATGGCCTTATTTATGTCATACGCAATGGCGGAAGCGATCATCAGATCGCGCCTTCAAAAATGGTAAATATTCATACCAAAGAGGGTATCGTAAAAGGCGTTTTTGGCTGGCCGGCAATCCACACCCGTGATAAAAGCGATGAAAAAGCACCAAAACCTGACAATATATTCATTGATATAGGTGCAAAGGACAAAGATGAAGTTGAAAAAATGGGCGTGCACGTAGGTTGCGTAATCACCTATCCTGATACCTTTACCATTCTCAACAAAGATAAATTTGTATGTCGCGCCCTTGATAACCGAATGGGCGGATTTATGATTGCCGAAGTTGCGCGTTTGCTCAAAGAAAACAACAACGAACTTGATTTTGGACTGTACGTGGTCAATTCCGTACAGGAAGAAATTGGTCTGCGCGGTGCGGAAATGATCACGCACACGATCAAACCAAATGCTGCCATCATAACCGATGTTACGCACGATACGACCACGCCCATGATCGAGAAAAAGACCACTGGTCTTGCCGAAATAGGAAAAGGCCCGGTGATAACTTACGCCCCTGCCGTGCAACAGCGCTTTAGGGATCTTATCATTGACGCGGCCCAGGAAAAGAACATACCTTTTCAACGTGCGGCCAGCAGCCGTGCAACGGGAACAGATACAGACGCTTTTGCCTACAGCAATGGCGGCGTTCCTTCTGCACTTATAAGTTTACCGTTGCGCTACATGCACACCACGGTAGAAATGGTACATCGCGAAGATGTGGAAAATGTGATACGCCTTATTTACGAAAGCGTTCTTAAAATAGAAAACGGACAAAAATTCAGTTATTTTGACTAATTAATGTCGGTTTTGACAAAAAAAATCCCGCTCTGCTCAACGGCAAAGCGGGATTTTTTATGCTTTGAAAATTCTTACTTCGTCTCTTCTTCATCCGCCGGGACAAATTTCATCGCGGCAGAATTAATGCAGTAACGCAAACCGGTAGGCTCTGGCCCATCATTGAACACGTGGCCCAGATGCAATCCAGTGGATTTTTCGATCACTTCGTCACGGGACATGCCCAGGCTATTATCTTTCACCCAAATCACCGAGCCGTCTTTAATAGGCTTTGAAAATGCGGGCCAACCACTGCCAGAATCAAATTTATCTTCAGAACTAAAAAGAGGCTCGCCAGTTGCTGCGCTTACGTAGGTTCCTTTTTTGTGATTGTCAAAATAAGGATTTTTAAAAGGAGGTTCCGTTCCTTTTTCTACCATGATATTATATTCTGTGTCCGTCAGTTTTTCTTTCCAGACCTTGTCAGGCTCTGCTTCCGGAAAATCTTTGTCCATTGTGGCCATTTTATCGCCTTCCGTCATGGCCTCACCATTTTTCTCAGGTTTATCCTGACAGGAAACCTGACTTAGGCCTAAAAATGTGGCCATTGCCATTATTGTAAAACTTTGTTTTATCGTTCTCATAATATGATTTTTGTCTTCAATTCAGTAAAAACTAAGTTCTTTGTATGTCGTTTGAAAACTATTGTACTTTCAGCAGAAAACCGCTAAATTCCCGTTAAAATCGGCTTAAAACAGTCCATATTTTAGCTTAAAACAAAGTTTTCTTTCAAAATTTCTGAAACTTATTTCACATTTCGTTATTAGAAAAGAATCCCCTTTGCCTATAATTTTGAATTATGACAATTTCTGAAAAAAATCTTGAGAATCTATTACATAATCCAGAAGCTGCGGCAACCTTTGCTGATTTGATCTATGTAACGGAAGAACACCTCACCATTGCCCGCAAACGTAATAAGGATGGTTTTACCTATGACAGGGATGGCAAAGCCATTAAGACCAAAAAGATTCTTAAACGAATTGATGAACTTGTCATACCCCCGGCATGGGAAGAAGTGCTTATAGCCGAACCAGAAAATGGTCATTTACAGGCGGTGGGCCGTGATGATAAGAGCAGGAAAGTCTATCTCTATCATGCCAACTGGAGCAAATTGCGCAATGAGACCAAGTTCTTTAAAATGGCCGCATTTGCAAATATTCTTCCTCAGATAAGAAAGCAGGTGGATGCTGATCTGGATGAAAAAGAAATGACCCAGCGCAAAGTACTTGCCCTGGTCATACGGCTTATGGAAGAAACCCATATACGTATAGGTAATGAGAGTTATGCCCGCAATAACAAAACCTATGGCCTTTCTACCCTGCGCAACCGTCATGTAAAAACGACCTCAAAAAATATGGTCTTTAAATTTGTGGGGAAGAAAAGTGTGGAGCATGAAGTTTCCATTGATGATAAAAGACTTGTGGAACTGGTCAATCAATGTGAGGAAATCCCGGGTTGGGAGCTTTTTCAATATTATGATGAAGATGGTACAAAACACCGCATAGACAGCGGGATGGTAAATGATTATATTCACGATATAAGCGGCGATCTTTTTTCGGCAAAAGATTTTAGGACCTGGGCGGCGACTGTTATTTTCTTTGAAAAAATGCGGGAGCTAGGTTATATAGAAGAAGAAAAGCAGAACGCTAAAAACCTGCTTATTGGTTACGATGCGGCTTCAGAAGGTTTGGGAAATACGCGCGATGTGGTACGCAATTATTATGTACATCCACACATAGTTAAAAGTTATGAAACTGGCGACATCGTCCCTTATTTTGAAAAAGCCGAAAAGTTAAAGGCTTCAAAGGCAGAGCGCTTCTCCCCTAGTGAAAAAGTCATAACAGAAATGCTAGGTAAATATGAGGTGAATTTCTAAAAACCTGTCTCTTAAAAAACTTTAATTACTTCTTCCCCCATATAATTCTCTTTTATAACACTACATTTTCTCCTTCAGACTTTTAAAGTACCTTTGCAACCTTAAAATTTAGGTTGAAGAATTGTAGGAACTTTAATTTGAAAAGGATAACCTAATTTTTAAGATCCCAAAAACTTTGGGAACACAACACACGAGTTTCACAACAATGGCAGAAACACAAGAATACATTGAGGTTTACGGCGCACGCGCGCACAACCTTAAAAATATAGATGTTAATATACCACGGGAAAAACTGGTCGTAATCACCGGATTATCTGGAAGTGGTAAAAGTTCGCTGGCTTTTGATACGATTTACGCGGAGGGTCAACGGCGTTATATAGAGACATTTTCAGCCTATGCACGGCAATTTCTGGGCGGTCTGGAACGTCCTGATGTAGATAAAATTCAGGGTTTGTCACCGGTTATTGCCATTGAGCAAAAAACGACCAGTAAAAGTCCGCGGTCTACCGTTGGAACCATTACCGAAATTTATGATTTCCTGCGGCTCCTTTTTGCCCGTGCCAGCGATGCGTATAGCTACGTGACCGGGGAGAAAATGGTTAGTTATAGCGACGAGCAAATCAAAGATCTTATCCTTTCGGAATTCAATAATAAACGCATCAATATTCTGGCCCCGGTGATACGAAGCCGGAAAGGACATTACCGCGAACTTTTTGAGCAGATTGCCAAACAGGGATTTGTAAAGGTTCGTGCTGATGGCGAGATCCTCGACCTTAAAAAGGGCATGAAACTCGACCGTTATAAAACACACGAGATCGAGATTGTGATAGACCGCCTGCAGGTAACTGACAGTACCGATATGAATAAGCGGCTGCTGGAAACCATCAATACGGCGATGTATCATGGGGAAGATGTACTTATGGTGCTGGATCAGGACAGTGGCGAGGCGCGTTATTTTAGCCGGAATTTGATGTGCCCTACTTCTGGGATTTCTTATCCCAATCCAGAACCAAACAACTTTTCCTTCAACTCTCCAAAAGGGGCCTGCCCCAAATGTAATGGAATAGGGGAATTGTATGTGGTCAACCCTGATAAAATCATCCCAGATCGCAAAAAATCGATCAAATCCGGAGGTCTTGCACCGCATGGACCGCAAAAAAGCAATTGGATCTTTAAACAACTGGAGATCATTGCGCAGCGCTACAATTTCAAACTTACCGATGCCATTAACAAGATCCCAAAAGAGGGGCTTGATATGATCATGAACGGTGGTAATGAAAAATTTGACCATGAGTCAAAAAGTCTGGGAATCACACGCAATTTAAAAATCGATTTTGAAGGTGTCGCACCTTTTATAGAAAGTACATTTCATAATAATGATTCGGCGAGTTTGCGCAGATGGGCAAAAGCGTACATGGATAAAATTATATGTCCAGAATGTGAAGGCGCCCGACTTACAAAAGAGTCGCTTTATTTCCGCATAAGCGAAAAAAGTATTGCAGACCTGGCCATGATGGATATCAACCAACTTGCCGCCTGGTTTGAAAATCTTACGCCGCAACTTAGCGAAAAGCAGATCGCTATTGCTTCAGAAATATTAAAAGAGATCAATACCCGCATCCAGTTTCTTATTGATGTGGGGCTGACGTATTTGTCACTCCACCGCAGTTCAAAATCACTTTCTGGCGGGGAAGCACAGCGTATACGGCTGGCCACGCAGATAGGTTCACAGTTGGTAGGCGTCCTTTATATTCTTGACGAACCCAGTATTGGCCTGCATCAGCGGGACAATGATCGTTTGATACGATCCCTGGAAGCACTACGGGATATTGGTAATTCGGTAATCGTGGTGGAGCATGATAAAGACATGATCTTAAAGGCAGATCATGTTATAGACATAGGTCCCAGAGCTGGTAAACACGGCGGCGAGATTATAAGTCAGGGAACGCCTGCAGATCTGGAACATCAGAATACGCTTACCGCACAGTACTTAAATGGTCAAAAAGGGATTTTAATTCCGGCGGAACGCCGAAAAGGAAACGGTAAGGAAATCATTCTTAAAGGCGCCACGGGAAACAACCTGAAAAAAGTGGATCTCAAGATTCCATTGGGAAAAATGATTTTGGTCACTGGTGTTTCCGGTAGCGGTAAATCTACCCTGATCAATGAGACCCTCTACCCTATCATGAATGCCCATTATTTTAATGGGGTAAAAAAACCAAAACCCTATAAAAGTATCAAAGGGCTTGATGAATGTGATAAGGTCATTGATATCAATCAAACCCCTATAGGCCGAACACCGCGCTCCAATCCTGCCACTTATACCGGTGTTTTTAGCGAAATACGCAGTTTATTTGCCAAAATTCCAGAATCGCTCATTCGCGGTTACAAACCCGGTCGTTTCAGCTTTAACGTGAAAGGCGGTCGTTGCGAAACCTGTCGTGGTGGCGGTTTGCGGGTTATAGAAATGAATTTCCTACCTGACGTTTACGTGGAATGTGAAACCTGCCAGGGAAAAAGATTTAACAGGGAAACACTTGAAATTCGATATAAAGGTAAGTCCATTGCTGATGTGCTGGAAATGACCATCAATGAAGCGGTTGAATTTTTTGAGCCCATCCCTAAGATTTACCGAAAGGTAAAAACCATAAAAGATGTTGGTTTAGGTTATATTTCCCTCGGGCAGCAGTCTACGACACTTTCCGGTGGCGAGGCGCAGCGCATTAAACTGGCAACAGAACTTTCCAAACGGGATACAGGAAATACTTTTTACATTCTTGATGAACCCACGACCGGTCTTCATTTTGAAGATATCAGGGTATTGCTGGAAGTTCTGGATAAATTAGTGAACAAAGGAAATACCGTTCTTATCATAGAACACAATATGGATGTTATTAAAGTTGCAGACCATATTATAGACATAGGCCCTGAAGGCGGAAACGCTGGTGGCGAAATTGTAGCACAGGGAACTCCGGAAGAATTGGTGAAAGCCAATAAAGGCTACACTGCTACGTTCTTAAAAGACGAACTTGCAGCTTCAAAACCCAGAACAAAGATTAAAAAAACAAAGAAAAAGGCTAAAAAACAGCCTAAATAACCCCAAAAATGACATTATGAGGATTGAAAATCAACCAAAAGGTTGGAACGAAAATAAAACAAACGACTCCTGGGCCATATTTAAAATCATGGGCGAGTTTGTCAATGGTTTTGAAAAGTTGAGCCGTATAGGGCCGTGTGTATCTATTTTTGGAAGTGCGCGTACCAAGCCTGATCACAAACTTTACAAACTGGCTTCTTCCATCGCTCAGAAGATTGTAGATAATGGTTATGGCGTTATCACTGGTGGTGGTCCCGGAATTATGGAGGCTGCCAATAAAGGCGCTCACCTGGCGGGTGGAACTTCCGTGGGACTTAATATTGACCTTCCTTTTGAGCAACATGACAACCCGTATATAGACAGCGATAAAAGTATCAATTTTGACTACTTTTTTGTGCGTAAGGTGATGTTCGTAAAATATTCTCAGGGTTTTGTGGTTATGCCGGGAGGTTTTGGAACACTTGACGAACTTTTTGAAGCCATAACACTTATTCAAACCCACAAAATTGACAAATTTCCGATTATTTTGGTGGGGCGTGAATTCTGGCAGGATTTGATGGGATGGATCAGGAAGACGCTTCTGGAAGGATATTCTAATATAAGTGACCTTGATGTGGATCTCATACATCTGGTGGATACCGAAGACGAAGTTCTTGAAGTTCTTAATAATTTTTATGCGGAATATAACCTAAGCCCCAACTTCTAACGTAACGTAAAACCAAACAACATGGTTTTACGTTACGTTATTTAGTTGGCAAGCAACTATGAGCTATTCTTGTAATAGCTTCATTACCTATTTTTCCGTTAAAATGATATAAGACCACAACCACTTTGAGCAAATTCTTTTCCGTTATTCTTATTTGTATTTTTTGTAGCCCCATGTTGTGGGGCCAGAACAGCATTCATATCAACGGAAAACTGAACACCGCTAACCACACGCTGCAATTACAGCAGGAAACCGTTTTCAGGAATACCTCAAAGGATACACTGTACGAGATCGTTTTTAACGATTGGGCGAATAGTTTTTCTTCTAAAGAGTCTGCACTTGCAAAACGTTTTGCAGAAAACTACGACCGGCGTTTTCATCTTGCCCAAAAGGAATACCGCGGGGCAACACGAATGCAATCTGTTGCTGATGAAAACTTTCAGAACTTAAAATTTTCTCGTTCCAAAGGTGAAGTTGATATTCTCAAGGTAACTCTGAAAACCCCACTTTTGCCCGGAAAATCGGCTAAAATCAGGATTTCTTATGAGGTAAAAATCCAGGATGCGCGTTTTACACGTTACGGGGTTCTTGATGATGGGGATTATAACCTGAGATATTGGTTTTTAGCTCCTGCGGTTTACGATGGCAAATGGCATGGTTACAGCAATAAAAATCTGGATGATCTGTACATGAGCCCCACAGATTTTGAGATTTCGCTTGAACTTCCCAACGGTATGAAGGCGCTTTCAGAACTCAATCAAAACACCGAAAATCTACCCGATTCGACTCATTTTAAGGCCATTTTTACAGGAAATGACCGTATTCAGGCTACACTTTACCTTCGTCAAACGCCCAATTTTGAATTTGTGGAAACAGGCGATTTTAAAGTACTTACGAATATTTACGATTCAAAAGTGGATCCTGCCAATCGCGCCGTTGTTATAGACAAAGTTTCCAGTTATCTTACCCAAGAATTGGGTCCCTACCCTTTTGAGAAATTATTGCTTTCAGAAGAAGATTACAGGGAAAACCCTGTTTATGGCCTCAATCAACTGCCAGATTTTATTAGTCCGTTTCCCAGTGGATTTCAGTACGAACTACAGATTCTAAAGAGCGAAGTCAATCAGTTTGTTGATAATACGCTACTTTTTAATCCCCGGGAAGATCGCTGGGTAAGCGATGCCATTAAGACGTACCTGATGATGCGTTATGTGGATAAGCATTACCCAAAATTAAAAGTAATAGGAAATCTGGAACGCTACTGGTTGTTGCGACAGTACAATATTTCTACTTTAGAATTTAACGACCAGTACAATTTGCTGTACCTGCACATGGCACGACTCAATCTTGATCAGTCATTGAGCACCCCTAACGATTCCCTGATCAAATTCAATAAAAATATTGCCAATGCCTACAAAGCAGGTAGTGGCCTAAATTACTTACAAGCTTACGTGGGTGAGAATGTGATTGACAGCACCATCACCCAGTTTTATAAAGCGGAAAGATTAAAGGCAACCTCTTCTTCCCTTTTTGAAGAATTACTTCGGAAGAATACTAATAAAAACCTTGATTGGTTCTTTGACGAATATGTCAATACAAGAGTGAAAATTGACTACAAATTACAACGGATTAGAAAGCGTGGGGATTCACTCTACCTTAAAATTCAGAATAAGCGCGAGAACACCATGCCCATACCGGTATATGGCATGAACAAAGACAGTGTGGTTTCAAAGCAGTGGCTTCAGGGTTTTAAAGGTGAAAAAGAAATCGCCATCAACGCGGAAGGAATTGACCGTGTGGCGATCAATCAAGACGGCACGGTACCCGAATTCAATAGAAGGAACAATTATAAAAAAGTAAACCCATTTTTAGGATTTCATAAACCTGTACAATTTAAATTGTTTCAGGATCTTGAAAATCCAGCAAAAAGTCAGGTGTTTTTTATGCCGGTTTTTGAATATAACTTTTATGACGGTATTTCCCTGGGAGCACGTATGTACAATAAAACCTTGCTCTCTAAGGCGTTCAGTTATAGCGTAGAACCCCAATTTGGTTTTAAATCTAAAGCTATACTGGGCAGCGTGGGACTTAGCTATACCCAAAACATTGAGGAAGGTAATCTTTATGCCATTCGGTATGGGATTTCTGCCTCTTCACAGTCTTTTGCTCCAGATGCCTTCTACAATAAATACAGTCCGTTTATGACCTTTGCCTTTAGGACAGATGATTTTAGGTCAGATAAACGCCAATTTTTAACCATTAGCAGTATAAATGTATCCCGGGATGCCTCAGAATTTATCACCAACGAAGATCCTGACTACAATGTGTTTAACGTGCGCTATTCCAATAGTAGTCCGGGGGTTATCGATGCTTTCAGCTGGAATACCGATTTTCAGTTGGCCAAAAAATTCAGTAAAATTTCGGCAACCGCAAAATACAAGAAAGTCTTCTTAAATAACAGGCAGTTTGATTTCAGGCTCTTTGCCGGTACGTTTTTGTACAACGATACGCGTTCTGATGGCGATTTTTTCAGCTTTGCCCTTGACCGTCCCACAGATTACCTCTTCAATTACAATTATTACGGAAGGTCAGAAAGCAGCGGACTCTTTAGCCAGCAGCTTATAATTTCAGAAGGTGGATTCAAATCCCAACTCGAACAGCCCTTTGCAAATGAATGGATGGCCACGGCAAATGCAAGTACAACGTTGTACCGTTTTCTGCATGTTTATGGCGACGTGGGTATGTATAAAAGCCTTGATAAGGACGCTCGTTTTGTTTTTGACAGTGGCGTAAGGGCGGTGCTGGTTGAAGATTATTTTGAACTGTATTTACCAGTTTTATCGTCTAAAGGTTGGGAAATTGGTCAGCCGGATTATGATCAGAAGATACGGTTTATCGTGACGTTGAGCCTACGTACCTTACTAAATCTCTTCACCAGAAAATGGTATTAACATCTTTTACCTACTAATTATCCAAGATTGGCAAATCGGAATTTTATAACAATAAATTGAGGATTGTGCAGCAAAATCCATAATAAACATCTATTAGTTATCATAACCGCACTATTTCAGCTATCGTTTAAAAAATTATCATTTCGTTAGCTTTTGTTCAGATTGGTTCGACGGCATATTTTACCTACTTTTGCAGAATAATACGATACCCTATGGCTACACAAGCAGACAGTACTACATCGCTTTCGTTTGACGATTTTAAGGAAACCGTTATTCAGGATTATAAAATCGCGGTGATGAGCAGGGAATGTAGTTTACTGGGACGTAGGGAAGTACTTACCGGAAAAGCAAAATTTGGTATTTTTGGCGATGGTAAAGAACTTCCGCAGCTAGCCATGGCAAAAGCATTCAAAAAGGGAGATTGGCGTGCCGGTTATTACCGGGATCAAACCTTTATGATGGCCATAGGAAAGCTGACCATAGAAAATTTCTTTGCGGGTCTTTATGCCCACGCAAGTTTAGAGCACGACCCCATGAGTGCCGGGAAGCAAATGGGAGGCCACTTTGGAACCCATAGCGTCTCAAGTGATTCTTCAAACGATCTTACCGCGCAATATAACAGCAGCGCAGATATCTCCCCCACTGCCGGACAAATGCCAAGATTGCTGGGACTGGCCCAGGCCTCTAAACTATTCAGGCAACTCCCTGATTCAGAAAAGGAAGGACGTAGTATAAATGGTGATGAAGTCGCATGGGGAACCATAGGAAATGCAAGTACTAGTGAGGGTTTGTTTTTTGAAACGGTAAATGCTGCAGGTGTTTTGCAGGTACCTATGGTCATTTGTGTATGGGACGATGATTATGGTATTTCGGTTCACGCGAAGCACCAGACCACAAAACAGGATATTTCCAAAATATTAGCAGGTTTTCAGCGCAATGAAGAGGAAAACGGTTTTGAAATGATACAGGTAAAGGGCTGGGACTATCCCGCGCTCGTGGATGCCTTTGAGAAAGCTGGTAGCATTGCACGGAAGGAACACGTACCTGTTTTATTGCACGTTAAAGAACTTACACAACCACAAGGGCATTCCACATCAGGCTCACACGAACGTTACAAAAGCAAAGATCGCCTCAACTGGGAGAAAGAGCATGACTGTAATCTGAAGCTTCGGGAATGGATGATCGCAAACCAGATCGCCACAGATGAGGAGCTTGTAGAAATGGAAAAACAGATCAAACGGAACGTGCGCGAAGGAAAACGTCGCGCCTGGGATGCGTTCCTAAATCCCATAAAAGCTGAAAAGAAAAAGGTAATTACGCTTCTGGATACGCTAATCAAAGAGAGTGAAAACGGCCAGTTTATAAAACCTTTGCGTAACCAACTGAACGACGAAAAAGACGCGCTTAAAAACGACGTGATTTCCATAGCGCGCAAAGTCCTTCGATTGGTCCGTAACGAAGAAATCACCGCCCGAAAAGAATTACAGGAATGGGTGGGTTCTTATATAGAAACCCAACAACCGGCGTACAGCGGTCATTTATATAATGAAACCGCAGGAGCTGCCATCCATATAGAAACCGTAGAACCTGTTTACGCGCCAGATGCAGATAAGGTGGACGCGCGTGTCATTTTGCGGGATAATTTTAATAATTTATTCGCGAAACATCCTAATATTCTTGTTTTTGGGGAGGATTCTGGGGCGATAGGTGATGTAAACCAGGGCCTGGAGGGCATGCAGGAAAAATATGGCGAACTTCGCGTCGCAGATGTTGGTATTCGTGAAGCGACTATCGTGGGACAGGGAATAGGTCTTGCCCTGCGCGGTTTTAGGCCTATTGCAGAGATTCAATATCTCGATTATATTCTCTATGCGCTAATGACTTTGAGTGATGACCTCGCTACGCTGCGTTACCGCACGCATGGTACACAGACTGCTCCATTGATTGTGCGCACCCGTGGTCACCGTCTGGAAGGAATATGGCACAGCGGTTCACAAATGGCAGCGCTCCTCGATCTGCTTCGCGGAATGTATGTTCTTGTACCGCGCAATATGACCAAAGCGGCAGGTTTTTATAATACGTTAATGCAAAGTGACGAGCCGGCGCTGATCATAGAATGCCTCAACGGGTATCGCTTAAAAGAAAAAATGCCGGAAAATCTTGACGAACTGCGTACGGCTATTGGTCAGGTGGAAGTACTCAAAGAAGGCACTGATATTACATTACTTTCTTATGGAAGTACGTTGCGCATTGTCATGGAAACTGCAAAGGACCTACAAAGTGTGGGCATAGATGCCGAAGTTATTGATGCGCAAAGTTTGCTTCCTTTTGACCTTAAAAAGGAAACCGTGAAAAGTGTTGCCAAAACCAGTCGGCTGCTTGTTATTGATGAAGATATGCCCGGTGGTGCATCTGCCTATTTGCTGCAACAGGTAATAGAGGGGCAAAATGCCTATAAATTACTGGATAGCGCGCCGCAGACCCTGACCGCAAAACCACACCGACCAGCGTATGGAACTGATGGGGATTATTTTTCTAAACCTTCTGCTGAAGATATTTTTGAAAAAGTATATACCATGATGCGTGAGGTGCGACCGGCAGATTTTCCGGAGATAAGATAATATTCGGTTTACATCCAGGGTTTTGCTGCTGTTTCTATTTTATAGAGTCCGTAGTTTACCTGGCTCAATACCGCGCCATTTACTGCCATAAACGAAACATCTCCGCTGGCTGTATGAAAAACAAGGTTATACACATTTCGCTTTTTATACCATAAAGGTTGTTTGACACTTATGGATTGTAACTTGTAAAATGGGATTATTTCGGTCTTTTTAGTCCATAAACCGGTTTTTTTGATCAGAAATTCACTGGTAAATTCCAATTTTATGGCCTTATATGAAAACCATTTCAAGTAGATCATTGCTGGTAGATAGATAAGGAAAACCGGCAGAATAAAGTTAAATGCAAAATTCTCCAGAAATATATACCATAACAACAAACCTATCATCAATGGTAAAAGACCAAAGAAACATTGCCTTACGAATAAAAGTTTATTCGGTCTAAAAGACTCCTTTGTTGCTCCTGGATCTATTTCAAATACGAAATTTTGAATTTTTGAAACGATTTCTTCCGGTATGCCCGGAACTTTAATTTTACTTTTTTCACTTTCCTCAACACTGTTCACCAGTGAAAATTGTAGATTATATAAGTTGAGATAGCGCTGTACCGGATTTACTTTTATGGTGAAAATCTGTATCCGTTCCGGTTTGAGTGCGACACGGGTATTTGTCTTTAAACCCATTTCCAGTTGTAGTTCCTTCCCGGTGCGTGTAAGCTTAAGACCGTAGTATTTAATAAAAACTTCCGTAGTGGTAATAAGGATACCAACGAGAAAAAGTATGGGCAATGCTATAAATAAGAGTGTAAGGGTATAGTTCGTACTGATATACGTATCGTAAAGGTTTTCCAACTGGAGATTGTAGTCTTCGTCTATCAGGTTTGTATCGAATTGCTGAAGTATGGAACCTGCAAAAATCAAAAGTATCCACACACCCCGCAGATAATTTGTAGATAAACCAATGCGAAGCAATTTTCCAAAGGATAAGCGGTACGTCCATAATTCTTTTGGCAATGGCTGAGCAGTGGCTTCATTTTTCTTATCAAAATCTGGACTTTCTTCGACTGGAGCTGATTGAACTTCCTTTAAAAGTGCAGCTTGTAAGAGATCAGCATTCGCTCGTGATAGTGCTTTGATCTTTACTTCTTCGGCCTTGCTGCCAGCAGTATCAATCACAACTTCGTAAACATTGATTACACGTTGGAGCAAATCCCTTTTAAAATAGACCTGTTGGATTTTATCGAAAGGAATTGCTATTTCCGTAGTGCTAAAAACCCCTTGTTTTAGGATGAATTCGGCTTTATTGTAATCAATGTGAAATATAAAACGCCTATAGGCCAGTATGCTGTAAATAATGAGCCAAATAGCCAATAAAACGGCTCCAAAAAGTAAGTAAAACAGCTTATCACCCGTTATTTTACCAAACAGAATATAAGCTCCCAGAACCCATAAACCTCTCAGGGATTTGAATGCTGAAGCTACAAAAATGAGCAAAATACCTACCGGGGATTGTAATTGGGGCCGGGTAAAAGGTTTAGAAGGCTGCATAATCCCCTTCTTTCACGATTGCTTCTTTTACGGCCGTGGCACGCTGTGGTTCTAGTCCGGGGATATTGATATCGCTTCCACTGCCCCCTGCTGTATAAATCTGTAGCGTGGCGATCTTTAAGGATTTATCTAAAATCCCCTGAGAAATGGAAACATGCTGAATACGACTGAAGGGAATAATTGTAGTTTTTTCAAATAAAAATCCCCGTCTGAATACGATATCCCGCTCCCGAAGGGCATAGCCATACACCTCCTGATTTTTGAAAATCAAAAAGTACTGAAAGCCGAAAAATAAGATTCCAGCAACTGCTGCATAATACACTAGAAAATTTGCTTCGTAATAAAACCAAATACTTAAACCAACAGTGATTACCATAAGCCACAGCGTTAAACCGATCAATGCCTTTGTACGCTGTTTTATGGATATAGGCTCCAGTACAAGCGATTCATAGCGAGGAAGGTCACTGCTAAGTATCTGATGGTTTGTAAAGCTGTTTTCCAAGATTTTAAGTACTTCGATTCAATTTTATGGCAGCCATTTTTTGTCAAAGTTGGGCTTCCGTTTTTCAAGAAAGGCGTTGCGGCCTTCTTTGGCTTCATCGGTCATATAGGCAAGGCGCGTCGCCTCACCGGCAAAAACCTGTTGGCCTACCATTCCATCATCGGTAAGGTTCATACTGAATTTCAGCATTTTAATGGAAATAGGTGATTTCTGCAAAATTTCCTGCGCCCATTCATAGGCAGTATCTTCAAGATCTTCGTGGGGAACAACGGCATTTACCATTCCCATTTCATAAGCTTCCTGAGCAGAATAATCCCGTCCCAAAAAGAAAATTTCGCGGGCACGCTTTTGACCAACCATTTTTGCCAAATAGGCCGAACCATAACCGCCGTCAAAACTGGTGACATCGGCATCGGTCTGCTTAAATATGGCATGTTCTTTACTGGCAAGCGTAAGATCACAAACCACGTGCAAACTATGGCCACCGCCTACTGCCCAACCGGGAACCACTGCAATAACCGCTTTAGGCATAAAACGAATCAAGCGCTGCACATCAAGGATATTGAGACGGTGATAACCATCTTCCCCTACATAACCCTGATCACCGCGTACTTTCTGATCACCCCCGCTGCAAAAACTATAGACACCATCTTTTGACGAAGGTCCTTCGGCAGAAAGCAGAACCACACCTATACTGGTATCTTCCTGCGCATCGTGAAAAGCTTTTAAAAGTTCAGAAGTCGTTTTTGGTCGGAATGCGTTGCGAACATCAGGCCTGTTAAAGGCGATACGTGCAACACCATTTGCCTTTTTATAGGTAATATCATCAAATTCTATAGCGGTTTGCCAGTCTGGTTGCTGCATGCCTTATTTTTTTGTGTTTAATACAATTTTATCTTCTTCTATAACAATCTCTCGTTCTTTATAGAGAACACCAATGGCTTTTTTGAAACTTTTCTTACTTATACCCAGTTGCGCCTGTATATCTTCAGGTTTGCTCTTATCGCTCAGCATGAGCTTACCACCATTGGCCTGCAACTCATCCATGATATATTTAGTGTTAGGCTCGATCCCTTTGTAGCCTTCCGGCTGAAGAACGACATCTATCTTCTTATCGTCACGCACCCATTTGATATATCCCGGTAATTTGTCGCCTACACGCAAATCTTCAAAAATACTGTCCTTAAAAACGAGGCCCATGTGTTTGCCATTGATGATCACGTTTGCACCGTGATCAGAATAGTGGGAAACCAGAAGATCAACTTTGTCAAACTTTTGCACTTCAATGTTGTCATTATCTGTAAACTGAGGTGTCTTTGTAGATCCTACCAAACGGTTTGATTTTTCATCCAGATAAAGATAGACCACATAAGATTGCCCTGCTTTCATGGGAGTCATTTGATTGCTATAGGGTACAAGCAATTCTTTGTCAAGCCCCCAGTCCACAAAAGCACCAATGCCTGTTACTGCCGTACAGCGTAAAAAAGCAAATCCATTTTTCTCTATAAAAGGTTTTAAGGTTGTGGCAACCGGTCGCTCTTCGTTGTCGAGATAAACAAAAACCTCAATGGAATCCTCCAGCTTAAAATTTTCTGGCGCATATTTTCCGGGTAGCAGGACTTCATCCTCCTCTTCATTGCGTAAATAAAGTCCCGGACTCACGTCGCGATCAATAATCATTTTGTGGTAAGCGCCTATTTCTAACATATAGTATGGATTGTTTGTTGCAAAATTAAGCAACCTCGCACAACTTTAAACAGTGTGTGGTGCTTAAAAGAACTCAGAATATAGAATATATTTAAAGCATAACTATAAAATCTATCAATACTTATATATAGAAGAATAAATAGCGATATTTCAGCCAAAAAATGCTCAATATAGGCGATAAATTGCTGAATTTATACTATTTATCGATACTTTATTATCGAATAAAACTAAAATAATTAAGCAATACCTGATCGTTTATAGTCCGTGGGGTACTGATTTCCAAAATTGACGGTTTGTCGTTTTCAGTATAGAATTTAACCAATTCATCTTCTAAAGCGGAACTAGTGGAAGCTTGATAATATTTAAAATCATACATTTTTGCCAGGTGTTCTGCCGTCAGGTTGTGTGTGGTCTCGAAGAAATCAGTAAATTCTTTGGTATCCTTATTACCGGGCAAAATCCTAAAAATACCGCCGCCATTGTTATTGATTACGATGATCTTAAAATTGCCCGGGATATAACGGTTCCACAAAGCATTACTGTCATATAGAAAGCTGAGATCGCCGGTTATCAATGTCGTAGGCGTCGCACTACCCAGCGCGGCTCCTATTGCCGTAGAGGTAGAACCATCAATACCGCTCGTTCCCCGATTGCAAAATACTTTTAACGATTTGTCAATATCAAAAAGCTGAACATAACGCACGGTAGAGCTGTTGCCCAACTGTAACATGCTTTTATCGGGAATTTTTTCCAATATGATCTGGAAGGCTTTAAAATCACACCATTGCATATCTTTAAGATATTCTTCATGCTTCTTATCGCGATGGATCTTAATGGTATTCCATGTACTAAAATAGGCACTTGCAAGTTTTTCCGTCAGGGGTAAAAAGCGCTTCCAGAAAGTATTTGGCGTAACTTCAAAATGGCGGTTGAGGCAAAAGAACGTATCGTAAGCTTTTTTAGGATCAATATGCCAGTGCTGTTTGGGTCGAAAATTCCGAAGGAACGCTTTGATTTTTTTGGAAATTACCATTCCACCAAAGGTCACCAACAAATCGGGTTGTAATTTCTGAAAGCCTTCCGTATCCAGACTACCTATCAAGTTATCAATACGGGTAAATGCATTGGGATGATCTAAATTAGAAGTAGTTTCCGTAAAGATCAGAACACTGGGATCAGTGGCCAGTGCATTCAGAAACTCCTTTTCAAGCGCATCCGGAGGCAATACCCCTACCAGAACAATCTTTTTGTGGGACGTGTTCCAGATTTTTGCAAAAGGTTGCAATTCCTCTGTGCTCAACTCTTCCTTTTTAACCTTCGGTGAAACAAAAATTGGCGCTGGTTGTGCTGTTTCAGTAGTTTGGTACAAAGGTTCATAAAACGGGATATTTATATGTACGGGTCCGTTTTTCTCGATTGCGGTATTGAGTGCCTTATTGATTTCCTGCTGATTGTGCGTGGTGGCCTCCCGTTGCTTTTGCTGCAGTTTTTGATCATGAACAGTTTCTTCCATAACCAATTCCGAATATAGATTGGCCGAATAAAGTATGTGGTTTTCAAACACATTGCGCTGTCGTATGGTCTGCCCATCCCCTATATCAATGCGCTCAATTGGCCTATCGGCCGAAAGTACCACCAGTGGGATATCGCTATAAAAAGCTTCCGCGATAGCAGGATAATAGTTGAGCAGCGCACTGCCCGAAGTACAGCAAATGGCGACAGGTTTTTGCAATTGTTGCGCAAGACCGAGCGCAAAAAAAGCGGCGCAGCGTTCATCTACGATGCTGAATGCCTTAATCTCGGGATGATGACTAAAACCTATTGTCAACGGGGCATTGCGGGAGCCCGGCGAAATGACTACATGATCTATACCCTTGCTGAGGCACAAGGTTATGACCGCCTGGGCTACGGGGATTGTAGAATATACCATAGGGCAAAAGTACGATTTCACTGCACGTTTTTAAAGCACACGCAGCATGGTTTGTGCTTTGGCTACGGTTTCTTCCCATTCCCTTTCTGGTATAGAATCCCGGGTAACCCCGCCTCCCATGAAAAGGGTTACCTCTTTAGTATCGTACTGCATGCAGCGCAGGTTCACATATAAATCGGTTGATTTTTTAATGCTTTTATAAGCGAGATTTTCTGTATTGCGGCGATGGGAAGCCCTCGAATTTTCCTCCTGCAGGTTAAGTTCGCCCAGAAAACCGGTATAAAATGCACGATCGTAACCCTCTTCTTTAGCAATAAAAGATCTGGCCGCTTCGCGCGGAAGTCCGCAAACGGCAGGTGTGGGATGAAGCGCGGAGATAATGCGCCCTAACTGTTGACCCTTTGCGTGCATAACGCCGGTGATCACAGAGCGCAGATGCAATACATTGCCGGCACGCACCGTTTCCCTATCTTTTACATTTAAATTTTTCACCTCAAATTTCTTCAGGCTTTTAACGATTTCATCGGTAACGAGCTGCTGTTCTTCAAGTTCCTTTTTGCCCCATTGCACATCTACGGAATCCTCAAAAACCTGCGTTCCCGCAAGCGCCATGGTTTGAAAACGCAGACCGTTTACGCGCAGCAATGTTTCTGGGGTTGCTCCCAGCCAAACCCCGATGGATGGATGATAAAATATGTAGGTAAATGCATCTGGGTACACATTTGCCAGGGTTTTAAAAAGAAGTAGTGGATCTTTTTCCGTAGATATATTCTGTTGCCTGGAGAGCACTACTTTGATTAGGTTTTTACGTTTGATTTCACCGATTGCCTTTTCAACCAGATGTATGTGTTTTTGCCTTTTTTCGTCAGAAATTGGCAATTTTAGCTCAAAATCCGACTTTTCTTCGGTAAAATAAAAGTCGGCTTTTAGGGGTTTCCCCGGAATCAAAATGCTTTTCTCTTTATTGAATGGGGCAAAAACAAAGCCGCTCTCCATAAAGGTTTGGACCTCGTGTACTTGCGTATCATTCTGAAAAATCACCTGGACCTCTTTTTCTCTAGGTTTTTTGTACGCCACAAAAGGAAGCCCCATGGCGTATTGCGCGGCAAGCCGATGAAATACGTCTGTTGCTGTCATTTTGTTTTTCTAGGAAGCGATAGCGTGGTAAGTTTGACAAAAGAAATGAGCTCTCCAACGGGATTTGTAATGCGGATATCCCAGACCTGGGTCGTCCTGCCTTTATGTAAGAATGTGGCTTTTGCAAAAACATCCCCTTCCGAAACGCTTTTTACATGATTTGCAGCGATTTCTATACCGCGCACCATTACATTTTCGGCATTTAAAAATATATAACTTGCTGCGCTTCCCACACTTTCTGCAAGTGCCACGGTTGCACCGCCATGTAAAACGCCGTCCGGTTGATGGACTCTGGGTGTCACCGGCATCTTTGCGGTAAGGTAGTCTTCGCCCACATCAATAAATTCAATATGCAATGTTTCCATTAAGGTGTTTGTGGACATCTTAGCGCACAGCGCCAGTATTTCGGTCTTTGATTTTTTTGACATAAGGAATACTTAATATAGATTCTCAAAATTGAACTATCTACTGGGAACTATCATTTTTCCCCCTGAATTATTTACTTTGTAAAGATACAAATCCTATACGCGCATGTCCATGGAAAAACAGGTTAACTATACCGCAGCAAATACCTATTCTACTTTAAATACGTTTACCGAGGAAACCCGGAATATCTGGCTGGTCTGTCATGGCATTGGCTATTTAAGCGAATATTTTATCAACTATTTTGATCATCTGGATCCTAAAACCAATTATATAGTTGCCCCACAAGCACCCGCGAAATATTATCAGGACAAATCCTACAAATATATTGGCGCCTCCTGGTTTACAAGGAAATATCTGGAACAGGAAACCCAAAATGTAGTCCATTATCTGGATGCCGTGTATGATGCGGAGATAAAACCAAAACTTGACGGACAGGCAAATTTGATCCTTTTTGGGTATTCGCAAGGCGTTTCGGCAATCCTGCGGTGGGCCGCAACTTCTAAAATTGATTGCTCGTCCCTCCTATTGCATTCTGGTGGAATACCCGAGGAGATACCTTCCCATAGTTTTGATCATCTTTCTACTAGACGTATAGTCATTACTTATGGTAATGCAGATCAATACTTTACAGAAAAAAGAATGCAAGGTGAATTTTCAAAAGCGGAGAAAATATTCGGGAAAAACCTACTAATAAAGCAATTTCAGGGCATCCACGAGATTAATAGGGCATTTATTCAAAAAGCATCAGCGTTCAATAATTATTAAAATATGTTAAATTTTACTTCTTTTTGTGTCTTTTACCGAATTAACTTGCTTTTAATGGTTTAAATGCTATATATTTACGCTGTAATACATTGAAAGCCCCAAATCATGAATTCATATACTATATTTTTTCTAATGTGCTTATTAAGTGTCAGCGGTTTTGCACAGGTTTCACAAAGTGAGCAGGATGCTTTAAAAGATTTGCATCGTTTTACCCAGGGCGAACAATGGAAAGTAACCTGGGATCTTAATGAAGATATTACAAATTGGAAGGGTGTTACTATTGAAAATGACAGAGTTGTAGGTCTCGATTTAAGTTCCAATGCTCTTAAAGGGGAGTTGCCATCGAGTTTGGGAAACCTTAAATTTTTAAAAAAGCTTGACCTTTCTGAAAATGATTTAAGTGGTGAACTTCCGGATCAATTGGCTGCTTTGAAAAGCTTGGAAGTTCTGGCAGTTGGTAAAAACACTTTTTCGGGAGAAATCCCAGAAAGCCTTTATCAAATCAAGGCGTTAGATATTGAGAATAATGTCTTTGAAAGTCTGGCCAGTAATCCTAGTTGAAAATATAACGCAACTTAATTTTTGAGTAGCGTTTAACGAGAATGTAAAGTTGGTTTTTTATATTGTTTAAAGTTGGTTAAAAGTCCGTTACCCCCTGGTAGCGGACTTTTTTTATTGCAGATAGTTTGAAAGGACGTGTTTATAAAATTAATGGTAAATCGTATTAACATTCATATCTGAGATAAAAGCAAGGGTTTAACGATATTTTATTTTAATTTTAGGATTCGTATACTATGCTAAATCAATTTAGCCCCATTCCCTTAAAAAACCAAAGATGTCACAAAGAAGAACTTTTTTAAAACAAGCTACATTAGCTGCTGCTGCCGCTACCCTACTTCCCAAAATTGCTTTTGCCAGTGTAAAAAAGCACAAATTAGGGTTGCAGTTATATTCCCTGCGGGAAACCCTTCCGGATAATGTGAAGGGTACTCTAGAAATGGTAGCAAAAATTGGCTTCAAAGAAGTAGAAACCTACGGTTATACCCTTGAAAATGGCTTCTGGGGGACAACTATAGAAGAATTTAATCAGATTTTGAAAGACACCGGGATGAAAAGCCCCAGTGGTCATTATGGCGCCGATTCTTTTCTGGCACCTGGCGGAACAAAAGATGAACTAATGCACATGATCGAAGCTGCCGAACAATTAAATCAAAAATATTTTATTATTCCGTACCTGGGCGATTCCTTGCGCGGTTCCCTGGACGATTACAAACGTCTTGCCCCTAAATTTAACGAAATTGGTGAATTGTGCAAGCAGGCGGGTTTGAAGTTGGCCTATCACAATCATGCCTTTGAATTTGAAAAATATGATGGTCAGACGGGTTATGAAATTTTGCTTTCTGAAACAGACAAAGAACTGGTGGACTTTGAAATGGATATTTTCTGGGTCGCACATTCAGGTGTAGATCCCGTAGCGTTATTCAATAAATATCCTGGAAGATTTCCTTTATGGCATGTAAAAGACATGGATAAAGCAGACAGGGAATTAAATACCGAAATAGGCGCAGGAACCATAGATTACACCACAATTTTTAAAAATATGAAAACCTCTGATGTAAAGCATCTTATCATTGAGCAGGAAAATTTTGATATGGATCCTTATAAAAGCCTTTCTCAAAGTGTGAAATACATAGAAAACGATTTGCTAACAAGCTAATTTAAAGTCTACTAAACACTAAAGATTATGCGGAATTATTCAACGTGCAGTACGTTATGATCGCCTTTTTAAGGTATGCCAAAAAAAAGCAGGGAATAGTTCCCTGCTTTTCAATCCAACCTCCAGATCTTAGTCAACCAACAAACCAAGAGTAAATTTTTCATCCATATAATAGTCCGGCTGTGGGGAATTTTTACCGAGGACTTCGATTCCTATCTCAAAAAGATTTCCAGTATTTCATTCAAAAAATTTCTACATAAACCCTACCCAGGATCATTGAACATTTTTCTATAAAGCCTAAAACTAGTTTCAATAATTTTATTTCTCATCACCAGATTAGACCTACTATCCTTTAAAATTATTTCTTACAAAAAAAGCTGGCATCTTCCGCAATACTCTTCAAGCATAATAGCACTATTTTCAGATTCCAAATGTTTTGGTTCATCTTGCGATTCATATTGTGCTTGATCTATATAAATCTGACCATATATAAGTAGCGTCAAAAAAAGCACCAAATAAGTTATAATAAGTTTCATACGTATTCTAGATTTTGTTATTACAAATGTACCAGTGCATGCGGTCTGGTTATGATGTTTTTAGCTAATCTCCTCATTACTATGGTTGGAAGGAATTAATAATACGATAAACGGTAATAAATGAGACTTTTATACCGAAAAACAACCTGCTTTTCCGGAGATATCCCTGATTAACACAACAAAGTATTGCAGCATTTTACATTCATAACATTGGAGAAATCAGAAGGTTAAAGTAAAAATATTCCGTAAAGATTCCCTTATCTCCAGAAGATATCTGATGAGATTTGCTACTGCTGAAATTTTACTAACGTTGTAGTGGCCTGATAGACAAAATTTTAAGCTTCATTAACGTTGACTGAATGTTGTTTTGGCTAGTTTTAAGGATAATAGTTAAAAATTCCCCATATGCAACTATACTTTAGTCCAGAAATGCAACGCTTTCTTATTTTCAGTATTTTAATTACAGGACTCATTTTTACGATCCTTTATTTTGTGCTCAAAAAATTAGGTAAGAACACCAATAACATTTTACCGCTGAACATTGCAGAGCGTACCCGTATTCCGCTCGCATTACTCCTGGTAAGCCTTATGTTGAGGCTTGATAAAATCGCCGCGATTGTAGAGGATTTTATTTCAGAAGCTTCACTAAACCAAGTAAGCACCGTACTTCTGATCATCAGTTTTGTGTGGCTGGCGATTATTGCGGTAAAAGTTGCTAAAGCAAAGGTATTGGAGAATTATGATATTAAGGCGGAGAACAACATTAAGGCACGCAAAATCTATACACAATTCAATATCCTGGAACGGGTAATTATATTTGTGCTGGTGTTATTAGGTATAGGTATTGTCCTGATGAGTTTTGACAATATAAGGGCAATGGGCGTTACGATGCTCTCAACTGCAGGTATTGCGGGAATCATTATTGGTTTTGCCGCGCAGAAGGCATTGGGTACGTTGATGGCAGGAATTCAAATTGCGTTTACCCAGCCTATTCGTATAGATGATGTGGTTATTGTGGAAGGAGAATGGGGACGCATTGAGGAAATAACCCTTACGTATGTAGTCGTCAATATTTGGGACAAGCGTCGCCTTGTGGTGCCCACCACCTACTTTATAGAGCAACCTTTTCAAAACTGGACGCGAAGCTCCTCAGATCTTCTGGGAACTGTTTTTATATATACCGATTACAATATCCCCTTTGATGACCTGCGTGAAGAATTAACGCGCTTGCTCAAAAAATCGCCGCTTTGGGACCAAAAAGTAAATGTACTTCAAGTCACTGATAGTACGGCCAATTCCGTAGAGATCCGTGCACTTATGAGCGCCAAGGATTCACCCACGGCCTTTGATTTACGGGTATACGTTCGTGAAAATCTGATTTCCTTTATACAAAGAAATTATCCTGAAAGTTTCTCCAAAACCCGATTCACCATGCCTGCTTCCGGATTGGAAAATCAACATCCAAAACCAATAAAAAAGGTCGAAAAACAGGAGAAAATAGCCGATAAATAGGCTTTTTTCGACCAAAAAAAGGGTTCTTTAATAGAAAATGGGTTCAAAAATGTCTTTTTCTCCTATATTATTAGAGAAATTAATTGCTGTTTCAATCAACGCCAAATGGGAATACGCCTGCGGAAAATTGCCCAATAAACGTTTTGTCTTAAAATCAATATCCTCGCTAAACAACCCTAAATGATTGCTATAGGATAAGAGTTGGTCAAAATATTTGACGGCTTTATCCTTCTCCCCTATTTTATAAAGGCTATCGATAAACCAGAAGGAGCAAATGGTAAAAGAAGAAGAAGGCTTACCAAAATCATCATCATTCTTGTAGCGGTACATGAGTCCATCCTGACACAATTCCTTTTCCGTGGCTTTTACGGTAGAGATAAACCGGGGATCGTCTGCCTCAATGAACCCATATTGTTGCATCAATAAGGTAGATGCATCCAGTGCGGTTGAACCATAAGACTGCGTATAGGCGCCAATTTCTTCATTCCAGGCGTGCTCATAGATATCAATATAGATTTTTTCACGTAGGCTTTTCCATTCCTCAATATTGCGCGTTCTGTTGAGCACATTTGCAATTTTGATGGCGCGATCCACCGCCACCCAGCAAAGCAGTTTAGAAAAGGTGAAGTGTTTATCTTCGGTACGAAGTTCCCATATTCCTTTATCTGCCTCTTGCCTGTGCTCTTCAACGATTGTGACAATTCCACGTACGATCGTCCACAGGGCTTCACTGTTTTCCAGCGTATTTTCAAATTCAACAAATTGACTATATATAACTTCCATCAAAATGCCATAGATATCGTTTTGTCGCTGTACATAAGCCGCATTTCCCACACGCACGGGCTTAGAATCCTTGTAACCGCTTAAATGATCCAGTGTTTCTTCGGTAAGTTCCTTCTCGCCGTTAATCCCGTACATAATCTGCATTTTCTCATCCTTATCTGGGACCGTATTCATGATGAACTGCAAAAACTTCTGGGCAGATTTCGTGTGGCCCAGGCTACTTATCACCCGGATCACCATGGAAGCGTCGCGCACCCAGCAAAACCGGTAATCCCAGTTACGTATTTCGCCTATGGTTTCTGGCAAAGATGTGGTCGCTGCCGCAAGCACGGCTCCTGATTTTTCAAATGTAAGTGCTTTTAGTGTTAGTGCAGAACGTATGATCTCGTTCTGGTATTTTGGGTATTTTGTAGTGGCATCGCTCCAGTTCATCCAGTATACTTTGGTACGTTGAAATTTGAGATAAATGCGATCTATATCCTGCTTTATCAACTTCTCATGGTAGGAAATAAGTATAAAAGCATTGTCAGTGAGTGTTAATTCCTTATTATTTAGAATATCCTGATTATCAAAATCTGTATACATGTAAAGGGAATCGTATTTACCGCCTTCAGTATAACTTTCTATATATTCCTCTTTGTCTTCGTTAAAGGTTTTCGGTTTGGCATATTCTAATTGAGGATCGTAGACTATTTTAAATTTGGGCGCTCCTTTTATAAATCGGATAAAGCGAATAATATCTGGAGGGGAATAGAATTTATTGTTCTTTTTCTCATAACGCGGCATAAAATCCAGCACCTGGAAGGCATTGGTGCCGTCGTCAAAAGTTGTACTCAAGATATTGGTTTCCCAAAGATATTCCTGATCGATTTTATAGGTTTCACTAATTTCAAATGAAGTGCTCCCCCCTTTCTTATCGTCAAGAAGTTTTGCGAACACAGATGCGGAATCAAATATGGGTAGGCAGCACCAGTCTATGGATCCTGTTTTTGAAATGAGCGCAGCGCTCCTGCAATTCCCTATTATTCCGTAGTCAAGATTATCCATAATTTTCTAAAAGTTGTGCAAAAGCAGGCTATAAACCCATATAATTTCCGAAATTTAAGCAATAACAAAAATATCCAACCAACAATCAGTCACTTTATGAGCAAGACTATCATTATTTCAAATAGACTGCCCTTACAATTACAAATCAATAATAATTCCCTTGAAGCGATCCCAAGTGTGGGAGGCCTGGCAACCGGGATGAAATCCGTTCACCGGGATGGTAATGGAGTGTGGGTTGGTTGGCCGGGACTTACAGAGGAAGAGATCCCGGAAGACATGCAGGATAAAGTGGTTGAGGCGTGCAAAAAAGAACAGTGCGTACCGGTTAATCTTGATCAGGAGGATGTAGATGGTTTTTACTATGGCTTTAGCAACCGGACCATCTGGCCGCTCTTTCATTATTTTATGGAATATGCCGAATTTGAAAAAAACTACTGGAATACGTATAAAAAAGTCAACGAGAAGTTTGCGGAAGTTGTACTTGAACAGCTTGAAGATGGCGATACCGTCTGGGTTCATGATTACCAACTTATGCTGTTGCCACAGCTAATTAAGAAAGAAAGGCCAGAGACGCGCATAGGCTTCTTTTTACACATCCCTTTTCCCTCCTATGAAGTTTTTAGGACTTTGCCCTGGCGAAAAGAAATCCTCAAAGGTTTGTTGGGATCAGATCTTATCGGTTTTCACACCTATGATTATGAGCGTCATTTTTTAAGTTCGGTAAGCCGAATTTTACGTCATGATGTGAATTTCAACGAGATTATGCTGGGAGATCGACTGGTTACGGTGAACTCTTTCCCTATGGGTATTGATTACGCCAAGTTTGAAAATGCCGCGTTAACGAACCAAAAACAAAATGCTAAAGAACAATCAGAATTGCAGCGCAGACTGGATATGCACCTGGACGCTACACCAGATGCTAAGATGATACTTTCCATTGACCGGCTTGACTATACAAAGGGAATAGCCAACCGGATAAGGGCTTATGAATATTTCCTGGAAAATTATCCGCAATATCTTGAAAAAGTGCGTCTGGTAATGCTGGCTGTTCCCTCCCGTTCCAACGTACCTCAGTATCAAAAACTGAAAAAAGAAGTAGACGAACTCGTGGGGCGCATCAATGGTAAGTTCGCCACGGTAAGTTGGACGCCCATCTGGTATTTTTATCGTTCCATGCCTTTTGACAATCTTATCGATTTGTATACCACCTGCGATATCGCGCTTTTAACGCCCATACGCGACGGTATGAACCTTGTTGCCAAAGAATATGTTGCCACGCGAACAGACAAGACCGGAGTCCTTATTTTGAGCGAAATGACGGGTGCCGCACAAGAGCTGAACGAAGCGTTGTTGATCAACCCAAACAATTTTGAAGAAATTGCGGAAACTCTAAAAGAGGCGATAGAAATGCCCGAAGAAGAGCAAAAACAACGCAATTCACAAATGCAAAAGCGGCTTAAGCGCTATAATGTTGAAAAATGGTCTTCGGAATTTTTAGATGCATTGGAAAAAACAAAGGATAAATCAGATATGGTAAAAGCTATTAAAATAAAAAAAACACAGCAACAGGAAATGATGCAAGCTTTCCAGAAGTCTGAAAAACGTATTCTGTTTTTGGATTATGATGGCACCCTACGCGGCTTTGTAAGTGATCCCGCAAACGCAAAGCCAGACCCGGCAATACTGGATCTTGTGGCAAGTATTCAAGCGCAGGAACATACAAAAGTTGTTATCATAAGTGGTCGCGACCGCGATACGCTGGGCACCTGGTGGAAAGATGTACCTGTTACCCTAATCGCAGAACATGGTGTGTGGAAACGCAAATCTGGAGAAGATTGGGAAATTACCGAAAAGATCAAAAATGACTGGATGCCACAAATAAGGCCTATCCTTGAAACCTACGTTGACCGTACGCCGGGCACATTTATTGAAGAGAAAAATTATTCGCTGGCCTGGCATTATAGAAATGCCGACCCTGAGCTTGGCGAAATGCGGGCCAACGAACTTTCCACTGTTATTAAAGAACTTGCCAGCAATAAAGATCTAGGAGTTCTTGATGGCAATAAAGTGCTGGAAATTAAAAGTGGAGCGGTCAACAAAGGAAAGGCGGTTGCCAAAGAGATTTTTAATAAGGATTACAGTTTTATATTTTCCATTGGTGATGACTGGACCGATGAATTCATGTTTGAGGAGTTACCAGAATCTGCTTATACGGTGAAAGTAGGATTGCAAAAAACAGCGGCCCGTTTTTATGTGGAAGATACAGACCATGTACGGCAATTGCTGGAAGAATTTGCCAAAAACTGATCTTTTTTAAGGCATTTATGTTCCTAAAATGACGGTTTTTAAAGGTTTTTACCTCAAAAAAACTGATGAACGCCCTTTTGAACAGGGCGTTTTATTTTATATTTAGAACCAGAAGTTAGAAAACGATGCGAGGTAATTATTCGCTCTGTAATCTATAAAGATCTTACTTAAACAATTAAAACCATACCTTTTATATGAAACAATTTAACACCCTACTTCTATTATTTTTAACCACCACGTTCTTTGCACAGGAACAAGTCCCATCAGCGACAGATTTGCGTATCTACGATATTATTGGTAATGTTTCCGCAGACAGCATAAAGGCGGATGTTACAAAACTTGTTGGTTTTGGAACACGGAATACCTTTAGCGATACCGTGAGCACAACCCGGGGAATAGGCGCAGCCAGACGCTGGATAAAAAGCGATTTTGAGAAGTCATCTTCCGCATGCGGCAACTGCCTTGATGTTTTTTATCAGAAAGATCTAGTGACGAAAGATATGGGACAACGCGTACCCCATGATGCTTACGTGGTCAATGTATTAGCGGTACAAAAAGGAACAAAATACCCCAACCGCTATATTATCATGAGTGGTGACATAGACTCGCGTGCGAGCAATACCATGGACTTTAAAACAGATGCGCCAGGTGCCAATGACAATGCCAGCGGAATGGCTGGAACGCTGGAAGCTGCACGGGTACTTTCAAAATACAAGTTTGAAAACAGTATACTTTACGTTGGTCTTTCCGGTGAGGAGCAAGGGCTTTTTGGAGGAGCCGGCCTTGCCGCATACGCGAAAGAAAAAGGCTGGGAGATCATCGGGATTTTTAATAATGATATGATTGGCAATATCAAAGGTGTGGACGGTTATGTAAGCAACCGTGATTTTAGGATATTTTCTGAGCCCTTACCAGCCAATGAAACCGAAGAGCAACGAAAGGCCCGCAGGTTTTACGGTGGTGAGGTTGATGGTATTTCCCGGCAATTGGCCCGTTACGTACATGGGAACGTAAAAAAATACATGCCCGAAATGAACCCAATGATGATCTACAGACTGGACCGTTTTGGCCGCGGCGGCCATCACCGTCCCTTTAACGATCTTGGCTATGCAGGCATCCGCATAATGGAAGCTCATGAAAATTACACACAACAACATCAGGATGTGCGCGTAGAAGATGGGATTGCGTATGGCGATGTTCTGGAGCACGTAAATTTTCCCTACGCGGCCAAATTAACCAGCGTAAATGCGATAAATCTCGCAAGTATTGCCTGGGCACCACCAGCACCCAAAACAGTTGAAATTGGCGGAATCGTAGAAGCTTCGGCGAAATTAAAATGGACACCTGTAGACGGCGCAGTAGGGTATAAAATCTACTGGCGTGATACCACATCTCCTACCTGGGATCATAGCCGTTATCTTACAGAAACAGAAATGACGCTTGAAGGTGTTGTTATCGATAATTTTTTCTTCGGCGTTGCTGCTGTAGGGGCTAATGGCCATGAAAGTGTGGTTCAGTTTCCTAATAGCATCATGCGGTAAGGCATATGACGCAGCTAACATACTGTTGTGATCAAGCAAGCCGTATGTTAGTTGCTTTATTCAAAATATAAACTTGAATATAGTATTTAAGAATCATGAATGGCAAGTCGGTTATAGTTCAGATCGAACCAGTTTCCTTGATCACATTCTAAAATATTACAAATTGGAATTTGTATTATCCCACATTATAAACAAATGCCCTATATTTTAGGAGGGCAACAAAGAAAACCCCACCCACGGCATTACCAGCTAAAGCGAGACCTTCAAAAGATAAATATTTCCAGAATGAAATGGAAGAATCGTTCAAAAGACCGGCAAAAACTTCTACGTTCCCAATGATGCTATGATGCAAATCTGTAAAGGCCATTACAGAGGTTACTATAAAAATCAGCACGATTCTACTTATCGTTTCCTTTGAAGAGGTCAGAAGCCAGGATAGTAATCCCATGAGCCATCCTGCTAAAATTGCGCTTACAAATATGACAATATTATCTACGGCTGTTACGTGCTGGGCAATTCGAACGACCGTTTCTGGGGTAAAAATATGAAGCCTTCCCCCTATCCAGGTCAATATAACTGCCATGATACAGCCACCCAATAGATTTCCAAAAATTACCGTCCCCCACAATTTAAACAAACTAAAAACCGAACGCTTATTGTTGAGAACCGGTAAACTCAATAAGGAGGTTTGTTCTGTAAAAAGTATGGATTGGCCTAAGATCACCAAAATAAATCCAATGGGATAAACCAATGCCCTGGCTTTAACGATAACTTCTGGGCCTACTTTACCGTAAAGAAAACCACCAAGGGAACATAACAGTAAATAGCTAAAACCTATTTCCAATCCTGCCGTTAAGGAACTCAGCAATATACTACTGGAACTGCGGTTGTAGGTTTGCTGACCCTCAACGATTTGTTCTTTTAGAATTTCCCCGTGCGTCTTCGCATTTACCTGATCGCTTTTTTCAGAATTCTGAATTTCATTATCAATTTCTTCTTGTTGTATTTTCTTTTCCGCGTCACTCATTATTCATGGTACTATTTACTTTGTATCGCTTTGAATCGCAAAATAAATTATTTTACTGTTCCATACGGACTTCAGCAACTATTAATTCCCGTTTCTGGTCATTAGGGCACGATTAAACACCCTGCTGGCGATTTCAAAAGTTTTCGTCGGCAATTTTAGCAATACTTTCAATTCAGGTCTTAGGAGATGAAAAAAATTGAAGCCGCGGTTTATAGAAACAAGCAAAATAGTACAATGCCCATCGAGAGGAAGGCCTAAACGTATAGAAGTATAGCTTATGGAAGTTTGGTAAAAATTACCTTATAAAAGAAATCGTCCTGGGAAATTTTGTAGGATTAAGGTACTTCTTTTACTAAATATGCTTAGCAGATTAAAGAAAAATCGCGTTAGCCCGGATTTTCCTGTTTAAAATATTGCACCACACGTGGTCCAGTTAAACCATGCACTATAATGCTGATAAGCACTGCTACGGTAACCAGCGCGTAAAGTTCATTAGCTTTGGAAAAATTACCCTCATAAATACCGTACGAAAGATAAAAAAACGAACCTACACCCTTCACTCCGAAAAAACTGACCGCCCATTTCTTTTTTTTACTGAAATCTGTTCCCAAAAGGGCAATTCTGCCGCAAAGCGGTCGTAAAACCAATACAATAATTCCGGCAACAACGATTCCAGGCCACTGAATATAATTAAGTATTCCGGAAAGCACAAAACCCCCAAAAAGAACGATCCAAATTACAATAAGCAGTTTTTCAAATTCATCAGTGAACAGTAGGATTTCCTCTTTTTCCTGATCTTCCCGCTCTTCTTTATGGTAGTGATACTGTGCAAAAAGACCACAGAAAAAGGCGCTTAAAAAGCCGTAACCTAATAAGACTTCGGTAATTGCAAATACGGTCATGGCCAGTACAATCCCCACAAAACCGCTTAACGGTTTATGCTTATACTCTGATTTGATCTTATGAATGGAATAACTATAGCAAAAACCTATAATCGAGCCAACTATAATGCCTATCACAATTTTATATAAAAAGAAAAACCCAAACCAATGCACAAAATCAATTTTCATAAAATCAGGCTGCCTTGACCAGAGAATCGCGAGATAAACAAATGGAAAGGCAAAACCATCGTTAAGTCCAGCCTCTGCCGTAAGTACGTACCGCATTCCTGTATTTTTTTTCCCCTTGGTTTCATCCTTTCTCAGTTGCAGATCTGATGCGAGAACGGGATCTGTAGGGGCGCATACGGCTGCCAACAATAAAGAAGATGCACCATCAAGGTTTAAAATATATTTTCCCAATAAGAATATGCCTATAATATAAAGAGGCATGGTTGTATGAATCAAACGCAGGGTATTTTGCCAATGCTGAAGACTATACCGAATCCCTATTTTTAACCCTGCTCCCATCAAGCTTATGACCACTATAATTTCAGTAATTACCTTGACCCATTGTTGATCCCAAAGAGGATCTGGCCATTTTACGGGAACTCCAAAAAAGTGTATTGCCAACCCCAATACCAGCACAATAGGTGCAAAAGTGATCTTCAATTTTTTTGCAACAATGGGGATATAGGCCATGCTTACCGTAGCCAGGCCAAATGCTAAGAGAATGAGATGGTAATTTTCTATTTTGATATTATGGAGGTTAGCACTTAGCTTCCTAAGTAGGTTTAATACAAATATTCTTCCGGTTAAAAAGCTTCATTTTAAAAGGTTATACTATACAATACGTCAAAAGATCCCCTGATTGTTACTTATGAAAACTAATATGCTATTTGAAAGATGATGGCGGATTAAAAATAAAATCAAGAATGTATTTTTAATTCTTAAAATATCATTTCCAAAAAAATACCCAATGCAAAGAGCACTGGGTAAATTTAATTCAGTTTTGATGTATGCAATTTTTTAGGCTGTCAATTTTTCCTTAAAATCATTGATTATTCCACCTTTGAGAAGTACTCGTATTTGTCTGTCGCTCAGGGTATGTTTTGTTTGAATTATCAGGTTATCCTGATTCTCTTTTTGGATAATAACCTCAATATTTTCCCTGTTTTCGACATTTTTCCGTAGGTTTTTAAAGTGTATCATATCTCCCTGGGTTATTTTCTCAAGATCTTCCTTATTGATGAATTCCAAGGGCAATATTCCAAAATTAACGAGATTTTGCCACGCGATTCGCGCATAGCTTTTTGCAATAACCGCTACCTGACCTAGATATTTAGGTGCAAGTGCCGCGTGTTCCCTACTACTTCCCTGAGCATAATTTTCTCCGGCAACCACGATATGTCCTCCATGTTCTTCCTTGATCGCCATTGCCCGGTCGTAAAATGTCTCATCAATAACAATATAACTGTATTTACTGATTTCTGGAAGATTACTTCTGAATGGAAGTACTTCTGCACCGGCTTTTAAGATTTCATCTGTTGAAATATTATCGCCCATTTTTAAGGCTACTGGAACACTATAACTATCATTTAAGGCATCTATATGAGGAAGCGATTTAATATTTGGCCCTTTCTTCAGTTCAATTTCGCTCGTATTTTCTACGGGGGCGACGAGCATGTCCATGTTTATAATGTGCATATGTGGAGCTTTATACTGTGGATACGTCATCCCATAAAGTTCTTCCAGGTCACGAGGATCTGTAATTTCACCCGTTAAAGCGGAGGCTGCCGCTGTTTCCGGACTACACAAATAAACCTGATCATCCTTAGTACCAGAACGATCTGGAAAATTACGTGGCATTGTTCTCAGGCTTATGGTATTGCTGGCCGGTGCCTGACCCATACCTATACATCCCATACAACCACTCTGATGAAAACGGGCTCCCGCGGTAATTAAATTAGCAAAAGCCTTATTTTCGATCATATTCTGAATAATCTGTCGGCTGGTAGGATTTACATCAAAAGAAACATTAGGATTGACAGCTTTACCATTGACGATCTCCCCTGCGATCCAGAAATCGCGCAAACCAGGATTTGCCGAAGAACCGATTACAACCTGCCCTATCTTTTTCCCTGCTACCTCGCTCACGGGCACAACATTTCCTGGACTTGTGGGCATGGCAATAAGCGGCACAAGATCATCTAGAATAATCTCATCATGAAGGTCGTACTCACAATTTTCATCCGCTAAAAGTTCTGTCCAGTCCGCCTCCCGATTCTGGGATTTTAGGAAGCGCTTGGTTTCCTGATCGCTGGGAAATACCGTTGTGGTGGCACCTAATTCAGCTCCCATATTTGCGATGACATGCCTATCCATCGCGCTGAGGTTATCCAGGCCATCTCCATAATATTCTATTATTTTACCCACGCCACCCTTAACATCATGACGTCTTAGCATTTCTAAAATAACATCTTTTGCACTAACCCAATCCGGCAACTTACCCGTAAGCTTTACCCCCATTACCTGAGGCATTTTAACGAAATAGGGTTGGCCTGCAATTGCTGCCGCTACATCCAGACCACCGGTACCTATGGCGAGCATTCCCAATGAACCTGCTGCACAGCTATGACTATCGCTGCCCACCAGCGTTTTTCCCGGTTTGCCGAAACGCTCCATGTGTAAGGGATGGCTTACCCCGTTACCTGGACGGCTAAACCACAACCCAAATTTCTGCGCGGCACTATGCAAAAAATCATGATCATCTGCATTCTTAAAATCCGTTTGTAAAAGGTTATGATCAACGTATTGAACGGCAACCTCAGTCTTTGCACGATCTAGTTTCATGGCTTCCAGTTCCAGCTGAACAAGTGTACCGGTTGCATCCTGTAAAAGGGCCTGATCTATTTTAAGCCCAATTTCCTTTCCGGGTTTGAGTTCACCATCAACTAAATGTGCGTTGATTAATTTTTGGGTTACGTTGTATCCTTTCATGGTTGTGATATTGTTTAGATTAGAATTGCCCAAATAAAATACTCAGAAACCAGTTTTTAAACAATTATTTAACAGCAATTTAGTTTCTGAAGCGCTTGCAGCCATGGGATCTTATCTATTTTTACACCTCAAAAATTAACGTATGTGGGTCTGGGGTTTATTTATAGTATTTATATTAATTTGTCTAGCACTTGATCTTGGTGTTTTCAACAGGGATGCGCATGTTATACGCAGCAAAGAAGCGGGTATATGGACCGCGGTATGGGTTTCTATAGCTCTTGCTTTCAGCGGGGTAATTTACTGGCTATTTTCAGCTGAAATGGTTGAAAACCCAACTGGTTTGACGCCAGATAATGCCGTTTTAAAATACATCACAGGTTACCTCATTGAGCTTTCCCTAAGCATAGATAATGTGTTTGTGATTGCGGTTATATTTTCATCCTTTGCCATTCCGCAAAAATTTCAGCACCGTGTACTTTTCTGGGGTATACTGGGAGCCATAATTTTCAGGGCGCTTATGATCATTTTTGGTGTCGCGCTTATCAACAAATTTGACTGGATTGTTTACGTTTTTGGTGCATTTCTATTGTTTACCGCATTCAAAATGTTCAAATCTGACGATGCGGATTTTGACCCAAAAGATTCCTTTATTTTCAAGAACATAAAAAAGATATTTCCTGTAACCACGGAAACTGATGGTGCCAACTTTTTTATGCACATTGATGGTAAACGCCTTGCCACTCCCCTATTTATCGCACTTATCGTGATAGAGCTTACAGATATTCTTTTTGCCCTGGATAGTATTCCCGCAATCCTCGCGATAACCGCAGATCCTTTTATTGTTTTCACCTCTAACATACTGGCGATCCTTGGTCTACGGTCAATGTATTTTTTGATTTCCAGGATGCTGTCAAAATTCAGATATATCAATTATAGTTTAGTGATCATACTGGCATTCGTTGGTCTGAAAATGATCTTTTCACATACTATTGAAATACCAGAATGGCTTTCTTTACTGGTGATTATTGTTTCTCTGGGAGGCGGTATTTTAGCCTCTGTTCTTATCAATTCCGAAGAAAACGAGGAAGAAATAATTGATCAGTAATAGTTCTATATACATGTGGAACTGCCAGAATCGAGGTTCACAAAGAAAGCCTAAAACCTGTTGAATTTGTTGGTGCAATGCTTAACTTTCAACAACTAATTACCAAAAAATATAGAATTATGAACTATAATTTTGAATACCACGATGTAACTAAAAGTGAAGCGTTAGAAAGCTTTACCATAGAGCAACTTGATAAACTAGTAAATAAGTACGATTTTTTAGTGCGGGCAGATATTTTTTTTAAAACGGAGAATACTTCCAGCGATGAAACAGGTATGAAATGCGGTATACGCTTGAGCGCACCGGGACCACGCCTTTTTGCCGAAAGTAGCTCAAAAACCTTTCATGAATCGGTTAAGGTAACCATTAGGGAACTTAATGTGCAGCTCAAAAAGAGAAAGGATAAAATGAAATCACATCAATAATATACATATATGGATTCTATAGCAAGAAATGATAACCAGATCACGCTGATTTATAGCAGTAAAACGCGTTTAGGAAAGCGTACTCGCGCCCACGTAGATGCTGTGCAGGGAACAAAGCTTCAAACCATTGATATCGCTGAGACGAAGCTTACCGGGACGCAGTGGGCTGAACTTGCCATTGGTCTCAACAAACAGATCAAAGACCTCGTGAATTACGAAGAAGCCGATAAAGATGAAGAGGATAAAGTACAGGGTGATTTTGATGACGCTTCTTATATCAACATCTTAAATCACAGTCCGGAGTTGTTTACCCATCCTATCGCTATTTTGGGCAAAAACATGCTTCAAATCACAAATCCTACAGATATTCAGCAGTTTATTGAAGTTGATTCTGCCGGTCTTGAGAAGAAAATGATGTATGATGAGCCGGTTATCAGTAGCCAGACAAAGGGTGAAAAATTCATCGAGAAGGAAGGCGAACAAAAACAGGAAGATTCCGAAGGAAAATAGAATCAGTTCATTCTGATTATATAATTCAAAAAGCGGCCTAAAGCCGCTTTTTTTGGTTTAAATAGGTCAATAATTGGCTATTTAAAGCCATTTTTTACTTTTGAAGTAATATAAAAGGCCCAGAAAAACCACGATCATAACCCCCCATAAATAATAATACCCATTTTCATAGTGCAACTCCGGGATATTGTCAAAGTTCATCCCATAAATACCTGCAATAAAGGTAAGCGGGATAAAAATACTTGACACAATAGTTAGCACTTTCATCACCTCGTTCATACGATTACTGATCGTGGTCATATACATATCCATCAAACCACGGGTCATTTCCCTATAAATTTCTATACTTTCTGATACCTGTACTATCTGATCATAGAGATCCCGCAAATACTTCGTAGTGCGTTTATCTATTAATTCATTATCCAACTTTTCAATCTGGCTCACCACTTCCCTAAAAGGATAGACTGCTTTCCGGATCCCGAGGGCTTCTTTTTTTAATTCTTGTATTTCCTGTGTAATCCCATTTTCTGCCTTGTTCAGAAACAGTTGATCTTCCAGCGTTTCTACGCGTTCGCCCATAGATTCGGTAAGAATAAAATAATGGTCAACCACTGCATCCATTATGGCAAACATCAAATAGTCTGCCCCAGCCTTCCGAATGCGGCCTTTTGAAGATTCAATACGTTGCCGTAAAGAATCGAAAACGTCCCCATCAGCTTCCTGAAAGGTTATTACATAATCTTTGCCCAGTACCAGACTGATATGCTCATTGACAAAATTGCCTTCTTTATCAAAATACAGCATTTTAAAAACGACGAAAAGATAGTCAGGATATTCATCAATTTTAGGGCGCTGGTTCGTGTCAACGATATCTTCCAGAATAAGCGGATGCAGCCGGAAATTCTTTCCAAGTTTCTCGATCTGGTCTATGTGACTAAGTCCATTTGCGTTGATCCAGGTAACCCCGTTTATTCTGGGCTTTTGCATCGCTTCGTCAACAGAATTGCTCTTGGAACTCTTATGGCTGGTAGGGGAATATTCAATAATCTCTACATGAATATCCTTTTGCTCTTTTGTCCCGGTATAGGTAAGTGTGCCCGGTATGTCATTTTTTAATCGTTTTTCAACCCTGCTGATCAAAGGGATCTTTGGCATTCTGGGTTTCTTCAATTTGATTTTCCTACGCATAGCTTTGCTTTATCCATTCAAATATAATACAGACGTTATATATTCTAAGAAGAATGCCGACAAATGACATCTAAAGATTTACAATGCAAACAGCAAGTCTTTTTTAAACATAACATTTTACATTCAGAGACGTAAATTAAAAACCTGCTGGAAATGAAACATAAAAAAAGCCCGCTTAAAGCAGGCTTTTTTTGAAAATTTCAAATGCATATCATTAAAAAATCATGATATTACAGTAACTATTTAAGCATGTTGACGCTCGTGCTTACCTTCTCTGATTTCTTCTACTAATTTTGCATTAAAGGCAGGCAAGTCATTAGGATTACGGCTGGTTACAAATCCCTGATCAACTACTACTTCGCTATCTTCCCATTTTGCACCTGCATTGATTAAATCTTGTTTGATTGATTTAAAGGAAGTCAATTTACGTCCTTCTACAACGCCTGCATTAATTAACATTTGCGGTGCGTGGCAGATTGCTGCAACTGGTTTCTTAGTGTTAAAGAAATCCCTTATAAAGCTTAGGGCATCTTCATTTACCCTTAGTGTATCTGGATTGATAACACCACCAGGTAGCATTAATGCATTGTAATCTTCAGCATTTACCTCATCAATGGTTTTATCTACGTCATATTCTTCAGACCAGTGATCTGTGTCCCAAGCTTTGATTTTACCTTTTTTATCGCTTACTATATGTACGTCGAAACCAGCATTTTTCATGGCTTCTAATGGAGAAGTAAGTTCTACTTCTTCAAATCCGTCTGTTGCTAATATTGCTATCGTCTTATTCATAATATATCTACTTTTTTAATTCAGTACAAATATAGGCAGCAACAGTGTTTATTTGGGTTAAATAAGGGTTAATCCTAGTGTCAGTAAGGGTTAAAGCTTGTTAATACTCGGTGTTTTTTGTTAATTTACCATAGTTTTTAAGACTTTTCATTAAGTTTTTCTGCTCATTACTCTTCTAAAGTTGAACTGTGCAGGATCAATCCCGAAGCTGGAGCAATATGGGTAAGTTTAATGTGTTCCTTTGCTTCAAGAACCTGCTGAAAATACTCCCAGTCCATTTCCCCTTTTCCAAGATCAATAAGCGCGCCCATCATGAGACGTATTTGATGCCTTTTAAACCCGCTTCCTTTTACACGCAAGAGAAAACTTTCCTTCGGAAAAAAATTTGCAGTGTAAACAGTGTTTTGCACAATCTCACAGCATGTGATGGTAACCACGGTTTGCGTTTCCGGCTTAGGTTTAAACGTGAAATTTATAAAATCATGTGTTCCCTCCATACATTTCGCAGCGTTTTGCATTAAACTGATATCTAAGCTTTCAAGTATATTCACCATAAATGGCGCACAAAATGGATGGTTTTTTTCTCCGAACGAAAAAAGGAATAGATATTCTTTCTCCTTGGGATGTTGAATAATATTAAAGTCCGCTGTGGTTTCATTAATGGAAAGAGCACGTATATCTGGCGGTAGGTTTTGATTCAGTACCGGTAAAAATGCTTCGACATCAATAGTGTCATTGTCTATAAAAAGTTCAACAAAGGTCTCATTCACCGAAACTTTCGCATCGGTACGGCCTGCCGCCAGCAACTTGAAATTGCTATGTTGCAGCACATATTGTAACGTGCGCTGCATCATACGCTCTACCGTAAGCACTTCAGGTTGTTTTTGCCAGCCGTGATACCTAAAACCCAGGTATTGTATTTTAAGTAAATAATAATAGCGTTTTCTGATCATGAGGTAAAATTAGCCATTTATGCCTTGAAATAGCCGTATTTACTCTGTTTCGAAGCCATTTTAAACAGATTTCGATCTCTGTTACTCCATATCAATTATAAAGAGAAGTTTGATACCAAGACTTTTGAGATGTATTGTGAAAATGGAATTTATGGATCAGTACTATTAAGAAGCCTTCAATTTTAAAAGCCTTTAAGACTAAATGAAGTCTTTAATCATTAAATTTGACCCTTCAAATATATTTCCCTTGGAGAAAGATAGGATTATAGACCAGATTAAGGAGCACAAACAATTATCGCACCTTAATTATAAACTCAAAGAAGACGCTCAGCGCTTTACAGATACGCTTTTCTATACGCTATTTGATTACGCGACAGATCTTGAGAAAAATCTGGGTATCCTGGAAGGACTTTTTACAGAACTGGTAGATCTTGCGTGCTGGGAAACAGATAAGCGCTGCTCAAAAGTTTGGGAAGATTATGTAGAAGGCCTGCCTAAAATCCTACGCACACTCAATCTTGATGCCGCGGCTATTTTTAAAAACGATCCCGCAGCACGTTCCCTTGAAGAAGTTTATCTCGCTTATCCCGGTTTTTATGCCATTGCTATTTTTAGGTTAAGTCACGAGCTGCATATCAAAGGATTTCCCATCGTCCCCCGACTAATGACTGAATATGCGCATCAAATTACCGGCGTGGATATTAATCCTGGCGCACAGATAGGAGAACATTTTTTTATGGATCATGCCACGGGTATCGTCATTGGTGAAACTGCGGTCATCAAAGATCACGTTAAGCTGTATCAGGGGGTGACGCTGGGAGCCCTAAGTGTAGATAAAGACATGCGGGATATCAAACGCCACCCCACGATTGAAAATGGTGTTACCATTTATGCAAACGCAACAATACTTGGCGGAAATACTGTCATAGGTGAGAACAGTACCATAGGTGGGAATGTCTGGCTTACAAGTTCTGTACCCGCTTATTCCCTTGTCACACACCGTCCAGATATTCACATTAAAGAGCTCAAAAAACGGTAAAAAAGGCCGTTTTTTTATGTAAAATACCCATTTATGAACTATAATTTAGAACGGCTAATTGGCAATACGCCTTTAGTGGAATCAAAAGTGCTACAGCAAAACCCCAATGTAAAACTCCTCTTTAAATTGGAAGGTGACAATCCTGGTGGTAGTGTTAAAGATCGCGCGGCTTTCAATATGATCACAAGCGCGCTTGAACGCGGTGCTATTGATAAAAACTCAAAACTGATAGAAGCCACCAGCGGTAATACCGGTATTGCCCTGGCGATGATCGCGAGTATTTATGGCCTGGACCTGGAAATCGTTATGCCAGAAAATGCTACTAAAGAACGTGTACAAACCATGCGGGCCTATGGCGCGAAAGTAACATTGACTTCAAAAGATATAGGAATAGAAGGCGCCCGGGATTTTGCTGAAAACAAAGTGAAGCAAGAAGGTTTTTATATGTTTGATCAATTCTCTAATCCAGACAACTGGAAAGCGCATTATAAAACCACCGGACCAGAAATTTGGCGTGATACAGAGCACAAAGTAACGCATTTTGTTTCTTCCATGGGAACAACCGGCACCATCATGGGAACCTCTACTTTTCTCAAAGAGCAAAATAAAGACATACAGATTGTGGGGGTTCAACCTACAGATGAAAGCAGTATTCCAGGAATACGTAAATGGCCAGAAGAGTACCTGCCTAAAATCTTTGACGCAAGCAGGGTAGACCAGATCATTGAAGTTAGCGAAGATGAAGCCCGTGTCATGGCAAAAGAACTGGCTCGTAAAGAAGGTATTTTCTCGGGTATGAGTAGCGGTGGGGCTACCGTCGCGGCCTTAAAACTCTGTGAACAGTTGGATCAAGGTGTAGTTGTATCAATTATTTGCGATAGGGGCGATCGCTACCTTTCCTCAGATCTTTTTGATTAGAAGATCATTTATAAAAAACGATGAACCGCTCCCATAAATATATTTTACAGCAGCAATATGAAGGATTTCTGAATACGGAGGTTTTGTTTAAAAATACATTTGACGGAGTTGATTTTTTTGAGCTGAACAAAGCCAAAATAATGTCCGGGCAACTTCCGGAAGATTTTGAGATGCCCCAGAATATACGCTTGGGACAACGTATGGAATATTTTATGGAAGTAGCGCTCAAGCGTTCCTCTTATGAAATTTTGGCCAAAAACCTTCAGATTATACATGAGAAAACCACAATAGGGGAACTGGATTTTATTGTAAAAAATCCGGTTGATACGACCCTGTTCCATCTGGAAATGGTCTATAAATTCTACCTTTTTGATCCTGCGGTTGAAGGGGATTGGACAGCGCAGTGGATAGGCGGTAACAGGCGGGACAGTCTAAATTTAAAACTTCAGAAGCTAAAAAATAAACAACTACCGCTGCTATTTGCTCCAGAAACTGCCCAATATTTAGCCCAATTGGAGCTAAAAAGTACCGAAATTAACCAGAAAATATGCTTTTTAGGCCAATTATTCCTTCCCTACGGTCAAAAATTACCTATTGATCAGAATATAAATTCTGCTGCAATAAAAGGGTTTTGGCTCAATATAACGCAGTTGGAATCAATAAGCGTAACTGTGAATAGCTTGCTAATACCTCCTAAAAATGACTGGGTGACCGTACCTGCTATAGACGATTTGAACTGGAAAAGTTATAAGGAGCAAATTCCGTTATTCGAATCTTTTACGGAAAAAAAACAAAGTTCGCTGTTTTGGATTATAGATCAGGACGGAAAACTACACCGTTTTTTCTTTGTGTGGTGGAGCTAAGAAGAAAACAACTTTTACGTTGATTTACGCTAAATAGTAATTTTTTTGTTTTAAGACATATTAAAGCGTATCTAATGTGTCATTCATAAATATTTCATATTTAGGCAATTTAATTGTTTTGGCACATTGTTAATATAGTACCGTCCAGATGTTTTTTACCTTTATTAAAAATTGAAACTATGATAAAACCAACAGAAAAAGTACCAAATCTTGAACTGGATCTCATCAATGATACCAAGTGGGATCTAAGCAAACAAAACGCAGAACAATTTACACTGGTAGTATTTTACCGTGGCCTGCACTGCCCCGTTTGTAAAAAATACCTTGAAGATTTAAAAACTAAGTTAGAGGATTTTGAAGAGCGTGGTGTAAATGTTATCGCTGTAAGTATGGATACGGAAGAACGTGCCAAGAAAACAGGAGATAAATGGGCAATTGAATCCCTTCCCATAGGATATGATCTTACGGAAGATGCAGCCAGGGAATGGGGTCTTTACATTTCTAACGCCATTAAGGATACAGAACCGGATGTCTTTTCAGAACCTGGATTGTTTTTGATAAAACCCGACGGAACGTTGTACTGTTCTGCCGTACAGAGTATGCCCTTTGCACGTCCTGATTTTAAGGCTTTATTAAAGGCAATAGATTTTATACAGGAAGAAGACTACCCTGCACGCGGTAAAGCTTAATTTGTAAATTCCTCAAAATGAATAAGCATAAAAAAAGCCTGATCAATTGATCAGGCTTTTTGTGTTTATATTATGGGCGAAATATTATTTTCCGCTTGCTCCTTCTAAACTATCCAGCTTTTCTTTGAAAGTGGCCGCTTTTTCAGTATTACCCAATTGACTGTGGATATTGAAAAGTGTACGTGTAACTTCTAAGTTATCAGGATCACTCTCTGCTGCTTTTTCTAAATAGGGTATTGCATCTTTATAAACATCCATACGTTCCTTTTTAAAGGCTTCGTATTTTTTATTGTCTGCTGCAGATGTTCCCAGGCTGTTCATTTGATCAACGAGTTCTTTATCTTTAGCTAAAAGTGCAACAGCGGTATTCAGGTTGGCAATTGCATTAGATGGATCTATTTCTAAAGCTTTCTTGTAATATTCCATTGCTTTTTCAGGATTCCCAGCATTGTTTGCGCTGATTCCCAGATTTACCAAAAGATCAGGATTATTAGGATCTTTAGCGATGATTTTGTCCATTGCTGCCTCGTATTCAGCAGTCATATCCAGCTTGCGGTAAAGTTCAGCCTCATTTTTCATCAAATCCACATTATCAGGATTTTGCTCGCGGGCATCAGCCATAGCGTCAAGCGCTTTCTGGTCTTCACCTTTTTGCATGTAGATCAATGCAATTTTTTCTGTAATCTCTGGACTTTTTGCAGGAGTGGTTTCCATTTTGGGATCTTCATGTGATCCTGCTTTTACCATAAGGTCACGCTGAGCTTCTGAACCAAAGTTTTCTACTTCACCGCTCTCTTTGTTAAGGGCAGTATATTTAGTTTCAACACCTTCGTATCCTAAATCTTTAAGTTGATTGTAATATTCTAAAGCCGTGTCAAAATCCTGACCGTTTACTGCATTAGAAGCTGCGTAATACAGATAAATGGTATCTTTAGGGCTAAGGTTATAAAGTTTGTTCAACTTTGAAGCAGCAGCATCATAGCGCTCTGCATTCTGATCTTCAACAGCACTGTTAATGGTTTTGTTCATAGCTTGTTGCTTTAATTCTGCAACCTCGTCGCCATAATCATCACCATCATTCGTTTTTGAAGCCATGTCCAACGCTTCTAAAGCAGTATCAAGACCAGAAAAATCATCTTCTTTACCTAAATAAGCCTTCGCTTTATAGTAATAGAACTCTTCTTTATCGTCCTCATCCATTTCTCCCATCATACCTTCCAGTGTACTGATGTCAGTCTTCGCTTGCGCATACTCCTCATCTTCTACGGAGCTCTTTAAATTTCTAAGTTCCTTGCGCTGTGCAGAAACTATGGCCGTTATTGAAAGGGCGGCGCCCACTATAAATAATTTGGTTTTCATTTTAATTACTATTTAAATTTAACTTGGTTATTCCTCTTCGTCAGAGGTGTTATCGTTGGTTTTTTTATCTTCTATAGGTTTCTTGGGTACTTCTTCCGTGGTGTCTTCCAGATCATCAATAGCATCGTCGTCATGTTTAACTTTGGTGACTGCTGCAATTGAATCATTGTTTTTTAGATTGATCAATTTCACACCCTGTGTAGCCCTTCCCATTACCCTAAGATCTGCAACTGCCATACGTATGGCAATCCCAGATTTGTTGATAATCATCAGATCATCGCTATCGGTAACGTTGTTAATGGCTACAAGACCACCGGTCTTTTTAGTAACGGAGATTGTTTTAACACCTTTACCACCACGGTTTGTAATTCTGTAATCTTCCACAAGGCTACGTTTACCATAACCATTTTCCGAAACGACAAGAATATTGGACTCTGAATCATTCACAGCAACCATTCCTATAACTTCATCCATATCATCTGCAAGTTTTATGCCACGAACACCAGAAGCTCCACGCCCCATTGGTCTGGTTTTACTTTCTTCAAAGCGAATCGCCTTACCGGATTTAACGGCAAGCATGACCTCGCTCTCCCCATTTGTAAGCTTGGCAGCTAGAAGTTCATCACCATCCTTAATGGTAATGGCGTTAATACCGTTACTTCTTGGCCTGCTGTATTGCTCGAGTGAAGTTTTCTTGACCTGACCTTTTTTAGTAGCCATAATCACAAAATGACTGTTGATATATTCCTCATCTTTGAGGTCATTTGTACAGATGAATGCCATTATCTTATCCTCTGGCTCAATGCTTATAAGATTTTGGATCGCTCTTCCTTTAGAAGTCTTACTTCCTTCCGGTATTTCAAAAACGCGCATCCAAAAACATTTACCATTTTGGGTAAAGAAAATAAGGTATTGGTGATTCGTTCCTATGAACAGGTGTTCCAGAAAATCTTCATTACGGGTAGTAGATCCTTTTTGACCTACACCTCCCCTATTCTGGGTTTTGTATTCATCCAGTGAAGTACGTTTGATGTAACCGGCATGAGATATAGTTATAACAACTTTCTCATCAGGGATCAAATCAGTGATATCCATATCACCACCAGCATATTCTATATTCGTCCTGCGCTCATCGCCATACTTTTCCCTAATTTCTATAAGTTCGTCATGGATGATCTGCATCCTACGTTCCTTTTTAGCGAGAATATCTTTCAGATCTTCAATTGTAGCGAGTAAATCATCATATTCCGCCCTTAATTTATCCTGCTCCAGACCGGTAAGTTGGCGTAATCGCATTTCAACGATAGCTTTCGCCTGGATTTCGGTAAGTTTAAAACGCTCCATGAGTTTCTCACGGGCTTCATCTGCGTTAGAACTTGCACGAATCAAAGCGATCACCTCGTCAATATTATCTGATGCGATAATAAGTCCTTCAAGGATGTGTGCGCGGTCTTCCGCTTTCTTCAGTTCATATTCCGTTCGTCGCACCACAACCTCATGACGATGCTCCACAAAATAATGAATCATGTCTTTAAGGTTCAGCATCTGTGGCCTACCATTGACCAGTGCAATATTGTTTACACTGAATGATGATTGGAGGGCGGTATATTTGTAAAGCGTATTGAGTACGATATTAGGGATCGCGTCACGTTTTAAAATATAAACGATACGCATACCGTTACGGTCAGATTCATCCCGAATGGCCGAAATGCCTTCAATCTTTTTATCATTGACAAGATCAGCGGTTTTCTTGATCATATCGGCCTTATTTACCTGATATGGAATTTCGCTGACCACGATACATTCTTTACCTTTTATTTCTTCAATCCGTGCCTTGGCCCGCAAAACAACACGTCCACGACCTGTTTTAAAAGCTTCCCGAACGCCTTCGTAGCCATAAATGGTTCCACCGGTAGGAAAATCAGGTGCACTCACATGTTCTATGAGTTCATCGATTTCTATATCGTTGTTATCTATATACGCTATAATACCGTTAACGACCTCGGTAAGGTTGTGTGGGGGCATATTGGTAGCCATTCCCACTGCGATACCAGATGCACCATTAACGAGCAATCCCGGGATACGTGTGGGAAGGACTTTCGGCTCTTTTAAGGTATCATCAAAATTCAATTGATGGTCTACCGTATCCTTATCGATATCCGCAAGCATTTCTTCGGAAATCTTCCGCATACGGGCCTCCGTATAACGCATTGCTGCCGGACTATCACCATCTACGGAACCAAAGTTTCCCTGGCCATCCACGAGCATATAGCGCAGGCTCCATTCCTGGGCCATACGTACCATCGCATCATAAACCGAAGTATCACCGTGCGGGTGGTACTTTCCTAACACCTCTCCCACGATTCTTGCAGATTTTTTATGGGAGCTGTTGGCGCGAACACCTAATTCATGCATACCAAATAAAACACGCCTGTGCACCGGCTTTAAACCGTCCCTCACATCTGGCAGGGCGCGTGACACAATGACTGACATTGAATAATCAATGTAAGCCGACTTCATCTCATCTTCAATATTTATGGAAATTAGCTTTTCACCTTCTGCCATTTGTAAATATCTTAGTTATTGAATTAATAAACACTAACGTGCAAGATACACAATTTGTCAGTGTTTCGTAGCAAATACAAGGCTTTTAAGCGTTTTTTTATTAACAAAGATTAACAGTGGATATTAATAAGTATCCTTAACTTCTCTTGTGATAATCAAAGATATTTCGTCATTTTACTCAAAGCACAGATGAACGGAATGATTTTTGACTATTTTTATAGTAAATTGAGATAAGATTTTATGGATGATAATTTTTCCCCAAGAGTAAAAGATGTAATCGCTTACAGTAAGGAAGAGGCGTTGCGTCTAGGGCACGAATATATAGGTACTGAACATTTATTGCTCGGTTTGCTACGGGATGGTAGCGGCAAGGCAATTGAGATTTTGCATAAATTAAGCATTGATCTGAGTCATTTGAGGCGCAAGGTCGAAATCCTTAGTCCTGCATCACCTAATTATTCCGTAGGTAACAACGATAAACGTAACCTGCATCTTACCAGACAGGCAGAGCGGGCCTTAAAGACCACTTTTTTAGAAGCCAAACTTTTTCAAAGCACTTCTATAAATACTGCGCACTTGCTTTTGTGTGTTTTGCGTAATGAAAATGATCCCACGACCAAGCTGCTCAACAAGCTTAAAGTGGATTATGATAATGTAAAAGATCAATTCAAGCTTATGATGACTAACGATGATGATTATATAGAAACAATCAAAGCGGAATCTTTTAGTGAAGATGATGCTGATTCTTCTGCAAAAGAAAACCCCTTCAACACTACAGGCAACAACAAAACCAATAAAAAATCAAAAACCCCGGTTCTTGATAATTTTGGAAGGGATTTAACAGCAATGGCGGAAGAAGATAAACTCGATCCCGTTGTGGGCCGTGCAAAAGAAATTGAGCGCGTTTCGCAAATTTTGAGCAGAAGGAAAAAGAACAACCCCCTACTTATAGGTGAACCAGGTGTAGGTAAATCTGCCATCGCGGAAGGACTGGCTTTGCGTATAGTAAAGCGTAAGGTTTCCCGTATCCTTTTTAACAAGCGCGTAGTAACACTGGATCTTGCAAGCCTGGTTGCCGGTACAAAATATCGTGGGCAGTTTGAAGAGCGAATGAAAGCTGTTATGAACGAACTTGAGAAAAATAGTGATATCATTCTTTTTATTGATGAGATACACACTATTGTGGGTGCTGGTGGAGCAACTGGTTCATTAGATGCAAGCAATATGTTCAAACCTGCATTGGCTCGTGGTGAGATTCAATGTATAGGTGCCACTACCCTTGATGAGTACCGTCAATATATTGAAAAAGATGGTGCACTGGAGAGACGTTTTCAAAAGGTAATTGTTGAACCAACAACTATAGCAGAAACAATAGAAATTCTTGAGAACATTAAGGATAAATATGAGGATCACCATAACGTACAATATACTAAAGAAGCTATTGAAGCCTGTGTAACGCTTACAAGCCGTTATATGACAGATCGTTTCTTACCAGATAAAGCTATTGATGCTTTAGATGAAGCAGGTTCTAGGGTGCACATTACGAATATTGATGTTCCTAAAAAGATCATTGATCTTGAACGTCGTCTTGAAGAGGTTCGCGAGAAGAAAAATTCTGTTGTTAAAAAGCAGAAATATGAGGAGGCTGCCAAGCTTAGGGATGATGAAAAAAATATAGAAAAAGAACTTGCGGTTGCTCAGGAGCGCTGGGAAGAGGATTCTAAACAACATAAAGAAACCGTTAGCGAAGACAATGTGGCAGATGTCGTTTCCATGATGTCTGGTATACCAGTGAACAGAATAGCAAAAACCGAAAGTAACAAACTTGCTGAACTTCCCGCTTCTATCAGGAATAAAGTGATAGGTCAGGACGAAGCCGTTGCTAAAGTTGCAAAAGCTATTCAGAGAAACCGCGCCGGACTAAAAGATCCACAAAAACCGATTGGATCCTTTATTTTCCTAGGGCAAACCGGTGTTGGTAAAACCCAACTCGCAAAAGTCTTGGCTACTGAACTTTTCGACAATCAGGATACACTCATACGCATTGACATGAGTGAGTATATGGAGAAATTTGCGGTATCCAGACTCGTGGGAGCGCCTCCGGGATACGTAGGTTATGAAGAAGGTGGTCAATTGACGGAAAAAGTACGTCGTAAGCCTTATGCGGTCCTTTTACTTGATGAAATCGAAAAAGCACACCCAGATGTTTTCAACATGTTGCTTCAAGTACTGGATGATGGTTACCTTACAGATTCCTTGGGTAGAAAAATAGATTTCCGGAATACCGTTATTATTATGACTTCTAATATAGGTGCCCGTAAATTAAAGGATTTTGGTCAGGGTGTAGGTTTTGGAACTTCTGCAAGAAAAAATCAGGAGGAGGAAAATACACGTAGTGTAATTCAAAGTGCGCTCAAGAAAACTTTTGCTCCAGAATTCCTAAACCGTGTTGATGACGTGGTAATCTTTAACGCGCTTGATAGAGCTGAGATTCACAAAATCATCGATATTGAACTGGCTAAATTGTATTCAAGAATCAAAGATCTTGGATATGCCCTGAAATTAACGGATAAGGCCAAGGATTTCATAAGTGATAAAGGATTTGATAAGGAGTATGGGGCACGTCCACTTAAGCGTGCAATTCAGAAATATATTGAAGATGCCCTTGCAGAAGAAATCATTACTTCAAAACTTGAAGAAGGTGATAAGATCACAATGGATATTGAGGAAGGTAAAGAAGAGCTCAGTATTTCAATAGAAAAGCCTGAAAATAGTACTCAGTCTTAATTTGAATAAAAATTTCTTGTTATTAAAAAGCCATCCCTTGGGATGGCTTTTTCTATTTGTATATATGGGATTATCATTTAAAACGGATTTCCGGAAAATATAGGCTGAACTATTTTACTTAATATGTCACATTATTACCCATAATAATCTCTTGAATAAAGCTAAATAAGGTAAACATGCAATTCTAAAGCGGCACTTTGTTGATTTATACTAGGTCTCTGTTAAAGTAAAAATAAATAAATGCTAAGGGCAGCCCAATTTTCAATCTAAGACACATGCTAATATTATTTTTGAAAATAATTAACCAACATTAAATTATGAAAAGACAAATTACAAATTTATCAAATTCCATCAATAAAGTTTCCCGGGTATCCTGGGCAGCTATATTTGCTGGTGCCGTTACTGCCGTTTCGGTTTCATTTATGCTTAATATCCTCGGTCTTGGTATTGGTCTTACTAGTATAGATCCTATGACAGACCAAAATACCTTAGATGGTCTGGGAACAGGAACCTTAATCTGGTGGGGCGTTTCTAACCTTGCCGCTTTGTTTGTAGGTGGTCTCGTTGCCGGTAGAATGTCAGGTTTTCCTTCTAATTCTGATGGTGGCTTGCATGGTTTTCTATCATGGGCTCTTTACACTTTACTTTCAATTTATATATTAACTTCAACAATAGGTGGGGTTTTTAGTGGGGTTACCGGCGCTATTTCATCCGTATTCAGTAGTTCTGATGCTTCTTCTATCGCAGAGCAGATCACTAAGGCACAGGAAAAAGGTCAGTCTGAAACCACAGCATCATTTGACAAGATTAAAAAAGAAGCTTTCCAATTGATCAATAAAGCGGAAGATTATAATATCGTTTCTGAAGACGCTTCTCAGGAAGCGCGTCAAACAATGAAAGATGTAAAGGGCGATTCTAAAGATTTACTCAAGAACCTTAATCTTGAAGACAATGTTGATGAATTTTTCAATGAGCTATCCTTTGATCTTGATGATAACGGAGATTTGAATATTTCTGTTGAAGGCGGAAAGGATATTGTAAACAAAGAAGAGATCAAAAATTACTTAACGGAAAATACAGAACTTTCTGATGAGGAAATCAATGGTGTCATTACTAAATGGGATGAACGTATCAACACCGCAGTAGATAAAGCTGAAAAACTTTACGCGGAAGCAAAAGCAAAAGTGGCCAAGTATACTGAAAAGGCAACTGATGTTGCTGGAACCATGAGCATAATTGCATTCTTTATATTCCTATTGGGTGCTGGTGCAGCGTTCTTTGGTGGAGCCACAGGCTCTCCTGAATATACAGTTGATGAAGAGCAATTGTGTGATGAGCGCATTTAAGCAGATTAAATTTACTAACCTTTAAATATCATTATTATGTCAATACTAACAATTATTTTAAACATTCTATTTCCACCTATCGCTGTCTTTATGAAGCATGGACTGGGAAGTACTTTTCTTATCAATGTTCTACTTACACTCGTAGGTTGGATTCCAGGAGTTATACATGCGTTTATTGTAAATGATTAAGTAAATACTTCTTAGGAATAAAAAAAGCTGCCCCATCGGGCAGCTTTTTTTTATTTATACTATCCAAATCCGTCAATTTTTAATAAATAGTTTTGGTTCTAGCCACATGTAACCAATAGTCAATAAAAAAATGCCATAAAACCACCACAAATTGATCGGTTCTATATATTCCCTTTCTGTTACAGAACTTTTATTTCTTTTGAAATAATTCTTGTTTGCTTCCATTTTTTTGTAATTGGATAGCGGTTTCCAATCCATAGCGTCAAGAACGAAATAATTTAAAATTTCCGTAGTATCGCCTTCTACTTGTAATTGCTGCCAGCCTTTTGAATTGGGATAAGTCCTTCCCTCCCATTTTTCCGGAAGATCGAAATTTTGTTTTAAAGCAATGGGATTGCCGTTCTTATCCCTAACTTCAGGATCATTTTCTGTTGTATGTAGCTGAAAAAGCAAAGGTTCATCAACGTGCAGGGGTTCCTGCGCCACAGCCCACTCCGCAAGATCTGTCTGAGGCTTAGCTAACGGACTCAATATCTGAGTCCATAACCTGTCATAACTATCCTTTTTTCCATTTAAAAGTAGTTGGTAACTAGTTTCCAATACGGTAGTTCCCAGCCTGCCGATTCCGTTTCTTTTGTAAGCCGATAGTATTTTAGTATCTGAAGTATGTATTATTTCGAGATCAAAGGATTTTTTAAAAATAAACGGACTCTTAGCCAGTATCGTTCGTGGAAAATCCGTGAGGCGAACGCTGGTTTGAATATCATTATCAAAATTTAGCTGGGGGAATACTTTTGAACTTCGGAAAAAAGAAGCGTCCGCTTGAACAAAAACGCCCAAACCGTCCTCAAAAACTGCCCTTTGTAGTCCGTTTTTAGCCGAATTTGATAGGTTTTTCAAACTTAAATAATCGATAATCAATAGATCGAAATCTTCAAGCATAGGTTGTGACAGATCGGCAAATGAAATCTGATCCCTATTTAGATATTCATATTTATAGCGTCCTTTGGTTATTTTAGAACGTATTAGGACTTTATGACCATTTTCGGCTAAGAAGTTTTTGAGATATTTGGTTTCAAAAGAAGGAAAATCATTCAATACAAGAACGTTAAGTACCACTTTAGGAATTATGTTTAGCGGCAAAGGATTATCATGTAGCACACTCCCAGTTGAGTCTTTTTCCACTAACCGATATACCAGTTTTCCAGTTGCTTTTAATATGGTCTGAAGATTAAATTCAGATTGACCCGCGTTCACATCTGTAGAATCCAGTGCCGTTCCTCCTGGATCTTGTAATACCACTCTATTCTTCACTTTGACAGAATGATACACACCGTCAACACTAAATTTATCACCTATGCTTGCTTCTTTCGGGTAGTTAAGTTTGATGATTCCATTTGGGAGTTGCCCAGGTAAAAACTGGACGCCAATGGAATCAAATTGCCATAAATCATAGGATTTTACCCCACTTCCTAAAATTGTAATTTCCGTCAACGAATCCAATGCCTCGCTTAAATTTAAATCTTTACTATAATCCAGAACGACCAAATCCCGTATCGCCTTTTTTAGACTGTCTAGTTGATTTTCGGAATATCCCTGTGTCAACAAAACTCCAGTTTCCCCATCTCGTGTGCTGATAGTTGCAGGTTTCATTGCAATAAGCACTAGCGCACTTATTGCAATTGATCCGGTTATAATTTTTAGTGGAAATCCTTTTTTTCTACCAGAAAACCAACTTGTTCCTATAAGAATGATCCACATTAAAAGACCTAAACTTATAATAGGCCAGAACCATTTTTCATTTAAAAAAATTATGTTTTCAATCATTTTGCTGTAGTTCTTTCAGGACTAACAAGTTTAGTCTGCTTATCGATCCTTTGCCACCTTTAGGAGCTACGTTTGGATTATTTAGTGCCTGTAATAAACCGCTTTGAAGTGTTCGCAGTTTTTCTTCATCAGGCTTTTCCTCGCGTTCACCCACCCATTTTAATTGCTGTAAAAGAGATAAATACTTCCCTGGATTTTCAATGGCTTTTTGCGCAAGCTCGCTTCCTGCTTTATTGAAAACCGACTTATTATCATCAGAAATTGGGCTATTTTGTGTGAGGATTTGTTCAATAAGCACAACGGATTTTCTAATATTTTCTTCAGTTTCGGGATTTTCAAGATTCTCGGTTTTCCTGTAATTATCAACTTCTTTGATGTCGCCGGTAAGCCGTGCATTCTCTTTGATGGGCGGTGGGTCAAAACCTGTTCTGTGTACATAAATACGCGCGCTGTTTTTGATTTCCTGTAAAAGGTTGAGCGCCCTGTTTTGATAAGGTAAAGATTGACTGGGTTCATTGATGCGCAAATGACGTTCTGAACTCCACATTTCATTGAGTGCCTCGCGCATTTTACTGTGTAATGATTGGGTGAATTGATCTGGTTTTCCTGTAGATGTGGTATCTTTTTTCGCTTGTTCACCATCATTTTCGACCAGATTGTGCTCATTGCTGCCGTCGTGATCGTGCATATAATCTGCTAATGGATTTTCTGTACCGTCGTGATCATGATCTTCTGCGCCTGTGTTCTCATCGCCCATAAATTTGCCGTACTTCAGGCGTAGCGCGCTCTGTTCTGCTCCCAGTTCGTTGCTTTTTTTATTAAATTCTGCTTCGGAAAGATTTGACCTGCTTTTGATCAGTTTTTCGGTGTCAATGATTAACTGCCGCTGGCTACGGAAACAATCTGGCATGCGATCAACACCAAGCGTTCCTTCCACTGCAAATTCATAGGAAACGGTATCTTTGATTACGGCAAAAAAAGTTTCACTGCGCGAGATATTAGGCTTTGGCGTTTTTAAATCACTTGTTTCAACATAGAAATACAGTTCATCCCCCGGCTCCATTTTTAAGGAATCCAGATTGATTTTCTTTTCAATGTTCCACATTTTTTCACCAGGCTTTCCCGGATTAGCAAAACCTATTTGCTCCTCCCTAAACTTTACGGATTCTCCTGTTCCGCGACTTACGGTCGCATTGATATATGCGCTTCCAATACCAAAATCATCTGTTAGCACTGCGGAAAAATCCAATTGTTTTTTTTGATCAAACGTGAAGGAAACAAAGGGCTGCAAACCGTTCAGGGAAATTACCGGTGGTTGATCGCGTATGATTTCCACGCTATGTAAGTCAGAAATATAGGCCGCGCCAAGGGTGTCTTTAAACCTGAAATTATAGAATTCCGCATTATCCACCTTTTTGAAAAAGGAATATGTACTGCTTTGTAATTTCATGGGGAAACGCGTTCCGGAAAACTCAATGGAAACCCTGTCCACCTTTTGATCAAATTCAAGATTCCAACGCACTTGCGAACCTTCCAGCGCCTTGATTTCCATAGATGAAGATGAAAATGGGGCTGTGTTTGTATATGCCGGATAGCTTATAATTATCTTTTGGCTTTCCAATATAGGCGGTATGCTTTCTACTGAAGAGGAATCTATAGGTTTAAAACTGATTTTATTGACTATTGGCGCCAAACACGGTTCAGTAGAAAATACCTGAGAAAAACCAAATTGGTATGCAACTACGGATAGTAAAATGAACGTAAAAAGGGTAAAAACGGGCTTTAAAAAGCCAATTTTTGGTCGAATTGTACCTATTTTCGTTAATAAAACTTCGGCCACACGTTGTTGCTGTACTTGTGCCAGGCCTGAGAGATCAATGGTTTTTAGAAGAAGTCCACTACTAAAAGCGACGGCACTTAATTTCTCGTCCACATAAGCACTTACACTATTCAAAGAAAGGTTCCACGGTTTGTGATATGCGAGCTGGGCACCTATTCCAAATACAAAAATGCTTAGGGAAATGTAAAAATTGCTGCTCAGCACAAATGTAAAAATTGCTGGTCCCAGCGCATAAAGGACATATTTTAATACCAGCAAAAACTGCCAGCGATGCTGAAAACGTACCAATGCCTGTTTTGCTTTTACAATCATTGTTTTCGATAATAGGCGGTGATACGTTCCGTTATAAAAGCCAGTATAAAAATCAGCCAAAACCAGGGTGAAAGATCCATGGTTTTTACAATATAATCCGCCTTTTTAGGGGCTTTTGAATGCGGCTGGAGTATGTTTTTGGCAAGGCTTGTTTTATCAAAAGGTTTTGAAAGCTTCTCAATAGTGGGATAAAGATTCAAAAACGATAGTACTTGTTCTGGAAATTTTTGAGAGACTATATTTTCTGAATTCAACCGACCCGTCAACTCAAAAACCGCCGGATTTTTTGTGGAAACCACCAAATTTTCAGCAAATTTATTTGCTTTATATCGTATGATTTTGCCCTTAAATTCTGGAATTGTATCATTTTTCAGCCAAATCACTATTTCAGTCTTAGGATTTATAGAACCGTTGATTTCACTTATTTCAAATAGAATTTCGGTGTAATTAGATACTGCCCGCAAAGAAGCTTCAATGTATTTTTTTTCCGCTTTTAAGGAATCCACAGAAGCAATCTGGATATATAACGTATCACGAGTAAACAACGGTAGCCTATGTTTTTGCCCATTGCGCATGATGGCAATACTATCCCTACTGTTATTCATTTCAACCGAACTTCTTGAAACCTTTTCCCTTTCATATTCCAGTTGATCACTAGCACTATTCACCGAAATAAGGGTAATACTATCACTAGTTTGAATTGAAGCTAGGAGTTGGTCTTCCACTGTTTCCGGAGTCAAAATTATCCAATTTATAGTTGAATTTACCGTGGGCCTTTTTCCTTTGAATCCCTGAAGCAAGCCACGGGTAAAAACCACAATACTATCAGCGTGCAGGCTTTCCATTTCCTGTGCAAGTTGCCAGTAATTTGGGGTTTTGTTCAGAATATTTACATTCTCATCCCGTTTCCACTTCGGAAAATCATTTTGAAGCAAGAATGTTTTTTCTTCTGGTAAAGAATCCACCATCTCACGGATATCGTTGTTATCCAGAAGTGCAGGTTCTATGAGGTAAACCACGTCTGCTGTTTTTGTCTTTTTTTTAGCTTGGGGGGAAGCCAGAATACACACGAGGATCCCCAGCAATATTAACCGCAAAAAAAGCAAGAACAATTCATTGAGTTGTATGCTGCTGGCCTGTTTGGGATCTGTCTGCGCAAGCAATTGAATGCTGCCTATTTTTATGGTTTTTCCCTCCTTTTTACTCCACAAATGTATAGCCAGCGGTACCGCAAGCCCCAGCAATCCCCATAAGTACATTGGGTTTAAAAATGTCATTGCAGGTTGTTACGTTTTTTGATAAATGTTTGCAAGGCCTCACCCAAAGGTCTATCAAGCTGAAAACGCTCATAACGAATCCCGTGGGATAACAACTCATTTTTTAAAGTTTCAAAATAGTTTTGAAGGTTTTTTAAATAGTTACTTTTAGCATCCTTTGCATTGACCTTTACACGGGTTCCCTGCTCCAGATCTTCAAAGGTAATAGTGCCTTTATAATCAAATTCAATTTCTTTTTGACCTGTAACATGGAGTAAAACGACTTCATTTCGGGAGGTTTTTAAACGCTTTACCACATTGGTTAATTCGTGGTTTTTCTCATAAAGATCTGTTATAAAAAAAATGAGTTCTTTCTGGCTTCTTTCATGTAGTTTCTCCAGTTCTACAGTATTTTCAGGCCATGTACCCGCGCTTTTAATATTTAAGAGCTCCAGTAATAAACGGTTTAAATGTTGCTTTTGCGTTTTGGTATAAAGCGTTTGCAACTGCTGGTCATTCAGGGCAAAAAGTCCCACGGCATCGCCCTGTTGAATGCTCAAATGAGCCAAAGTCGCTACCAGGACGCGTACATATTCCGTTTTTGAAAGTCCGTCTTCCCTATGTTCCATAGAATTGCTGGCGTCCACGATAAACTTTACGGAAACATGGGTATTGATTTCGGCCTGTTTTATATAGTAACGGCCTGAGCGCGCAAGCATTTTCCAATCAAGCAAACGCAGGTCATCTCCCGGTTCATAACCACGGTACTGACTAAATTCCATCCCCTGCCTTACTCGTTTGCTTTTGTGCAGACCAGCCAATTGCCCATCAACAATTACCCTTGCGATCAGGGAAAGCCCTGACACACTATTGATAACTTCCGGTTTAAGCAAATCCTGATAATCCTGCTTCAAAATGACTGTTTTTAAGTGGAAATTGGCGTGTTTTTCAATAATTCCCGCGTCACATCATCAGATGTTATACCTTCTGCTTCTGCCCTGAAATTTACTATAATACGATGGCGAAGGACAGGATATGCCATCGTTTTTAGATCATCTGGCGTAACTGATAGTCGGCCTTGTGCGAGTGCCCGTGCTTTTGCGGTAAGTATCATGGCCTGACCAGCCCGCGGTCCCGCGCCCCAGCCTACCCATTCTTTGACGTAAGCGTTTGTTGAAGTTTCCGGTCGTGTAGCGCGTACAACCTTGCTCACAAAACCTACCAGGGCATCACTGATGGGAACTTCACGTACAAGTTCCTGCAGCCGCACGATCTCTTTACCCGTAAGTACTGGGTTGATCTTGCTATTTTCACTTCCGGTGGTATTTTTTAGGATGTGGGTTTCTTCTGCTTCGGTAGGGTAACCGATTTTTATATAGAGTAAAAAACGATCCTGCTGAGCTTCCGGCAATGGGAATGTTCCAGATTGCTCAATTGGATTTTGCGTGGCTAGAATAAAAAAGGGCTTATCAAGCGCATAGGTTTTGCCTGAATAGGTCACCTCAAATTCCTGCATTGCTTCCAGCAAAGCGGCCTGTGTCTTGGGTGGAGTTCGGTTGATCTCATCCGCCAGAATAATATTGGCAAAAATGGGACCTTTATTAAACTCAAAGAACTTTTTCCCTGTGGTATGGTCTTCTTCAAGGATTTCGGTACCTATAATATCTGAAGGCATGAGATCTGGAGTAAACTGAATGCGCCTAAAATCAAGATCAACAGCCTGGGATAACGTACGGATCATGAGCGTTTTTGCCAGACCAGGAACGCCTTCCAGCAGCGCATGGCCACGGGCAAGAAAGGTAATGAGCAGCTGCTCTATGGTATCTTCCTGGCCTATGATCACCTTGGCAATTTCCTGTCGCAAAGCTTCAAGCTTTCCAGTAAGTACATCAACTTCCTGTTCCAGTTCTTTTAATTGGGTATTCATGAATTTTATTTATGAGGTAAGTGCGTACATGACAATATTTACAGCAAAACGGGTATTGTCTTTTTTGTAAAAACGTTTATTCCTGAAGTCGTAATCCCACTCGCAACCGTAATCTTTATTGCTGTAAAGGACTCCTATACGATCCTTGATCATAATGGCTTTTAAATAATCGTGCACAAGATCATCCCCCCAGCCATTCAACTCTTGTGATGTTGTGGGCGGGCCATCTTCAAAATCAAAAAAAATAGAATAAAGTTCGTGATCATTGGGGATTTTCTGAAGTGCCTTTGCACCAAACAATTCTTCCATTTGATTTTCAAAAGACTTGGCAAAAAGTCCGTCAATGTCATGATTGCAATCATCTGCAAAGACAAAACCGCCGTTTTCGACGTATTTTTTGAAGTTTTCACGCTCTTTTTGACTGAATTGAACCAATTTATGACCGGTTATATAACAAAATGGTGAAGCAAAAATATCCTCACTGCTTAAGGTAATGATATGTTCCTGTTTGTCAACCGCCAGTGTGGTATATTCCACAAGTGAATTGAGCAGATTAGACGGCATGCGCTGATCGACATCCCAGTCGCCGGACTCATATTGTAAGCGGGTAAAAAAGAATTCGTTGTTCAATTTATATTATTCTATTTCCTTAATAAGAAGAACTTTTGAAAAGTCTCAGTTCCGTTAGTTTAAACGCTTTTACTCCGTTCTTGGGCGTTTCCCCGCGGGCTGGGCTTTACATGGCAATCTTTATAAATAAAGCTTTTCCAAAGTTTGAAACTTTGGAAAAGCTAATATGTACTGTAAATAGCAACTTTTCGATACATTTTAATTCCGCTAACGCTACATTTAAAAACACTCTAAATGACAAATTTATAACAAACTGTCAATTCGAGTGCGCGACGTCAGGAGTGCTTATCGAGAACCTTTAAACCGCGTCAGATAAACTGGTAAAACTAAAGTCCCTGATTTTCATATACGGAATGAGATTTCCACCCACGCGAACTTGTTTCCCAAGTTCTTCCAGGTTGTTGAGCATGATAATAGGGCTTTCGTTAAAACGGAAGTTTTTAATAGGATAGCGAATTTCACCATTCTCGATATAAAAAGTCCCATCACGGGTAAGACCTGTAAAAAGTAAACTTTGTGGATCTACAGAGCGAATGTACCAGAAACGGGTTACCAAAATCCCTTTTTTCGTGTTCTTGATCATTTCCTCAAGGGAAGAATCCCCACCGGCCATGATAAAATTACCGGGATAAGGCACCGCTTCTTTTCCCTGTTTTTCGGCCCAATATCGACTATAAGCGAGATTTTTTACGATTCCATTTTCAATCCAGTCCATTTTTTTGAGTGGAAGTCCCTCGCCGTCCCAGGTTGCCGTAGGAACTTCTGTATTGCGGGGATCTGACCAAATATGTACGCGATCGTCTACAATTTTCTGACCCATTTTAGTGCCTTCCCCATCTTTAGAAGACATGAAACTACGGCCTTCATCTGCGGTACGCGCATCAAAAGCGCCAAACATCCTGCCTAGTAATTCTTCTCCCGCAGCCGGTTCAAGAATTACCGTGTAGCGGCCTGGCTCAATAGCCTTGGCCTCGCGCGACATTACCGCTTTGTCTACGGCGGTTTTTGCCGCTTCATCAGGATCAAATTTTGTGATATCGTTGAAATCACGTGTTACCCAGCCCGAACCGGTACCATCATTCGTGCGCATGGTAATTGTAAAATCTACATCGGTACTCTTATTGTAGGCAAAAAGTCCGTTACTATTTAATAGTGCCCTAAATCCTGTAGAATCATCTAAAAATCCGGCTGCGGTAACATCGTTTTGACTTGCGGGGGTAATACTGCTTTCAGCGACTTTTGCGCGGAATTCCGGCGTTACGTCTGCGGTTGCCTGAACAAAAGTTACCGCGTCATCGTAGGTCTGTGAACCCAAGGGCTGCATAAATTCCGGATTTTCCGGGGAAAGTTGGGCAAGTTCTTCCGCCCTGCGCACCACCTTTTCAAGGGATGCATCATCAAATTCATCAATGGTTGCTGATCCTGATTTTTTTCCGAAACTGGATTGCACGCCCAGCGACTGGTTGGAGCGATGTCCAGATGTGGAAACGCTATTTCGCGCATAGCGGATATTTCCGCTTTCACTGCCAGTTAAACTTATTGAGCAGGAGTCTGCCTTAGAAAAGCTAAGCGCTTTTTCCATGATCTTCCTGGCTTCTTCTTCTGTATATATTGCCATTGTCTTTTGCTGATTTTTATGATAGAAAGTTAGACGTTGCGACCGGTATTGATCACGTTAACATCGTTGAAACGGGCGGTAGAACTGCCGTGGGAAACCGCGCTCACCTGCGACGGCTGACCTTTACCGTCAAAGAAGGAACCAAAAAGGCGATAATCATCCTTATCGCACACTTTTACACAGCTGTTCCAGAATTCTTGGGTATTGGACTGGTAGGCCACATCATTGAGCATACCCACGATCTCTCCATCCTTGATTTCGTAAAAAACCGTTCCTCCAAATTGGAAATTGTACCGTTGCTGATCTATGGAATACGAGCCGCGACCGGCGATATAAATTCCTTTTTCTACATCTTTGATCATTTCAGCGGCAGACAGTTTTTCTTTTCCAGGTTCCAGGGATACATTTGGCATCCTTTGAAATTGAACATCATTCCAACTTTCAGCATAACAACATCCATTGGACTCGTCTTCATTGAGCATGTGCGCCTGATCGCGTATCGCCTGATAGTTCACCAGTACACCATCGCGAATAAGGTCCCATTGTTTTGTTTTAACCCCTTCATCATCCCAACCTACATTGCCCAGTGTGTTGGGCTGTGTTTTATCTGCAACGATACTTACCTTCTCGCTTCCATATTTAAAATCGCCAGATTTCCACTTATCCAACGTTGCAAAACTGGTTCCTGCATAATTCGCTTCATAGCCTAAAACGCGATCCAGTTCTAAGGGATGCCCTACAGATTCATGTATGGTCAGGCCAAGGTGGTTAGGTTCAAGAACCAAATCATATTTACCGGGATCAACTGATTTTGCAGTAAGCATTTCTTTGGCCTGTTGCGCAGCGATCGTGGCATCTTCAACCATATCGTAGCTGTTTTTATACAACTTAAGCGTACCGGGACCGTCCAGTTTTTCTGAATCGAGACCATCAAGATATTCATAGCCCATACCCACGGGAGCGCTTAGCGCCTGTCGGGATTTAAAAGTATTTGTAGCGCGATCTATGGCCGTAACATCAAATGTGGGCCAGATGCGATAGATATCCTGATCAATATAAGAACCTTCGGTAGAGGCAAAATATTTCTGCTCATTGACCATGAACATAGAAGAATTCACAAAATCAGCCCCATTGTCCATTGCAGCTTTATTTGCGCTAAGCAATAGATCCACTTTTTCTGAAACGGGAACTTCCTTAAAGTCTTTTTTAATGGGTGTTTTCCAGGAAACTTCGCCAAAAGAACCTACGGGCGCCAGTTGCACCGGTTCCTTCTGAATACGCGCATTTGCTTTTGCGATCGCCACGGCCTGATCAGTGGCTTTTTTGATGCCATCTTCGGTGACGCTGTTTGTGGATGCAAAACCCCATGTACCGTCAGCGATCACGCGAATACCGATACCGAAGGATTCTGTATTCACCACGTTTTGCACTTTATCCTCACGGGTAAAGACATACTGGTTGAGGTAGCGGCCTATACGTGCATCTGCGTAGGTTGCGCCCAGTGATTTTGCCGTATTCAAGGCTACATCAGCCATTTTTTTCTTTAAAACAAGATCCATCCCAGGATCAAGCAGCGCTTCCGCGGAAATGGAATTACCCATCATGCCAGACGGTAGCATCAATGCTCCCGCACCAAGGCCTGCGAGTTGTACAAAATTTCTTCTTTTCATGTAGTTGTGGTTTTTAGGATGAATAAAGTAGCTGTATACTGTATTTTGTGGTTTAGAGTGTTATTCCGGAAAAAGGTTTAATCAGATATTTTCTAATATTCTCAAACTTTATCGAAAATAGCAAAGAAAAGCTCAAACATAATAAGAATATAAGTACTATTCTAAGTCTTTTCGATTCGGAAAATTATAATTGAATAATTACAGATTTGTTGGGCTTCAAATTATATATCCATAACAGAATGGAGATTTTATTGAATTAATAGCCGTTTAGTAATAATAGCGCCACTGGTGGTTGTAAGTTTCAACATATAAAATCCGGCAGAAAACTGAGAAATCGGTAACTGATAGTTGTATTCAGCGCGGTTACGTTCTATAGCAAAGTCCTCCAGCTTTTTTCCATTCATATCATAAATGGCAATTGCAGAAAGTTCCAAATCCCGGTCTTTTCTTGAAATAAAAAGGCTGTTTTTAGCAGGATTTGGGTAGATTTTAATGCTTTCTGGGCCGTTTTTTCGGCCATTTTGAACATTTTCCAAACCTAAAATTGATTCTGGTAAGGCAGCTAAATAGGTTGTACGCGAATTATTTCCTCCGGAAGCATAAAGTTTTCCATCAATTCCCCCTCCTACGATCGAGAAGCGCCTGGCCGGTAGATCTGTAAATTGCTTCCAGGTATTGGTTTCTGGATGGTAGGCATAAACCGAAGCATAGGGCGTTGCATTGTGCACAATCTGCCCGCCGATGGAATAAATATAATCCCCGTAAACAAATACGGAAGCATGGATGTGATTTAAAGGTTGGGGCATATCAGAAAGTTGCGTCCAGGTGTTGGTTTCAGGATCGTAGCGGTGCACATCATCCTGAGGAACAAGTTCTTCATCATGTTCCTTTTGCCCACCAAAAACATAAAGCTGACCATTAAAAACCGCCGAACCAATATGGTTTCTGGGGTTTGGCATAGCCGAAAGATAGCTCCAGCCCGAGCTTAAATCATTGAGATCAAGCACCAGCAGATCGCCCTGATCTTCCGTGCGTGCCCTGTTAGTACCGGCCACATAATACAACTTATCCGCAATAAATTCCAACGCCCCGGCAGAACGGTCTATGGGCAACGAGGGAAGTTCTTCATAACGATCTTCGGCAACTATATATTTGTAAACCCGGCGCGCACCAAATTGCTGTGCGTTCCCGCTGGCATCTGCAGCATAACCGGCAGCGATATAAATATCTGTTCCGTCATCTGTCCAACCCATATGTGTAGCCCCTCCCCCACCTGAATTGCTCGCCATGGGCGGCATATCAGCCAGGCGTGACCAGGAATTTGCATTGGCATCAAGCGTAAAAACGGATGCTTTAGGGGCGAATTTGGATGTAAAACCGCCAAAAACGAACAACTTTTCATTTATTACCCCGCCCGTTGCTTCACTATGTCCCTGGGGATGATTTGCGACAGTTTCCCAATCCAGCGCTAAAGTTTCGGTAATGGTAACTTCCATTTCCGTGATATTTATCGTTATGGAAGATGATGCTTTTTCTCCGCTTGCGTCAGTAATTTCAACTTCTAAGACGATAGGTCCAAGACCGGAAAGCAGGTATTTAGGATTGTCAACGCTGAGAAGGCCTGTTTCCGCATTCAGTGAAAAAACGCTCATAGCGTTGTATTCGGGATCTTGAAAAGAGTCTCCCCTGGGAGGATTGGAGTCTTTATAAAACGTAGCACTAAGAATGGAATAATCGGTTATTCCCCCTTCCGCAGTAGCGGAAATAGTTCCTACATTTGTTCCACTTGCGCTCCCTTCTACTATGCTAAAACTTTGATCTTCTACAACGGGGGCAACCACCGCATTTAGATACATACTACGAGGACTTTCGGTTCCTGCAAATCCGGGTACAGGGCTAAAAAGTCCTATAAACAGGCAAAATAGAAGATAATGGCTGTCGTTTTTAAAGAAGTAAATCTGTTTCATAAAATTGGTTGAAGGTTGGTTCTTTTCCAAAAATAAAGAATGTTTCTTTGAATTTTGAATATTAATTCACTTTAGGTTTTTTAAAAATCTTATTATTAAACCTTAAGAATGCATTGAAGTTCTTTTTATCTTTCGATAAACCGCTAATTCACGGTTTATAGCTTAAATCGCCAATTAATTTCAGTTGAGCATACCGTAAATCCTATGAAAAGACGTCGCTTCGTACAAAAGAGTACTTTGGTTTACCTTTCTACCTTGCTAGGGACAGATATCGTTTTTGGTAAAATAATGCCGGCGGACTATACTCCGGTAGCGCTGCAGGATCCAGATCCTTTCAAGATGTTCAATAAAGATTCTGAAATGGAAATCCTCAACGATAAACCCTGGAACATAGAGTCAAAAGCGCATTTATTAAACGATGCGGTAACACCGAATAAATACATGTTTATTCGGAATAATGGGCGTATTCCGGAAGAAATTGACGAGGACAAATGGAAAGTGCATTTTGATGGGGAATCCATTATGGAGGAAACCACATTTACCCTGAAGGAACTAAAAGAAAATTTTAAGCACCATACCTATCAACTTACGTTAGAATGCGGCGGAAATGGGCGCAGCGAGTTCAATCCACCAGCGAAGGGCAATCAATGGTCTACGGGCGCGGTTTCCTGCGCTACCTGGACGGGAATTAGATTAAGGGATGTGCTGAAACATGTGGGCGTGAAAGAAGATGCAGTTTATCTAGGCTACCATGCGGCAGATACGCATTTAAGCGGCGATCCCTCTAAAGAGCCCATCTCACGGGGTGTGCCCATGCAAAAAGCCTATCAGGAAGAAACCTTACTTGCCTTTAAAATGAACGGTGATAAAATTCCTCTGGCACATGGATTTCCCATACGACTGGTCGCCGGGGGCTGGCCGGCTTCCGCTTCCGGGAAATGGATCAACCGCATCAGTATACGCAACATCGTACACGATGGGGCAAAAATGGGTGGCGATTCTTATCGCGTGCCCCGTAATCCTGTTGAACCTGGCGCTGTGGTTGAGGATAAAGATATGCGCATTATTGAGTCCATGCCGGTAAAATCATTGATTACGTATCCAAAATCTGGTGCGATATTAACTTTAGGCCAAACCTTAAATATTTCCGGACACGCATGGGCAGGCGAACTTGAAGTGAGCGCGATGGAATATTCAATTGATTTTGGCGCAACATGGACTAAAGCACAACTGCAAAAACCAGTAAACCGTCTGGCCTGGCAGCAATTTTCGGCTAAAGTCAGTTTTCCGAAAAAAGGATATTATGAAGTCTGGGCAAAAGCGACAGATGCGAACGGAAATAGCCAACCCATGGTCGTCCCCGGATGGAATCCCAAAGGATATTTAAACAATGCCTGCCACAGGATAGCGGTAAAAATAAGCTGATGGAAAGTCGTAAACAGAATAAACCGTTTTATAAGAACACTAAAATACTATTTCTTCTGGGAGGCTTGATTACGGTAGTAGTCCTACTCTTTTTTCTTTCAGGTGATGATGGGTCGCATTTTTTTAAAATCACGACTACACAAGATTCAACTTCTGTCAAAAAAGATAACGCTTCGCCAGATGAGTATAATAAAATCGTAGATGGGATTCATTTAAGAACTGGGCTGGTCGAAGCTGATGGTCTTATGACCGTGGTAAATAACTGTACCAATTGCCATTCTTCAAAACTTATCGTTCAAAACAGAATGGATGAAGAACGATGGAAAGCGACCATAAAATGGATGCAGGAAACTCAAAATCTATGGGATCTGGGCGAAAATGAGCAAATTATTATTGATTATCTGGTTACCAATTATCCGCCAGAAGAAAAAGGAAGGCGACCAAATCTTGAAAATATTGAATGGTATCAACTTAACTAAACAATACCACTTCGGTTTTATAGCTATTTAAAGTTGTATTAAGCGATCACTACTTATTCCATCATTTATGTTTTCGAGAAGAAAAACCATGTTAGCCTTAACTTTTTCTTATAACATTTAGTGTCAAATTCTGTTATTTTTGTAAAATAACAACCTTTCAACTACTAAAACATCAATTTATGGCACTTAAAACTTATTTTATCGCAATATTAGGTTTATTTTCAGTCTTTTCGAATTATGATGAACATGAGGTTAAAAACATTGATTTAGAGATGATTGCACAAACCATGGAATACCATTTGGTTTTACCAGATTCAGGTGTTTTTAAAAGCATAGACGTCCCAAAAAAGAACTTTATTATCAAACGTGGCGGCATCGCAGATATGGATACGCTTCACGGGGTTCACGTTATCATAAAAGAAGAAAAAAAGGATGGTAAAGTCACTTTGGCAAGAAAAGATGGCAAGCACTTTTTTAATGCATTTCCTGTACTTCATGCAGATCTTGAAAGTGCTTTAGCTACGGGAGAACTCGTAAAGAAATAGGAAACAGAACCTTTTAAGTTTAGATTTTCTTATTTATAAAATAAGCCGTGGGCTGCAATGTGATTTACCGCATCAAGCCCACGGCCTTTTTTATGTTCTTTTTAAGCACGTTTTATACTATTTAAATATAATTGAGCAGATATTTATAAAACAAGGCCGTTAAGATGGCAAGGCCAAAACTCATAAGCGTTCCTATTAAGATATATTCGGTGAGTTTCCTGTCTTTTGCGCGGTTGAGGTCGCTGAACCTAAAAACCGATTTTGCTGTAATCAGCAGTCCTATTGCGCTCCATTGATTGAGTATAATAAACCCAAAGACAAACAAACGTTCCAGCATTCCTATATATTTCCCTGCATTTTTCAGCGATCCTTCCGCAGGGTTTTCTTCGGTTACTTCCCACCTGCTCAATACTATTTTCATCAAAATTGCCGACACGTACGAGGTGAAGAGAATTGCGAGCGCCAGCAACAATACTTCCGCAGAATATAGTTTTTGCAGCGTTAGTGTATAGGGATGAAGAATATAGACCACGAGCGCAATCACGAGCAAATGTGCTATTTGATCCAGGGCAAAAAGCATCCTTGAATTCAACTTAGCGTTCAGATTTAGCTTCACGAGATCAATAAGGAGATGACTGAGTACGATGAGCAATATATACGGCCAGTAGGAAAAATCAAATTCAAGCACCACCAGAAGTGCCACTAAATGTACAAGCCCGTGCAGGTAAAAATACCTGGATTTGTGTTTATGATCTCTTTTTCCCGCTACCCAGTGATCTGGCTGAAATACAAAATCACCTACTATATGCGCGATCAACAATTTTACGGCTAGAAGAATCATAGTTGGGCAATTTGCGCTTTATAATAATCATTTAAGCTCATTATTTCTTCAAAACCACCTCTTTTTAAGGCTTCGCTTATATTGCTTTGGGATTTATCAAGCATTTTCGCAATGGTTTTCTGGTTCTTTTTTGGGTTTTCTATCGTGGTTTTAATTACTTCGGCCACTGTGCCGCTCCAGTGATCTGCAACAAGCAACGCGAGGCCAAGCATAATATTTACCGGTTTATCCATATGTTCCTGATCTGATCGTATCGCAAGGGTTTGTTTTTTCAAGGTTTCAAAACATTCACCAGACCTAACGTACGCAGACCCATTAGCCTCCGTGATTTTCATAGGGCTATATGCTTCCTCACCTATACCAATGGCTATCCTTACATCTTGAGATTTAGTCTGCTTGATCGCCGCTTTGATGTGCATGGCTGCCACTAACGCATTTTCAGGATCTAGGGCCAGTTGAAAACTGTCTCCCCTGTATAATTCCCAGTCTGTAGGTTCTGTACCGTATTGATCAAGGGTTTCTTTAAGATAATTGATCCACGCTCCTACCTCGCCCTCCCTGGAATTAATAATATCACCGGTTAAAATCGCTCTCATAATGAAATTCTATATCTGCTCTATAGCAGATATGTAAATATATCTGTTTAAAAGCAGATATCATCAATTATCTGTAAAAAAGCAGATATTTGTGAATATCGTATAATAAGCAGATATTCCTATTTTAATGTTCAAACACAAATTAAAATAACGTGCAGAAAAACATACAAAAAACAATCCTTCAAAATTGAAATGGAAAACTAAAGATAATGGAATTATATAAATACAAACGCTATCAGATATTAATACTTTTAACTTCCTTTCTAAAGAAAACCAATTGCAGTTGCCTGTTCGTAAAAAGCGAGTGATAAACCTCTTTTCGCGTACGCGGAACACTTAGGTTTATTAAATTTGCCGTCAAACAACACACTATGCTCATAATTGGGATCGCAGGCGGCACCGGAAGTGGAAAGACCACCGTGGTCAATCAAATCGTAGATGAACTACCGGAAGGTGAGGTCACCGTGATCTCGCAGGATTCCTACTATAAGGAAACCTCGCATTTATCCTACGAGGAGCGGGTAAAGATCAACTTTGACCACCCACGGGCAATAGACTTTGCATTGCTCTGCAAGCATCTGGAACAACTGCGCGCCGGCGAAGCCATACAACAGCCCGTGTATTCTTTTGTAAAGCACAACCGCACCAGCGATGTGGTCATCACGCAACCTCGCAAAGTGGTTATTGTAGAGGGGATTTTAATACTTACACATCCTGAAATACGCGAACTTTTTGATATCAAAATCTTTGTTCATGCTGATTCTGACGAGCGTCTCATTCGCCGTTTAAAACGCGATATCGCAGAGCGTGGCAGGGATCTTGAAGAAGTTCTGGGCCGCTACCAGAATACCCTCAAACCCATGCACCAGCAGTTTATAGAACCTACTAAGGAGTTCGCAGACCTTATAATCCCGAACAACCGCTTTAACAATGTGGCCATAGAAATTGTACGAACGATTATAAATCAGCGTTTAGTATAATAAAATCAGTTAAAAAGCCTATCTTTTTGACCTCAAAACCCCCAAATCTTGACATTCTATAAAAAATTACGACAAAAAAAATGGTTCCGCATCTTTGGCAATACCTACATGCTGATTTTGCTCATTTTTGGAATCTGGATGCTTTTTTTTGATGCAAATTCGTGGCTTATCCATGACGAACTTGATAAGGAAATAGACAAACTAGAAGGTAATAAAGCTTATTTTCAGAAAGAAATCCAGAGTGACCGCAACCAGATTACCAAGTTAGAAAACAGCGAGGAGCTGGAACGTTTTGCGCGGGAAGAATACTTAATGAAGAAAGACGGCGAAGAGATATTCATTATAGAATATGAAGATAGCCTGCAAACAAAAAACGATGAGTAAATCCTTATTTTCTGAGTTTGAACCCGTTTCGGCTAAGGCTTTTAAACAAAAAATACAGGTTGATTTAAATGGTGAGGACTATAACGATAGCGTAATCTGGCATTCTCCCGAAGGGATCGATGTAAAACCTTTTTATCATCGCGAAGACCTGAAGGAATTTCCCGCAATTCCCGGCCAACCTTCAACCTGGAACATTGCCGAAGAAATTTTTGTACTTGATCCTAAAATTTCGGCAAAAACGGCAAATGATTCCGTAGAAAAAGGCGCCAGCGCACTACTATTTAAAGCCGAAAAAACCTTCAAAATCACCGATTTATTGACTAAAATCGATAATAAATCGATTCCTGTTTATTTAAACCTTTCCTTCCTGGATGTTGAATTTTATGCCGATTTAATGAAGGCTGCACAACAAAATGGGCAGAATCTTTATTTAAATATAGATATTATAGGCAATCTCGCCATTACAGGAAACTGGTTTGAAAATTTGGAGAAAGACTTTAAAAATGTTGGTCAACTCCTTACTTTTTCAAATAATAATAGAAATAATACCATTCTAAGTATAAACTCAGGATTATATCAAAATGCCGGGACAACGATTGTTCAGGAACTTGCTTACGCCCTGGCGCACGCCAATGAATATTTGAATCACTTTAGTGAAAATCTGAAAAGTAGCACGCTTACTTTTCAAATAGCCGTGGGCGGAAATTATTTTTTTGAAATTGCAAAAATCCGTGCCCTGCGGCTGCTTTATGCGACGCTCGCAGCAGAATATGACCTCCCAAAAACCTGCCACATTATCGCCACGCCTTCCCGCCGTAACAAGGTGATTTATGACTACAATACAAATATGTTGCGCACCACTACAGAATGTATGAGTGCGGTGCTGGGTGGTGCCAATACGGTTTTGAAGATGCCCTACGACGCGCTATATCACAAAACCAATACGTTTGGACAACGCATTTCACGCAATCAATTGCTGATTTTAAAGGAAGAAAGTTATTTTGATGTTACCGGAAACCCCGCAGATGGGACCTATTATATAGAATCCCTCACAAAGCAATTGGCTGAAAAAAGCCTGGACCTTTTCAAAGAAATAGAACGCGGCGACGGATTTCTAAAACAATTAAAATCTGGTCAAATACAGCAGAAAATCAGGGAAAGTGCTCAAAAAGAACAGGAGCTGTTTGATAGGAATGAAAAAACACTTTTGGGTACGAACAAACATCCCAATCCTGAAGATAAGATGAAACACAATCTTGAACTGTACCCATTTATAAAACAAAATCCCAGAAAAACACTCATTGCGCCCATAATTGCAAGAAGATTGGCTGAAAAATTGGAGCAGGAAAGACTGCAAAAAGAATAATCCCCCTAACCCCAAAAGGGGGAACTCGTTTCTTGCGGGAACGACCTGCAAGGTATTCCGCGAGGAACGAGCGGTTCCTTGTAGGTCTTAGCAGAGTTGAAAGTAATCGGAAGTTCAATATTACAGCGCATGGTCTTTTGATGCGATCCCGAGCTGTTTCGGGATGAAGTAAAGACGGTATTTGATTTTAAAGAAATTCATGAAGAAAAGAAAAGACATATCGAATTTAAAAATTCAGCAAAAATCATTTTCTGAAACAGATAGTTTTGATACGCACCATTCCGAATCCAATAAGAACGCTGAAGAAATTGATATCAAAAGAAAGTATTCCGCAGAAGATATTTCAGATTTTGAACATTTGGATTTTGCCGCCGGTATTCCACCTTATTTGCGCGGTCCCTACAGCACAATGTATGTACGACGCCCGTGGACAATACGCCAATACGCTGGTTTTTCTACCGCGGAAGACAGCAATGCCTTTTACCGCCGCAATTTAAAAGCGGGTCAAAAAGGGCTTTCCGTAGCTTTTGACCTTGCCACACACCGCGGTTACGACAGTGATCACGAGCGTGTGGAAGGCGATGTGGGCAAGGCCGGTGTGGCGATAGATACGGTTGAGGATATGAAAATCCTTTTTGACCAGATCCCGCTGGAAAAGATGTCGGTTTCCATGACCATGAACGGCGCGGTATTGCCCATCATGGCCTTTTATATCGTAGCCGCAGAAGAACAGGGGGTCAATCCTGAGCAGCTGCAAGGCACGATTCAGAATGATATTTTAAAGGAATTTATGGTTCGGAATACTTATATCTATCCGCCAGAACCTTCCATGCGCATCATTTCGGATATATTTGAATACGCTTCGGAAAAAATGCCAAGTTTTAATTCTATTTCTATTTCCGGCTATCACATGCAGGAAGCTGGTGCCACGGCAGATATTGAATTGGCCTACACCCTCGCTGACGGACTCGAATACATCAAAACCGGGATTGCCGCAGGAATGAAAATTGATGATTTTGCGCCTCGTCTTTCCTTTTTCTGGGGCATTGGCATGAACCATTTCATGGAAATCGCAAAAATGCGTGCTGCACGCATGTTGTGGGCAAAATTAGTAAGTAGATTTAATCCGAAAAGTAAAAAATCCCTTTCCCTGCGCACACATTGCCAGACCAGCGGCTGGAGTCTTACGGAGCAAGATCCTTTTAACAACGTGGCGCGGACCACCATAGAAGCGGCCGCAGCTGTTTTTGGTGGAACCCAAAGCCTGCACACCAATGCGCTGGATGAAGCCATTGCCCTGCCTACCGATTTTTCGGCAAGGATTGCCAGGAATACGCAGATCTATCTTCAGGATGAAACCGCCATTACAAAGACAGTAGATCCCTGGGCGGGTAGTTATTATGTGGAAAACCTTACCCATGAGATTGCACAAAAAGCATGGACACTCATTGAAGAAGTAGAAGCACTAGGCGGAATGACCAAAGCGATAGAAAAAGGAATTCCAAAACTGCGTATTGAGGAAGCCGCTGCGCGCAAGCAAGCCCGCATTGACAGCGGTCAGGACGTCATTGTGGGGATCAACAAATACCGACTGGAAAAAGAAGATGATCTTCAAATTCTGGAAGTCGATAACGCCGCGGTCAGGAAATCGCAACTAGAACGCCTCAAATCTGTTAAGGAAAACCGGGACGATAAAGCAGTCAAAAAGGCTTTAAAACAGCTTATTGAAGGTGCAAAATCAAATGAAAATCTATTAAATCTTGCCGTGAATGCAGCCCGAAAAAGGGCTACTTTAGGAGAGATTTCTACCGCTCTGGAAGAAGTTTTTGGTAGGTATAAAGCAGAAATTAAATCTTTTAGCGGAGTTTATAGTAAAGAGATGAAACAAGATCCCACATTTGCCAAAGCGCGCGAACTCGCCAATAATTTCGCCGAACTAGAAGGCCGTCGTCCCCGTATTATGATTGCAAAAATGGGTCAGGATGGCCACGATCGCGGTGCAAAAGTCGTCGCCACCGGCTACGCAGATGTTGGCTTTGACGTTGATATTGGTCCGCTATTTCAAACACCAAAAGAAGCGGCACAACAAGCGGTGGAAAACGATGTCCATGTGCTGGGCATTTCCTCGTTGGCCGGAGGTCATAAAACGCTGGTTCCCCAAGTGATCCAAAAGCTTAAGGAACTGGATCGCGAGGACATTATGGTCATCGTGGGCGGCGTAATCCCGCAACAAGATTACGATTATCTTTTTGATGCTGGTGCGGTTGCGGTTTTTGGCCCGGGGACCAAGATCAGCGAAGCTGCTATCGGGATTTTAGAGGTTTTGATGAGCAGCTTTGATTCTCAGGGATAAATGACAAAATATATTAAAATACTAATTAGGAGCTAGCTTTCGATTATCGAAAACACTTCGTCCCACATGGCATTTGTGCTTTCTGAAAGGGATTTTTTTTCAGTTATCAAATGCGTGCGCATACTTTCATTGCTTTGTTTATCGAGAAGCCCCCTTATCTTATTTTTGAGTACTTCCATAGAACTATCCATATCCAGGATCATATCCTGAAGGTCATAATCTTTAAAAAGCATTTCATATTTGTGATTCCAGCTGGTAGAAAGACAAGGCACCGCCTGACTAAGTGCGCTTGCCACGCCATGATACCGGGAAGAAATAACCATATAAGCGCATCCTATAACCCCTTTGACTTCTTTTGCATTCAGTCCTGAAACCACGTGAAGTTTAGTGTCAAATCCTGAATTAATCTGATCACAAATTTTCAAGTCACCCGGTCCTTCATGATTCAACAGAAAAACTTCATGACCTTGCTTCTGTATAAATTCTATGAGTGAGACCATAAGATTCAAATAAGACTTCGTATCGCCCTTGGCATGGGTAATCATTTTTTTGTTAGGTATGATACAAACCCTCCCTTTTAACGATTCCAGGGATGACGGTAATTTACCACTAACGCTTAAGGTAAAATCAGGATATATTTTCACTTTTTCAGGATCTACTCCAGCCTCTATAATGTAATCGTAAGAAACCTGCTCCCTTGCAATAATGAGATGGGCATATCTGTTAATCGTAGCCAATGTACGCTGTGCGTTTTCGGTTTTGAAAGGGCCAAAAGCCTGCGGTAGAAAAATAAGTTTAGTATTCTGTTTTTGTAAATTTCTGTAATAATCCTCTAATAATTGTACATAATGATCTGGATAACCCCATTGATCTGAGAAGTGAAATCCGCCAGCATCCAGAACGGCATCAATACTTTTAGACGCATACTTGGCAGTAAAGAAAGAACGAGGCATTTTTAAACGCCGCAAAATAGCCTCCGGATATCGTCCATAATTCAGCATTTTTCTTTCTTTAAATCGAAAAGATTCTGAATAGTCAAATTCCTTCCCTGGCATATTTGGGTTAAAGATTATATCTGCATCGGGGAATTTCTTTTCTAAACGGTCCAGGACAGCAGTGAGCATCAATTCTGCGCCTTTATTTACGGTATTGGTACCATCAATTTGAATTTTCATTTAGGATAATTTATTAGGGGGTTGGATAATTCTGTTGTCAAATTTGGTACTATATGTCGGCTTTTAATAAATCAATAAAAATATATAGTTTTGAATCTGCGCCAATTAGGTACTTACGTAATTTCCTCACCTTTGGTTTTTTATAATAAAACTATTTATAACCGCATGACTAATATGTGCTATAAAAAAGAACAAATAAGTATGAATTTATAAGCATTTTCTATATCAATCAGCATTAGAGAATATTGATATACAAATGTTAGTTTCCTTATATATTTGATTTTTTATAGAACATCAAATACATTACAAATTCAAAATAATTGAATTTTATAGCTCGGGATTCAGTATATTATTCCTTACGCGCACTATAATAAGAGAAGATTTAAAATTCATAAAGTCCTAAAATAAATAATATGTCCTACACTGATAAAATGCTGCGCGATGACGCGTTAAAAGGAAAATCAATCGTGGTCACCGGTGGCGGCAGCGGACTGGGAAAAGCGATGACCAAATATTTTCTGGAGCTCGGCGCGCAGGTAGCCATTACCTCTCGCGATCTTGAAAAACTAAAAGGCACCGCTAACGAACTAGAAAAAGAAACGGGTGGAACCTGTCTTCCCGTGCAATGTGATGTACGTGATTACGAGCAGGTGGAAGCGATGCGTGATCAATGTATTAAAGAATTTGGCCAAATTGATGTTTTGCTCAATAACGCAGCCGGCAACTTTATTTCCCCTACCGAACGGCTTTCGGCGCATGCTTTTGATGTGATCATTGATATTGTTCTCAAAGGAAGTAAAAATTGTACGCTCGCCTTTGGAAAACATTGGATAGACACAAAACAAGAAAAATCCACTATTCTGAATATCGTGACCACTTACGCCTGGACGGGCTCTGCTTATGTAGTACCTAGTGCCACGGCAAAGGCCGGCGTACTTGCCATGACGCGTTCACTTGCGGTAGAATGGGCAAAATATGGCATACGCAGCAATGCGATTGCACCCGGTCCCTTCCCTACTAAAGGTGCATGGGATCGCTTATTACCGGGCGATCTAAAAGATAAGTTTGACCTTTCTAAAAAAATACCGCTACGCCGTGTGGGCGAACTTCAGGAACTTGCCAATTTAGCCGCGTACCTTGTTTCTGATTTTTCTGCATATGTAAATGGTGAAGTGGTTACCATTGATGGAGGCGAGTGGCTAGAAGGTGCCGGACAATTCAATATTTTACAGGATATTCCTGAAGAACTCTGGGATCAGTTGGAAGAAATGATCAAAGGCAAGAAAAATCGTGATCGGGTTTGCCTGAACGCTCTCAGCTGAAGTAAATTCTTCCGTGGATATAACTGTTTTTTTTAGAAATTTCTACCATAAAAAACAACTTTTTCGGGTTGAAATGGGTTGAAATGGGTTGAAAATCAGCCTAAAATGGTTGTTTTCCATACAAAATTGAATAAAATTCACCAAAGGTCATTTTCGATCCATTCAGTGCTATATAATCTATGAATTGCGTAGGTCGCGAGCCGTTTAGTTAAGTCTGTTAACAATTCCCTTTTTAAAAGCATATTATAAATTGTATTTTTGGTGCTCAACAACCGAGTCAAGTAACTATGGGTAAAATTATCGCAGTGGCCAATCAGAAAGGTGGAGTGGGCAAAACCACAACCGCTGTAAATCTTGCAGCATCCCTGGGTGTTCTGGAAAAAAAGGTGCTTCTCATAGATGCTGATCCACAGGCGAACGCAACCTCTGGCTTGGGTATTGATGTAGAAGGTGTTGAAGTGGGAACGTATCAATTGTTTGATCAAAGTGTTAAGCCCGGTGATGCGATTATTGCTACAGATTCACCCAACCTCTCCCTAATTCCCGCACATATTGATCTGGTTGCCATCGAGATTGAATTGGTAGATATGGAGCAGCGGGAATATATGCTGCGCATGGCGATCAATCAGATCAAAGATGACTTCGATTATATTTTTATAGATTGCGCTCCTTCACTGGGTCTATTGACCCTTAATGCACTTTCTGCTGCAGATTCCGTCATAATTCCTATTCAATGTGAATATTTTGCCCTTGAAGGTTTGGGAAAACTGCTTAATACCATTAAAAGCGTTCAAAAAATCCATAATGCGGAACTTGATATCGAAGGGCTTTTGCTAACGATGTTCGATTCTCGTTTGCGTCTTTCTAACCAGGTGGTCGAAGAAGTACAAAAGCACTTTAACGAGATGGTTTTTGAGACAATTATACAGCGCAACGTGCGTTTAAGTGAAGCTCCCAGCTATGGGGAGAGTATCATAAACTACGATGCGGCCAGTAAAGGAGCTACCAATTATCTAAGCCTGGCGCAGGAAATCATCAAGAAAAACGAAGCATAATGGCGAAGGCTACAAAAAAACAGGCACTGGGCCGCGGACTTTCCGCTTTGCTCAATGATCCTGAAAATGATATAAAATCTGCCGGTGACAAAGGCGCGGATAAAGTAGTGGGCAATATTGTTGAGCTTGAACTTACCGCAATTGAGGTCAACCCTTTTCAGCCGCGCAGCAGCTTTAATGAAGAAGCACTAAAAGAACTCGCCAGCTCCATACGGGAATTGGGCGTTATACAGCCTATCACGGTTAGAAAGTTGAGCTTCGGGAAATATCAGCTGGTTTCCGGGGAACGACGTTTTAGGGCCTCAAAGATTGTGGGACTTGAAAAAATCCCGGCTTACATTCGTATTGCCAATGATCAGGAATCGCTTGAAATGGCCCTGGTCGAAAACATTCAGCGCGAAGATCTGGATCCTATTGAGATCGCCCTCTCCTACCAGCGACTTATTGATGAAATCAACCTTACGCAGGAGCAAATGAGTGATCGCGTGGGCAAAAATAGATCTACAATTGCAAATTACCTGCGTTTGTTAAAACTTGATCCCATCATTCAAACCGGGATGCGGGATGGTTTTCTTTCCATGGGTCACGGCAGGGCTTTGATAAATATCGAAAATACAGGTGACCAACTCGATATTTACGAGAAAATCATAGGAAACTCCCTTTCTGTACGTGCAACGGAAGCACTTGTGAAAAATTACAAAGCCGATGGAAATACCTCTGTAACTCCTGTTAAACCTAAAATGCCCGATTTTATGAAAAAAGGCAAAAAAGAAATTGCAAGTTACTTTGGCGCTAAAGTGGACGTAAAAGTTGCTAAAAAAGGAAATGGTAGGTTAATTATACCATTTTCTTCGGAAGAGGATTTTAAACGTATTCAAAAATTGATTCAAGGTGCGGACTAATAGCTACATATTAATGCTGGGCCTATTCCTGTATTGCTTTTCTATGCAGGCGCAGGTTACCGCGACAGGTGAAGAAGTGGCTGCCGTAAAAGCACAGGATAGCATTATAGAAGATGATTACAGGCCTTTAAAACCTGCGCAGGTCGCTTTTTATTCGGCGGTTCTTCCCGGTCTGGGTCAGGCTTATAACAAAGATTACTGGAAAGTACCCATAGTATATGCTGCCCTGGGCACTGGCGTGGGGATTGCGGTTTACAACCAGAAGGAATTTCAACGCTATCGTACGGCCTATAAAGACCGTATTGCAGGTCGCATTGATGAATTTACCCTTGTTGCAGAAGATGGAACTCTTAACGAAGTATTTACCGCAGACGCACTTTTGCGCGCACAAACCCAGTTTAGGCGCAACAAGGAACTTGCAATATTGATTTCTGCCGGAATTTATGTGCTCCAGATCGTCGAAGCGAATGTACGCGCCCACCTTTCCCAGTTTAATGTGGATGACACCCTAACCTTAAATCCCTATTTCAAAAGGGACGAATTTAGCCCTATCAATACCTTTGGCGCACGTTTAACCTACTCTTTCTAAAATGAACATAGCACTTCTAGGCTACGGCCGCATGGGACAGACCATCGAAAAAATCGCCGAGGATCGTGGTCACAAAATCATCCTGAAAGTAGATAAAAACCAGGAATTTACACTTAAAAATGTAGATGTTGCGATAGATTTCAGTATTCCTGAGGCCGCGGTCAATAATATTTCCACGTGCATTAACAATAAAGTCCCCGTGGTTTCAGGCACTACCGGTTGGCTGGATCAGTATGAAAAAATGACTGAATTATGCAGGAATAATGAAGGTGCTTTTTTGTACGCCTCTAATTTCAGCGTAGGGGTCAATATCTTTTTTGAGCTCAACAAGCAGTTGGCCAAAATGATGCAACATGTCAATGGTTATAACGTCTCTATGGAAGAGATTCATCACATTCATAAGTTGGACGCTCCCAGTGGAACCGCTATCACCCTTGCGGAAGGCATTCTTGAACACAGTACTAAAAAAGGTTGGTCACTTGATGCTGCCGATGATCAGAAAATCAAAATCAACGCAATCCGTGAAGGAGAAGTTCCCGGTACACATAGTATCAACTACACCAGTGAAGTTGATGAGATTAAAATAGAACATAAGGCACATTCCAGACAGGGTTTTGCATTAGGTGCTGTGCTCGCTGCGGAATGGTTGCATGATAAAACCGGTATTTATAGCATGAAAGATGTTCTTGGTCTTTAAAGCATTTTAAATTTTGAAAGACCGATTTTGAATTCAAGATAAAAAATATAATGCGGAAAACGCTTTTTAAAATTAATGGTCACGAGATTATTTTTTCTAAGGGATTCTTTGGTAAGGAATGCGTTTATGTAAGCGATAGAAAAATTTCCAGAAAATTTTGCTCAGGCGGAACAACACATACCTTTTATATTGAAAATGAAAAATTTCAATTGAAATCAATCTATAAATCCTTTGGTTTGAGGAACATTCAATTTGAACTAAGCAAAGATGGAAATCGATTGGATTTTGTAACAGTTGCAATGAAAAAGCAACTAATAGCCCAAATGATAGCGGGCCTCTGTTTAGGAATTGCTTCTTATCAGTTGGTAAATTTCTTAATGCAATATCTTTAGCAACTCTAGATAAATAAAATTTATAATCCCACATTCTGATTAAATCTTCAGAATAAAAGAAGAAGATATGACAATAACACAATGGTTTTTATTTTTTCTGGCTGTACAGGTCATTCATTTTCTGGGCACCTGGAAGCTTTATATAAAAGCTGGCAGAAAAGCCTGGGAAGCTGCCGTACCTGTTTATAATGCGGTTGTACTCATGCAGATTATCAACAGGCCCCGCTGGTGGACGATCCTGCTTTTTATCCCTATTGTGAACCTGATAATGTTTCCCGTGATCTGGGTAGAAACCATACGCAGCTTCGGAAAAAATAGCCTGAAGGACACGATTTTAGTCATTGTCACCCTCGGTTTTTACATCTATTATGTAAATTATGTTGACGCTGGTCCCTATATCGAAAATCGTTCGCTTATTCCTAAAAGCGGTTCTGGAGAATGGATAAGCTCAGTACTTTTTGCGGTAGTTGCAGCAACAATTGTGCACACTTACGTCATGCAACCTTTTACAATCCCCACGGCTTCCCTTGAAAAAACATTGTTGGTTGGGGATTTCCTATTTGTGAGTAAATTTCATTATGGTGCCAGAACGCCCATGACCACAGTGAGCTTTCCCATGGTACATGATACGATCCCTATTCTTAAAACCAAGTCGTATAGCAAGTGGCCACAACTCCCCTACTTTCGCCTTCCCGGTTTTGAAGATGTAGAGCGGGCGGATATTGTTGTTTTTAGTTGGCCGGTAGATACCGTAAACCGTTTTTATGGTCTGGATGATGGTAAATATTATGATAAGCCCATTGATAAAAAATCCAATTATGTAAAGCGTTGTGTAGGACTTCCCGGGGACAGCCTTAAGATTGTGGATGGCAAAGTTTTTGCCAATGGACAACCCATAAACCTACCAGACCGCGCCAGGCCTCAGTATAGTTATACAGGCACCGCGACCGGAGGCTTTAATGCACAAAATCTTTACGAAAGATACGACCTCACAGATGGGATGCGCTTTACAAGTGGAAACGATTTTATTGTCTTCTCCCTGACCGATGAAAGCGCGGCCAGTTTCAAAAACCATCCCAATGTAAGTGCATTGGAACGCAACATAATGACCCCTGACCGTATTGACCCAACAATCTTTCCCAAGGGAAAGGCTAGTTTGGGAAACAGGGATCAAATGAAATCTTTTTATATTCCGAAAAAAGGAACGACAACACCTATTAATGCGGAAACACTTCCGTTTTATAAAAGGCTCATTGAAGTTTATGAAGGTGACGAAATGGGTATCAATAACAGCCTGACCCAAAACGGTTCACAGATCTTATTGAATGGCAATCCCATCACAGAATATACTTTTAAACAGGATTATTACTGGATGATGGGCGACAACCGCCATAATTCCGAAGATAGCCGTTTCTGGGGCTATGTTCCAGAAAACCATGTTGTAGGTAAGCCTGTATTGGTTTTTATGAGTTGGGATAGTAACGCTACCGGATTTGACAAAATACGCTGGGAGCGTTTATTTACAACTGTAGGTGGCGAAGGAGAACCCGTTTCTTACCTTTGGTATGTTATTATAGCACTCATTGGTTATTTTGTAGTAGTCAAAATCATCAAGATACAGCGGGCACGAAAGGAGTAAAAAATAGCTCTAAAACACAAAAAACCAGGCAAATTGCCTGGTTTTTTGTGTTTATAGTTGAGTTTTCTAGATACTTTTTATCGAACCATTTCTGCTTCAAATACCACATTTTCGACCGGCTTGTTAGCGCTGCTGAAAACGAATGTGTACAACCACATCAAGGTAAAAGAAGGAACAATATCAGTAAAGGGTAAAATCTCTTCTATAAAGACCAGTATGGATGCGAGCTTTCCTTTTTTACCAGGATACATTTTGCTCATACTCTTGGCAGCATAGGGTGCCCATGCCAGATCTAAAAAAGGACCTACAACAGGGATTGCCATAGTCGCCATACCCACGAGGTCATAAATCAAACCTTTAACCAGTAACTTTTTTTATTTGCGATCATAATTATTGATTTTAATTATAATATACAATAAAAGTGCCAGATTAGCTTAAATCTGAACTAATAAGTTTTAAAAACTCGTTGCGCGTTTCTATTTTCTCAAATTGTCCACGGAACCCAGAAGTTGTGGTAGTGGAATTCTGTTTTTGTACACCTCGCATCATCATGCACATATGTGATGCTTCGATAACTACGGCTACGCCCTGTGGTTTTAGTGTGTCATTGATACATTCTAAAATATCATGTGTCAAGCGCTCCTGCACCTGCAGCCTGCGTGCAAAAACATCTACAACACGTGGCAGTTTGCTAAGTCCTACAATATGACCATCTGGAATATATGCAATATGTGCTTTTCCAAAAAATGGAAGCATATGATGCTCACAAAGTGAATAAAGCTCAATGTTCTTAACAATTACCATTTCATTGTAATCTTCGGCAAACATGGCGCTTTTCAATATTTCCGCAGCATTCATCGTATAACCCTGTGTGAGGTACATCATAGCTTTAGCGGCGCGTTCTGGCGTTTTCTGGATGCCCTCCCGGTTCACATCTTCCCCCAGACCTGTAATAATAGATGAAAAACTATCTTTTATACCACCGGTTTGTTCCGCATCGTATTCTGCAAATTCTTTATAAGACATATTATTGGGTATATTCTTCTTTCAATTTATGCTGGTAATGCTTTCTTATTTTATCGATCTTCGGGTTGATGATATATTGACAATACCCCATTTCTTTATTTCGATTGTAGAACACATGGTGTTCTTCTTCTGCCCTGTAAAAAGCATCAAGCGGCTTTAATTCTGTCACGATAGGCTCATCAAACACTTTATTTTCGGTAAGCCAGGCAATATATTCTTCCGCAGTTTCTTTCTGCTCTTGAGAATCATAATAAATGGCACTTCTATATTGTGTTCCCACATCGTTTCCCTGCTTGTTTAAGGTTGTGGGATCGTGTGTGGTAAAAAATACCTCAAGAAGTTCTTTATATGTGATTACTGTGGGGTCGTACTCAAACTGAATCGCTTCGGCGTGACCGGTGAGCCCCATGGAAACTTCACGGTAGGCCGGGTTTTTGATCTTTCCGCCGGTATAACCGCTATAGACTTTATCAATTCCTTTAAAACGCTGAAATACTGCTTCCGTACACCAGAAACAGCCATTCGCGAAGGTTGCTGTTTTACTTTTCTCTTGCATAGTTGAACAAAGATACTTAAGGATTATTTTTAAAAATTTGGTTTAACGTTTAGTTCACAGAACCGTAAAACCACTACTATTATGGTCGTTATTTTTTGGCATTTCTTACCGAAAATTGGCTTTTATAGGGCAATATTTTTATCAAATTTCCCTATTTCTGAAAGTTTAAGGCCTTTACAAAGACAAACGCGTTCACCTGTGGCGCAAATAGTATATTTGTGCTTCTAAAGCATTTTATATTTTGTTGTGGCCAAAGAATGGTTATTTAAATTTCCTACGGAAGGAACCACAGCTAAAAAGAAACACGATACATGATAGAAGTACAACAGGTTTTAAAGTCATACGGTGATGTTCATGTGCTCAAAGGTGTGGATCTCAGCATCGCAAAGGGCGAGGTAGTTTCAATCGTAGGGGCGAGCGGCGCTGGTAAGACCACCTTGCTACAGATACTGGGAACACTTGACCGTGCAGACAAAAACCCTTTCACAGTACTTAATATAAATGGGGCAAGCGTTGCGGAATTATCAGATAAAGAACTAAGCAGATTTAGAAACCAGAATATTGGTTTCATCTTTCAGTTTCATCAATTATTACCTGAATTTACTGCGCTAGAGAATGTATGTATCCCTGGGTTTATCGCAAAAACCGAAAAAAGCAAAGTGGAAGCTAAAGCGAAGGAACTTCTGGGCTTCCTGGGATTATCACATCGCGAAAACCACAAACCCAACCAGCTATCTGGCGGCGAACAGCAACGCGTTGCCGTGGCCCGATCGCTTATAAACGATCCCGCCCTTATCCTTGCCGATGAGCCCTCAGGGAATTTGGATAGCGAGTCGGCAGAGCATCTGCACCACCTCTTTTTTAAACTACGCGATGAATTCAACCAGACCTTTGTAATCGTAACCCACAACGAAGATCTTGCAAATATGGCTGATAGAAAACTGACCATGGTAGATGGCAAAATCGTCGCCAAGGATGAATAAAAAAGATTTAAAGGATTTTCTCGATGAAAAAGCAGCGCTCTATGAGCAGCCTAAATTTATAGGTACAGATCCTATCCAGATCCCACATCAATTTTCAGGTAAAGAAGACCGGGAAATTGCGGGATTCCTCACTGCTACTATTGCCTGGGGCAACCGCAAAAGCATCATCAACAATGCTACGCAAATGATGCAGTTGATGGAGCAGGAACCTTATAATTTTGTGATGCACCATCAGGAACAGGATTTAAAATCCCTAAATCATTTTGTTCACAGAACCTTCAATGGCACCGATTTTGGCACTTTTATACGTGGTTTAAGGCATATTTATAACAATTATGCCGGTATGGAAGCCATTTTTAAAAGCAATGCAGAAACCAAATCGCTACAAACTGCCATTCACACCTTTAAAAAGCATTTTTTTGAGATAGAACACTTGAAGCGAAGCCAAAAGCACGTAAGTGACCCTTTGAAAAAGTCAGCTGCAAAACGTATAAACATGTTTTTAAGGTGGATGATACGTTCAGATGGTAAGAATGTGGATTTTGGCCTCTGGGATTCACTGAGTCCGGCACAGCTTTCCTGTCCGTTAGATGTACATTCCGGTAGGGTCGCCAGGCAACTAGGTTTACTAAAAAGGAAGCAAAACGATGCTACCGCGGTCGCTGAACTTGACAAGGCGTTGAGAAAATTAGATCCGCAGGATCCTGTTAAATATGATTTTGCCCTATTTGGAATGAGCGCCTTTGAAAAAAACAGTTTCTAAGGACTAAAATGAAAAAATCACCCTTATTTTTTTTTGAAAAAGCGGCAATTCCACAAGTGAAAAATTAAGGATTTTTTATAAAAAATTATTCACAATACTTTTCAAAACTTTCTGAAAGTATTATCTTTAATTTAGAAATGATCAATTAAGTACGCATTCAAATTCAGTATGTTAGGCTGAATATTTTTTTAAATTTTAAACCTATTGATCTCATTTTATGACGCTAGAAAAAATGAAAGAAAAATTACGTCAAAACGCTTTAGATTCATACAAGCTGGTAGATACCCTACCAGAGCAAAGTTATGACAATATAACTCAGATTGCCGCATACATATGTAATACGCCCATATCGCTTATTACCATGTTAGATTATAACCGAAATTTTTTAAAATCCCACTATGGTGTGGACTTTAATGAGTCTCCACGGGAAATATCCTTTTGTACCCATGCAATAAAAAATGAAGAAGCTATATTTATTGTAGAAGATGCACGGGAAGATCCCAGATTTAAGGACAATCCCCTTGTTACGGGAGATACGAAGACTATTTTCTATGCCGGTGTGCCACTTATTGATAAGAAAGGACATGCGCTTGGGACGTTGTGCGTATTTGATCACCAACCCAGGAAGCTGGATGAAAATCAAATCAGGACACTCATAGCATTGGCCAATCAGGTTGTAAGCCTATTTGAACTTCACAAACAGCACCTGGAAAATAAAAACCTTCAGGAAAATCTGATCAAAAAAAATGAGTTGCTTAAGGATTTTGCCGGTGTTGTTTCCCATGACATGAAAATGCCCCTGGCAAATATCATTACCACTACAGATCTGTTGAAGGCAAAGTACAAACAATTCCTTGATGAAAAAGGGCTTGATTATCTCAATTATCTCAAAAGTTCTTCATTCTCTTTGAGCGAATATATCAATGGTATTTTGCAACATTATGAGAGTGATAATTTAAGCATCAATCAGCGTGAAATGTTTGATCTGCACCACCTTCTTGAGGAAATTGAAGAAATGGTAAACAGCGACTATGCCACCGTTATCCAGATGCCAGAAGAAAACGTGATGGTCAACTGTAATCGCGCAGCGTTGTATCAGATTTTTATTAACCTTATTGGCAACAGTATAAAATACAATGATAAAGAACATCCATTAATAAAAATCTCATTTGAGGAGATTGAGGATTATTATAGGTTTACTATTGAAGATAACGGTATAGGGATTTCTAAGGAGAAGATCGTAAACATTTTTGACCTGTTTAGCGTAGCTATAGAAAAGGACAAAAATGGTAACCGCGGTAATGGTATTGGTTTGTCTACTGTAAAGAAACTAATAACCAATTTAGGCGGAACCATTGAAGTTGAATCTACTTTGGGCGTTGGGACAAACTTTACATTCACAGCGAGAAAGGATGATGTACCGCTTCAGGTTGTGCCTGGAAATGCCATTTGCGAACTTGAGAACAAGTAATTCTTATAAATTATAAAAACTAATTTGCCGGTAAACTTCAAGTCTACCGGCATTTTTTTTGCTATTTGTTTTATATCACTGGTCACAAAAATTTCAATAGGTAATTTTCAAATAATTGCTTATTTACCTATAAAACGAGAGCAGATCCAGACTCAAAAATAATGTTGAAAATGCCCTATTTCTCTTATAAATCGAGTATTTTCGTGCGAGTAACTTCACGTGCACATGCAGTTTAAGAATCCAGACATACTCTATGCCCTTTTCTTACTGCTTATTCCTATAATCGTTCACCTGTTCCAGCTGCGTCGTTTTAAAAAAGTTCCTTTTACGAATGTCGCTTTTCTGGAAGCCGTTGTAAAAAACACCAGAAAAAGTTCCGTAATAAAAAAATGGCTCATTCTTGTAACACGGCTTTTTGCCCTTACTGCGGCCATTTTAGCCTTTGCACAACCTTTTATACCTAACGGCGAAAACGCAACGCGCAAAAAGGATACCGTTATCTATCTCGACAATTCATTTAGCATGCAGGCCAAAGGCGCCAAAGGCCCATTACTTACCGAAGCTATACAGCAGCTTGTGGAGCATACTTCGGAAAACTTTACCGTACTGACGAATGATCAAATCTATAAAGATATCAATCCGGTAACTGATCTCAACACCCTTTTAAGTATTGGATACGCTTCGAAAACATTAGAAACGACAGCGCTCAATTTAAAAATTCAGAATGCGTTTAAGGACGACCCGGCGCTAAGCAAAGAATTGATCGTTGTTTCAGACTTTCAATCCCTTGAAACCGCCACGCTGGATTCCCTTAAAAATATCCAGCAGCATTGGGTGAAAATGGAAGCCATTCCCGCACAGAATTTTTATATTGACAGTCTTTCGATAATGCGTTCTAAAAGTGATTATGAACTGGTTGTAAACGTCAAACAAAATACCTTAACAGACCAAAAAGTACCTGTTTCCCTCTACAATGGCGAAAAACTTACCGCTAAAGCAACAGCTTCTTTTGAGGAAAGCAATTCTGGTGAGGTCCATTTTAAAATCCCTACAGATAAACAATTTCTGGGCCGCCTGACTATCAATGACGCCGCGCTTACCTATGATAATACTTTTTATTTCAGTATCACAGACCCAGATCCCCTAAAAATTCTGAGCATTAATAGCGCTCCGGATGCTTATCTCGCTAAAATTTTTAGTTCTGAAGAATATGAATACACCAGTGTTGCTGAAGGTGCTCTTTCCTATAATTTAATCGCAGATCAGCAAGTTGTAATACTCAACGAACTGGAACAGGTTCCGCAGGCGCTTGTAAATATGTTGCTTACCTTTAGGGAAAGTGGCGGTCAGCTTGTGTTGATACCGTCTACCAGTAGCAAATCTAGCGCATATAATGCTTTGTTGAATGCCTATGGCCTTGCCACCTTTGGTCAAAGAAATACCACAAAAAACCAAATTACTTCTATAAATTACGATCACCCACTCTATAAAAATGTTTTTGAACGACGTGCGGACAACTTTCAATACCCCAGCATTCAGGACGGTTTTCAGTACGGTGGGACTTCGGCGATTTTAGGTCTACAAAATGGAAATGCGTTTCTGGGCAACGGCAAAGGCATCTTCGTTTTCAGCGGAAGTTTAAACAAAACCAACAGTAATTTTCAGGAAAGCCTACTCATTGTGCCCACCTTTGAAGAAATAGCAAAAACAGCACTTTCACTACCTAAATCTTTCTATTTTTTAGGTAAAAACAACAGTTTTGATATAAAATCAAGTGCTACTGGCGATGCCGTTTATAGCCTGCGTAAGCAGGAACAGGTTTTTATTCCGTTGCAGGAAAAAAAGGGAACTATAGTCACCTTATCCACTCAGGAAGCTATACAGGATGCTGGTATTTATGAAATACTTTATCAGGATTCCATCGTGGGTCACGTGGCTTTTAATTATGACCGCAAGCAAAGTCAACCGGGAAATGCCAACATAAATCCGCATGGAACTATAACCCTGCATGATTCCCTGTCCAATGCACTAACTGATCTCGCAAAAGCAGCGAGCGTTGATGTACTTTTCAAATGGTTTCTTATTTTTGCCCTGTTTTTTCTCTTTTGTGAAATGCTGCTCTTAAAATTTTTAAAATGAACATACGCATAAACGCTGCAAAACTTATAGCTGAAGGGCATGACCTAAATGGCCGGGAAGTGAGCATTCGTGTAGAAAACGGAACGATCACCGCAATCTCAGAACATCTGGAACCACAGGAAGGCGAAACCGTAATTGCTGAAAAGGGTTTGAAGGTTTCCGCAGGGTGGTTTGACAGCAGTGTCAATCTGGGCGAACCCGGGCATGAGGAACGTGAAACGCTCGCAAATGGCCTGCAGGTCGCCGCCCGAAGTGGCTTTACCGGTATTGCCGTGCAGCCACGAACAGTTCCGGTTATAGACACTAAAGCTTCCGTTCAATATCTAAAGGACAGGGCGGCACATCACGCGGTTGAGCTTTTTCCCATAGGGGCATTGACCCGGGGAAGCAGCGGTGAAGACCTTGCAGAACTTTATGATATGCACCAGGGCGGTGCCGTTGCCTTTGGCGATTATCAGGGGGCGGTTCAAAACCCAAATTTACTCAAACTCGCGCTGCAATATGTTCAGGGATTTGATGGGCTCGTTCTTCCATTTCCGCAGACTAAAGACCTTGTGGGCAAGGGAATGGTAAACGAAGGCGTCGCCGCAACAAACCTGGGCTTAAAAGGAATTCCCGCATTAGCAGAAAGCCTACAAATTGCGCGTGACCTTCATATTCTGGAATATACCGGTGGTAAAATGCATACCCCCACAATTTCCACAAAAACGGCTGTTGCGCTCATTCGTGAAGCAAAAAACAAAGGGCTTGATATTACCTGTAGCGTAGCGGTTTCCCATTTGATCTTTACAGATGAAGCCTTAAACGAATTTGATACGCGCTACAAACTCATGCCGCCATTGCGGACTGAAGAGGATCGCCAGGCGCTTATAGATGGCATCAATGACGGCACAATTGATATGGTTTGCAGTGATCACGATCCCATTGACATAGAGAACAAAAAGCTGGAATTTGACCATGCGATGTATGGTACGATTGCACAGGAAGTTACCTTTAAAGCATTGCTCAACGTTGTTTCTGAAGAGAGGGCCATACATTTGCTCACGGCGGGACGCGAACGTTTTACCGGTAATAATTTGATGATTACGGAAGGAAAACCAGCCAATCTCACCCTTTTTTCAACGGAAGGAAGTTGCGTTTATAGCAAAGATGCGATACTTGCCAAATCAAAGAATTCGGCTTTTATAGGGGAACGTCTTCAGGGAACAGTTTACGGCGTGATAGCCAATAACCAATGGATCAAAGCTTAAGTTTATGACAGAATCAACTCGGGACAACGCAAAATTAATTGCCATAGTTGCGTATGCGACCATTATAGGTACAATAATCGCCATTTTTATGAACCTGGAGCACAAGAATGCTTTTGCACGTTTCCACATTCGCCAGGCCTTTGGCATTTTTGTGCTTTTCTACATTACGGGCGTACTTGTCTCCTATTTTGACAGCTGGATAATTTCAATATCCTTTCTAGTGTTTTTTGCTGTTTTGTGGGGATATGGACTTTTAAATGCCTTTCAAAATGTTACCAAACCCATTCCGCTCGTTGGTGAAAAATTTCAGGAATGGTTCACTTTTATCAAATAAAAGCAACAGAATTTGTTCTTTTAAGCCGAAAAACCACCTTTTTTAGTCAGAAAATAGCCCCAATTACCAAAAAATTAGATTCTTTATGAAAGAAAAACAACTTTCCTTAACCCATATTATTCAAGAGCCAAAATCAAAAACCGGAGATAAATCCCCACTCCTGTTACTACTTCACGGTTATGGCAGCAATGAACAGGATTTATTCTCTTTTGCATCAGAATTACCCGATAATTATTTTGTGATTTCGGTACGTGCGCCCATGCCCATGCAACCCTACGGCAACGCGTGGTACACGATTTACTGGGATGGCAGCGAAGCCAAACGTTCTGATGATGTACAGGCGGCAGAAGCACGGGACCTTGTGGTACAATTTATAGATGAGGCGGTTGATGCTTACGACCTTGATGCAAAAAATGTTACGCTACTGGGCTTTAGTCAGGGAACGATCATTAGTTACGCAGTGGCACTCACCTACCCTGAGAAAGTCAAAAATCTGATAGGGTTGAGTGGTTATATTAATGAGGAGATCACTGCCCCTAAGGAAGATCATTCGGTTTACTATAAATTATCAGTATTTTCCTCTCACGGAAGTCAGGACCAGGTAATCCCGGTCGAAGCGGCTCGAAACACTGTTATGTATCTGGAAAAGCTAGGCATTTCTTCTAAACTTCAGGAATATCCCGTGGGTCACGGAGTCGCCCCACAAAACCTGATAGATTTAAAACAGTGGTTGCAACAACAACCTTAATTTACGGGATAAATAAGTGATTCTAGAAGATGAAGATCTATAGCGCCATTCTCTGCAACGTCATAACCAAGCACTAGTTCGCCCCAGCGTTTACCATCTGTAAAGTCTGCAAGGATCCATTTATGGTTAAGCACTTTAACCTTGTTGACCTTAAAAACGCGTTCGGTATTTTCAAAAGGAATAAGGGAATTGCCCCCAGTGGTGTTTTTACTGATCACGGCATCTTCAATTCTGGCTTCCAGTCCATATACGGAAACACCAAACTTATCAAAATAAGCATAAGCATTCTCATTGCCCTCCAGACCAAAGTAAGAATTTTGATCACCGGTGTTATCAGCTAGCCCAGCAAGACTGTCTTCCGCTTTTATGGCGCGTTCTTCAAGCTTTGCAATCTTGGATTCCTGAGCACCAAAAATTTTCTTTTCGTTAGCATACTGAAAGATGATCCACAGTGCGGCAAAGAAAAAAAGGTACATAAAAATATGTCTTTTCATAACTAATATCTATCTAATGGTTATTGGGAATTGTGTTGATCTAATTGACTTCTATGCTTAGACCATCGTAGGCAAGGTGGACGTTTTGAGGCAATTTACTTTCCACTTCTTCATGAAAGCCCAGTAAATGACTTATATGAGTGAAATACACCTTTTTTGGGTTGATTTCTTTTACGAATTCGAGCGCCTCCTCTAAATTGAAATGAGAATAATGTGGCTCTTCCCGAAGGGCGTTTACCACCAGAACATCAAGGTTTTTAAGCTTTTCCTTTTCCTCAGGTTCAATGGTCTTCACATCGGTGAGATAGGCAAAGTCCCCTATTCTATAGCCAAAGACCTGTAATTTCGCATGGTATACATTTATAGGTATGACCTTTAGGTCATCCAGTTTGAAAGTTGCGTCATTTACTACTTCATGAATGGCCACTCCCGGGGCACCCGGATATTTGTTTTCGGTCTCAAAAATATAATCGAAGCGTCGTTTAAGTTCACCCACCACACGTTTATGTGCATAGACGGGAATATTCCCCTGTCTAAAAAAGAAAGGCCTTATATCATCAAGACCCGCGGTATGATCAGCATGCTCGTGGGTAAAAAGAATACCATCCAGCCTATCCACTTGATTAACTAACATTTGTTGTCTAAAATCTGGCCCACAATCTACTACATAATTGCGCTCTGCGGCTTCTATCAATATAGAAACGCGCAGCCGCTTATCCCTGGGATCGTCGCTATGACAAACGGGATGTTTGCTCCCTATAATGGGTATCCCCTGTGAAGTGCCAGTTCCTAAAAAAGTAATTTTCAAGCTTTATAAATTTGATACAAAAATAGGTATATTTTTTCGTAAGCACGACCGATTTACTACCTTTGGTACATCTTTTGAAAGATGAAAAATTAAAAAAATAAGCTATGCCCATCACAATTGCAGGCGATAAGGAATTTGAAAATATTCCCTCCATTCATAACAAGACGTTGCGTATAAACATGAATGAAAATATTTATGGAACTTTCGCAGAAATAGGTGCCGGGCAGGAGACTGTACGGCATTTTTTTAGGGCTGGTGGTGCCAGCGGTACCATTGCAAAGGCAATGTCTGCCTACGATAAGGATTTTAGTGATGCCGTTTACGGTATTGAGGAAGATAGACGCTATGTGACCGAAGCACGTCTCAAAAAGATGCTTTCCCATGAAACCCAATTACTGGAGAACAGGATATCGCGGGAAAAACACCCCAATAAAATGTACTTTACGTATGCAAATACGGTAGCAACCATAGATTTTGCCAAGAAATACAAAGGACACGGTTGGGTGGGTATCAAATATCAGGTAGAACCGCAGGGAGGGTTCAACGAGATCATCATTCACGTGCGTTTTCATGAAAATGATGCCCGTCTACAGCAGCTAACGCTGGGAACTCTAGGCGTAAACCTCATTTACGGAGCGTATTACAAGTATGATTCCCCGAAAAAATTGCTGCGTTATTTATATGATCACGTAGATAAAGACCAGATCGAAATCGATATGATCAATTTTGAAGGCCCGCAGTTTGAAAAGGTGGATAACCGACTAATGAGCCTTCAACTATTGAAAAATGGCTTTACGGATGCCGTAATGTTTGGTCCTGACGGAAATAATATCCTTGCCGCCAAAATCCTTTATAAAAAGAATATCCTTGCCCTTCGCGGAAGCTTTAGACCCGTGACCAAGGTAAATATGGATATGTATGAGCAGTCCCTCGAATTATTTCTTAATGAAAATAGGGTTCAGAAAGAAAATACAGAAGTCCTTTTTGAAATTACCTTGTCAAACCTGAGGGCTGAGGGCGAGATCGACGAAGAGGATTTTATGGACCGCGCCAGACTTTTGTGTAGTTTAGGACAGACCGTAATGATATCCAACTTTCAGGAATATTATAAACTTGTAGAATATTTTGGTCGCTATACAAAAGAGCGTATGGCGCTCGCGATGGGTGTAAATAACCTTATCGATATTTTTGACGAGCAATATTACAGACATTTGAGCGGCGGGATCCTGGAAGCTTTTGGAAAACTTTTCTTTAAGGATTTAAGAGTTTACCTCTACCCCATGAAAGATCCAGAAACTGGCGAATTCACTACCAGTGAAAATCTTAAGGTACACCCACGTATGAAAGAATTGTACAAATTCTTTAAATACAATGGCCGCGTTGTGGATATTGAAGATTACGATCCAGAAATACTCACTATTTTCTCAAGGGAAGTGCTACGCATGATTTCTCATAACGAAGAAGGCTGGGAGAAAATGCTGCCAGAGGATACAGGCAAACTTATAAAAGAGCAACACTTATTTGATTATAAAAAGCCTGCGGTGGTTAATTAAAACCATTCGGATTTATATAGAATATTGATACAAAACGGGAGTACTATTTAAACATAGTACTTCCGTTTTTTGTTTGGTTACGCCTTCTAAAGAGTGATTAATCGTTTGAAAAACTTCATAAACTGACCGATTATTAAGCACTAGAAGTTGTTTTTTCGAGGTAAAAACGAACTTTTGCGTATTAAATTTTTGTGTATCTGTAAGTAATCCTAAAATTTATATTGATCATATATAGTGCAAACCTAGCATAGCAGAAAAACCTATGTCTTTGAGAAGAATTATGCGTTAGGGATTGCAGTGGAAATCCTTTTTGTAAGGCACGAGCAAAAAGATTGCAACCTAAAGCCCGACCCGCAGGAAAACGCCCCAAACTAAAAATAAAACCAGCTAAAATTCACCAATTAACTTCAGTATAGCGCACAAAAAAGCCTTTAGCTCAGGAAGCTAAAGGCTTTTCAATATTATAAGTCGCTTATTAGTTCTTAGCGAATTTCTTGTATTTGTTCTTGAACTTATCAATACGTCCAGCAGTATCTACAAGTTTAGATTTACCAGTGTAAAATGGATGTGATGTTCTAGAGATTTCCAATTTAACAAGTGGATATTCGGTACCATCCATATCAATGGTCTCCTTTGTGTTTGCTGTAGATTTAGTTAAAAACACTTCGTCGTTAGACATGTCTTTAAATGCTACAATTCTATAATTCTCTGGGTGAATGTCTTTTTTCATGATATCCTATTTAACGGTCTTCTCAATTTTGAAGTGCAAACTTAAAAATAAAAATTGGGTTCGCAAATTGATTTGTAATTAAATACATGTAAAATCGCAAATAGTAGTCTACAAAGACTAACAATTTCCTATTTTTGTCTACTAACTGGCCAAATTATAACTTATTTATGGAAACACAAGCAAGAAAGCAGGCGCTTAATTTAGGATTGTATATGGGATTGACCCTTATACTCGTCACAACCATTTGTTATGTGGTAAATGTAGGTTGGCTTGCCAACTTTTGGGTAGGTCTTCTAAACCTCGTCCTGGTCTTTTCTTTTGCCCTTTTTTCCTGCTATGCTGCCAGAAAAATTTTTAAGTTTCCCAGTTTTAAGGACGTTTTTACCTCTTATACCATAACCGTAGCTCTAGGTTTGATCATAAGCACCCTATTTACTATCATCCTCTTTAATTTTATTGATACAGATGCTGCTGATATTATAAAGGAAAAATCAATCGAAGAAGTACAGGGCATCATGGAACGTTTTAATGCACCACAGGCTGACATTGATAAAGCGGTACAGGAAGCACGTAATGCGGACAATAATTTTTCTGTAGGAAGCCAAATACAGGGTTATTTTATTTTTCTTGCCATTATGCTCTTAATAGGCTTGCTCGCCTCGCTTTTATTTCGCAAAAAAGACCCCACCCTAGCCTAGAGATTTTATGCAACTATCTATAGTAATCCCATTGCTCAATGAACGGGAATCGCTTGATGAATTATATCGCTGGCTGGCCACTACTTTAGAGTCCCATGGTTTTACCTATGAGCTTCTTTTTATAGACGACGGGAGCACAGATGGTTCCTGGGAGGTTATAGCTTCCCTGGCCGATGCGCATCAGGAAGTAAAAGGTATTAGATTTAACCGAAATTATGGAAAAAGCCAGGCATTGCATGCAGGTTTTGATGCTGCCGCCGGAGACGTGATAATTACTATGGATGCCGACTTACAGGACAGTCCGGAAGAAATCCCAGAACTGTACGCCCTGATAAAAAACGAAGGTTACGACCTGGTTTCCGGATGGAAAAAAAAACGGTACGATTCGGTATTGTCTAAAAACTTACCTTCAAAATTATTCAATGCAGCTGCCCGTAAAACGAGTGGCCTGCAGCTGCACGATTTCAACTGCGGACTAAAAGCTTATAAAAATGCGGTTGTAAAAAACATTGACGTATCCGGTGAGATGCATAGGTATATTCCGCTTCTTGCGAAAAATGCAGGTTTTGCAAATATTACCGAAAAAACGGTCAAACATCAGCCTCGTAAATATGGCGAAACAAAATTTGGTGCAGATCGCTTTATAAAAGGTTTTCTTGATTTACTTACGATCTGGTTCATTACGTATTTCGCAAAAAGGCCCATGCATCTTTTTGGCGCGCTGGGCGGCATAATGTTTATAATTGGTTTTAGCTTTGCCGTATATTTGGGTATTGATAAGCTTTTTTTCAATACAGCCGGTAGGCTATTGACCCAGCGGCCAGAATTTTACCTTTCCCTGATCAGTATGGTAATAGGTGTGCAATTATTTATCGCCGGCTTTCTGGGAGAACTCATTTTGCGGTCTAAAAATGACCGCAAAAGGTACTTAATAACTGCCAAAAAAGGCTTTAAATCTGCTTAAAGCACTTAAAAAACGTATTTTTGAACATTAAACTATTAAAACATGAGTGATATAGCCCCTGAAATTCAGAATAAAATAGATTCCTGGTTAACCGATGATTTTGACCAGACAACCAAGGCTAAAATAAAGGAACTTCAAAAAGAGGATCCTGATGGGCTCAAAGAGGCTTTTTATAAAAACCTGGAGTTTGGTACCGGGGGTATGCGCGGTGTGATGGGTGTGGGTACAAATCGTATCAACAAATATACACTGGGTAAAAATACCCAGGGACTTTCCAACTATCTCAAAGAAACATTCAAAGAAGAGCAGATAAAAATTGCGATAGCCTATGATTGTCGCAATAACAGTAAAGAACTGGCTCAGGTCGTTGCAGATGTATTTTCTGCAAATGATATCGTGGCCTATATTTTTTCTGATCTGCGCCCTACCCCAGAACTGAGTTTTGCCGTAAAAGAATTGAACTGCCATTGTGGTATTGTACTTACCGCAAGCCATAACCCACCTGAATATAACGGCTATAAGGTGTACTGGCAAGACGGCGGCCAGCTTGTTCCACCAGAAGATCATGAGATCATTGAACGTATTGAAAACATGGATTATTCTGAGATCAATTTTGAGGCAAAGCCAGAACTTATACAAAGTATTGACGATAAGATCGATGAAGCTTTTATTAAAGCTTCACTTAAAAATGGAAGCTTTAGCGATCTCAAAGAACACCGCAGTAAAACCAAGATTGTTTTTACACCCCTGCACGGTACTTCGGTAACCATAATTCCTGATGTACTTGACGGGGCAGGATACAAAAATGTGTTCATGGTTGAGGAGCAGATGAAGCCTAATGGCAACTTCCCAACTGTAAAATCCCCTAATCCAGAAGAACCGGAAGCTTTAAAAATGGCCATGGAACTTGCTGAAGAAACGGGTGCGGATATCGTAATAGGTACAGATCCAGACTGCGATAGATTAGGTATCGCGGTACGCGACAACAACCATAAATTACTTTTGCTCAATGGTAATCAGACCATGCTGGTAATGACTGATTTCCTGTTGAAGAATTACATAGAAAATAAGAGCGTAAAAGGAAATGAATTTATCGCTTCCACGGTTGTATCTACTCCCATGATGGAGGTGCTTGCAAAGGCTTACAAAGTGGAATGTAAACTGGGCCTTACCGGCTTTAAGTGGATTGCCAAGATGATCAAAGATTTTCCCGAACAGCAATTTATAGGAGGCGGGGAAGAAAGCTTTGGCTATATGGTAGGTGATTTTGTTCGGGATAAAGATGCGGTTACCGCTACCCTACTTGCCTGTGAGATCGTTACCTGGGCGAAAGCAAATAATACTTCGTTCTATGATATGCTTATCGATCTTTATGTGAAACATGGTCTTTATAAAGAAAACCTGGTTTCCCTGGTCAAAAAAGGAATATCTGGCGCAGAGGAAATCACACAGATCATGAAAGATCTACGTGAGAACCCCATGACCGAAATAAATGGTGAAAAAGTAGTACGTATCGATGATTATAAAACATCTAAATCTATGCGACTGGCTACTGGCGACACGGAGGATATAGACATTCCAAAATCCAATGTGCTTATTTACCATACAGAACAAGGTAGCCGTATTGCGGCACGCCCCAGCGGTACAGAACCTAAAATTAAATTTTATATCAGTGTTAACCTTCCTCTTGATAACGCATCAGAATACGAAAAGGTAAATAAAGAACTTGACTATAAAATACAGGGAATTATACAGGAAATGGGCGTATAACAACGATCCTATTCAATCTAAGGGTTTGCGTATTGACCCGTATAATAGAGCATGTCATTTCTAATGGCATGCTTTTTTAAATCACATCATGAATTATTTTAAACAAATCCTTCGTTTTGCACTGCCCTACAAGCGCTATGCAATCTTAAATATTGTCTGTAACATATTTTATGCGCTTTTTAGTACGCTATCCTTTCTTGCACTCATACCGGTAATAGAAATTCTTTTTGACAAAAGTAAACGCGTTAACAAGCTTCCCGTTTGGGATGGATGGACTGGCGTTAAGGATTATGCAGTTGATTCTTTCTATTATAATATAAGTCAGCGTGTGGCAGACAATGAGCTTTCTGCTTTGGTTTATATCTGTATCATCGTTGTCATCCTATTTTTTCTCAAAAATCTTTTTGGCTACCTGGCTACATTTTTTATTACATTTTTACGTAACGGTGTCATGCGCGATGTTCGCAATGCCATTTACGAAAAACTCACCGAACTACCCATCGCCTATTTTTCTGAAAAACGTAAAGGGGATACGATTTCCCGCATTACTGCAGATGTAAACGAGGTGGAACATTCATTCCTATCTATTCTTGAAATGGTAGTTCGTGAACCGCTTACAATCATATTTACGATTATCGCCATGTTATTGATAAGCGCAAAACTGACCCTGTTTGTATTCATCTTTCTGCCCATCTCCGGTTTTGTTATTTCAAGGATTGGGAAGACCTTAAAACGGCAATCCCATAAGGCACAGGAGGAGAATGGTAAATTCCTCTCCATTGTGGAGGAAACCTTGTCCAGTCTTAAAATTGTAAAAGGGTATAATGCCGAAGACGCTTTTAGGAAAAAGTTTAGAGAAAGTACAGATCGCCTGAATACAATTCTCAACAGCCTGGTAAACCGTCAGAATATGGCCTCTCCCACCAGTGAGTTTTTAGGGATTTTTGTGATCGTTATCATTTTGTGGTTCGGTGGGCAGATGGTTTTGGTTGAAGGAACCCTTCAGGCGGCCTCTTTTATTGCGTTTTTGGGTCTTTCTTATCAGATTTTGACTCCTGCCAAGCAGATTAGCAAAGCATCTTATAGTGTGAAAAAGGGGAATGCCGCGGCAGAACGAATTCTTGAAGTGCTGCATACGGAATCTACCATTACAGATGCCCCAGACGCCATACAGAAAAATACGTTTGATAAAGCACTGGTATTGAAGGATATTTCCTTCCGCTATGAAGAGGAATGGGTGCTTAAAAACTTTAGCGTGGCGGTGCCTATAGGCTCTACGGTTGCTTTGGTAGGTCAAAGTGGTAGTGGAAAGAGCACCATCGCCAATCTTGTGACCCGTTTTTATGAGGTAAACGATGGCAGCATACAGGTAGATGGAACAGATATAAGGAAAATAACAAAAAAATCACTCCGTGATCTTCTGGGACTGGTGACACAGGATTCTATCCTCTTTAATGATACGGTACGCAACAACGTGCTTTTAGGGAAACCTGATGCTACGGATGAAGAAATTATTGAAGCCCTCAAAATAGCCAACGCATGGGAATTTGTCAAGGATCTACCCCTTAAGCTGGAAACCAATATTGGGGATAGTGGGAACAAATTAAGTGGTGGACAAAAACAACGAATCTCTATTGCCCGTGCAGTACTTAAAAACCCTCCTATTATGATTCTCGACGAGGCGACATCGGCATTGGATACACAAAGTGAACGACTGGTACAGAACGCGCTGGAAAATATGATGATGAACCGTACTTCTCTGGTTATCGCCCATCGTCTCAGCACCATTCAAAACGCAGATCTTATCGTGGTCATGCAACGTGGCGAAATCGTAGAACAGGGCAAACATCACGAACTGCTCGCTAAAAATGGTTCGTATAAGAAATTGGTAGAAATGCAATCTTTCGATTAACCGTAAAATTATTCAATGTCCTTTCTGAAAATTCTGGACACTGAGTTTTAGAAGATCCAAAATATCTTTTTAACATTAAGAAATGCAATACGCGGTAAATAAAGTTATAAAGTAAAAATGGAGCCCAATTGGGCTCCATTCTTATTAAAAAGTGCTGACTTGCTTTGGGGTGGACAAGTCAGCTGCTGTCGTAATTAACGACCAATTATTCTTTTGGGGTGAATAACTGGATTTCCTTAACATTATGGTACAAATATAACAGATGTTAATCGTTCTCACAAGAAAATTATGCATTTAAACAGTTAATATTGCATTTAATCGATAAAATACATAGTTTTATTACTCTTGCTTTAGGTTTTAATTAATAATACTCAAAGCTAAAATTCTGATTTTAAGATCAAAACATGTTGAATGTAGAAATCATGTACAGGTTGAAGTTTTCAAGGAATTACGATCTTAAAAAACTTTTTATATCCTCAATCGTAACTAGTATTAGATAGCGCATTTCACCATTAAAATTTGAACAATAGTTCTAAAGAAAAAGATTCTGGTTAATTCTCAAACATTTATAAACTAGAAAAGGGTTTGAGATAATAATCTCAAACCCTTTTCTAATAGTAGTATGCTTTACTTAGCTACGTAATCAAAGATAACGCAGTCCTGATTTCAGGAAATAGTTCGTTTTTCAAGCTTTTACCATATTCTTTCCAGACTCCGAATCCAAACGTATTTTTCTCCTAAGTTGTCTTGTGGTCAATGTACTTCCATCATGGCTCCATCCTGGGGGTCCAAAGGCATACATAAATTTATGGTACCAGTTATCAGAGCGCTTCATATCCTTCCAGATATCTTTATATTCATGAGTTAGAATAACGTAAGGATTGTAAGAATTAGGTGGTTTCGTAACGCCGTATTCTATGGCAATATCTTCATCCAGTTCCTTCCACGTACCAAAAATACGGTCAAAAGCATTTAAAATCCCACCGTGGTTTTTATCCATATATTCAATATTACGGGCATGATGAACCTGATGCATGGTGTGAGTGTTGAGAAAACGCTCCAGGAATCCCATTTTCGGGATATATTGGGAATGTAACTGAAATTGCCAAAGTGCTTCTATTCCAAGACAAACAATCAACATTTCCACGGGAAACCCTAGCGCGGGTATCCACATGTAAAACAGTGGTTTGTAAAAAATAGTAAACCATCCATTACGTATAGCGGTACCCAGATTAAAATTATCTGAAGAGTGATGCACAATATGTGCTGCCCATAAAAATCTCACCATATGGTTTTCCCGGTGAAACCAATAATAGGATAAATCATCTGCCAGCATGCACAATACCCAAAAATACCAGGCATAACCAAACGATTCCCATCCCATTATATTGGTACGTACACCTTCTACAAGTGGATTGAAAATTTCATAAACAACCTTAAAAATCAAAATGGCCGAAATGGTTTTAGCCAAAGGCGATAGAATTGCAGATCCAAGTCCCATTGCAAAGCTAGATCTCAGGTCTTTCCATTCATAAAGATGCTTACCTTCATCGTGCGACTTGCTGTAGGTAAGCTCTACAAGGATGAGCCCTAGAAAACAGGGAACACCATAAATTAAAGGGTTTGTAAAATCCATAGTCTTAAAATACTTAGGTAATTGCCCCTATGGAGCATATACCGGTTTTGATTAAAGTTCTTAACTGTTCAATATAAGCAATTCTGGTCGTTTAAAGTTTTTTTGCTTCTTCCCAAAAAATATCCATTTCTGCCAATGTCATATCTTTTAGTGATTTATTGGTGCTTTTTGCTTTCTCTTCCAAATACTGAAAACGCTTTATGAACTTTTTATTGGTACGCTCCAGAGCACTCTCTGGATCAATATTTAAAAAGCGCGCGTAATTAATCATTGAAAACAAGACATCGCCAAATTCGGCTTCCATTTTATCCTGATCTGCACTATTTACTTCCGCCTGCAGTTCGGCCAATTCTTCTTTTACTTTTTCAAAAACCTGTTGGGGCTCCTCCCAGTCAAAACCCACACCAGCAACTTTATCCTGTATCCTGCTGGCCTTAACCAAAGCTGGTAATGATTTTGGAACACCTTCAAGCACAGAGGATTTTCCTTCTTTTAATTTCAGGTTTTCCCAATTGCGCTTTACATCTTCTTCGTTCTCTACTTTGACATCTCCATAAATATGGGGATGCCTTGAAATGAGCTTTTCGCAAATGCCATCAGCTACATCTGCAATATCAAAACTGTTTGTTTCACTGCCTATTTTAGCATAAAAAACAATGTGCAATAATAGATCTCCTAATTCTTTTTTTACCTCATCAAGATCATCCTCTAATATGGCATCACCCAGTTCATAGGTTTCTTCAATAGTAAGATGGCGCAAGGACCTGAGGGTTTGTTTTTTATCCCAGGGGCACTGTTCACGCAGTTCATCCATTATGGTAAGCAGGCGATCAAAAGCCTGCAATTTTTCCTGGCGGTTACTCATAATAAGGGTTTGAGGAGAAACTAACAATAAAACTACCAATGGAGCACAAAATCCCCAAATTCGGTAGCTAAATGTACTATTATTTAGAATTCACTTCTACTCTTCTTCATCCTTCGCAGGCTCTTCACTCTTGTTATTTTCTTCCAGATCAAGCATATCCTGAGCTTGAAGGAGATTGTACCATTGTATCACTTTCTTGATATCACTGGCATAAACGCGATCTTCATCAAAATTAGGCAAAACATCGAAAAAATAAGCCTCAAGTTCATCTTTTGAAGACTTATGGTCTATTGCTTGTTTGCCATTTTCTTTTTCGCTTATATTTTTAAAAATATCTTTTAAGGGAACCTCTCCCTCAAGCGTATAAATAGCAATTTCTGATAAGATACTTACATTATGGCGCATGCTTACGGGTATCTTCTTACCATCTAAAAGGGATTCTGCTATAAACCCGGTACGTGTCTTGGCTCTTAAGTGATACAATCCCGGTTTTCCTGAAATGGATAATACTTTATCTAAACTCATTTTATATATTTTTTAAAGCTGAGAGGTTTTTTCTCAATTTACGATACTTTTAACCTATCAGTTTTGGATTTGTTTTTTTGAGGTTGCAAATATCACTTTGAAAAAATGATTTTTCAAAGGAATGTAACTAAATATTTGCATGCGTTATGTGAAGATAGATTCAGCTAAAACGCATTATGTTCTATCGACCTTTTTTTTCCGGGAATCGCATACGATAATCCGCATCTACTTTTCCTTTGCTAATACCTTTCAACTTACCTTTCAAAATACGTTTTTTGAGGCTAGAAAGCTTATCCGTAAATAAGACACCTTCTATATGATCGTATTCATGCTGAATTACTCTTGCGATTAGTCCTGTATAGGTCTCCGTATGTTCCTTACGGTCCAGATCTTCATATCGTATAGTGATATCTGGCTGGCGGAAAACGTCTTCATTGATACCAGGTATACTTAAACAACCTTCACCAAAAGGCCATTCATCACCTTTTTCTTCGATGATCTCTGCGTTGATAAATGCTTTTTTAAAGTTCTCAAGATCTTTACGTTCCTCATCTTCTATATCTTCATCTGAAGAAAATGGCGCCGTATCTACAATAAATATGCGAAGGGATTTCCCTACTTGCGGAGCGGCAAGCCCTACCCCACTGGCGCCGTACATTGTTTCAAACATATTATCTATCAGCACTTCTAAGTCAGGATATTCTGCTGGGATCATTTTTGCCTTCTGTTTCAGCACGGGATCACCGTACGCTACTATAGGTAAAATCATGGCTACTTTTATTTTTGTTCTTTACTTTAAAAGCTATTTATTTATACAAATATGTCTGTAATATAATAGTGGCGCTAATTTCGTCAACGAGCGCCTTGTCTTGACGTTTTTTCTTCTTTAGACCGCTCTTGATCATGCTTTCTACTGCTAGTTTAGAAGTAAAACGCTCATCTACACGGGTTATTGGAATAACTATGACCTTTTCCAGATTTTCACAGAACTTTAAAATATGTTCTTCCACTGCAGATGCTTCATTATTCATACGCTTGGGCTCCCCAATAAGTATACGCTCTACATCTTCCTTTTCACAATATTCCTTTAAAAAAGAGAGCAGATCATCCGTTTTTACGGTAGTTAGTCCAGAGGCTATAAGCTGCAGTTCATCTGTAACTGCAATACCCGTGCGCTTTGTACCGTAATCTATTGCAAGAATGCGTGCCATACTTCAATTTTTGCAAAAGTAAGGTTTTAAAACTTATATGGGCAAGCCTTGGCTGTTTATAGTAGTGGGATTATCTTTGAAACCTGGACTTTGAATAATAACAACAAAACGGCGCCTTCTATAGCCTTGGCCAACCGTTATGATAAAAACCTAAAAGATTTTGGAGCAAGTAAAAAATGTGATTGAAAAAGCCTGGGACGACAGGTCCCATCTTACCGAAAAGGTAACTCAGAATGCGATTAGGGAAGTCATTGAACTTTTGGACGAAGGGGTTCTTCGCGTTGCAGAACCTGATGGTGATGGCTGGAAGATAAATGAATGGGTAAAGAAAGCGGTCGTTCTTTATTTCCCAATTCAGAAAATGGAGAAAATGGAAGTCGGTATTTTTGAATATCACGATAAAATGCCTCTCAAAACAGGTTATCAAAATAAGGACATTCGGGTTGTGCCAAATGCCGTTGCACGTCATGGTGCGTATATCTCAAAGGGAGTGATCCTCATGCCGAGTTATGTCAATATTGGCGCACATATAGAAGAAGGCACAATGGTAGATACCTGGGCGACTGTAGGTAGCTGCGCCCAGATAGGAAAAAATGTACACCTTAGCGGTGGTGTGGGAATAGGTGGTGTTTTAGAACCATTACAGGCTGCACCTGTCATTATAGAGGACAATGCCTTTATAGGGTCCAGATGTATTGTGGTAGAAGGTGTACGTGTGGGGAAAGAAGCTGTTTTAGGAGCTAATGTGGTTTTGACGGGTTCGACAAAGATCATAGATGTGACTGGTGATGAGCCTAAAGAATCAAAGGGATATGTACCACCGCGCAGTGTGGTGATCCCCGGTAGTTATACGAAGAAATTCCCTGCTGGGGAATTTCAGGTTCCCTGTGCACTTATAATTGGCACACGCAAAGAAAGCACCAATAAAAAAACCTCTTTAAATGATGCACTGAGGGATTATAGTGTCGCCGTATAGCACATCGATTTTCTTTTATTACTTTTAGGGCATATATATGAAGGTTTTGGTTATTCAGCAGAAGATGATAGGCGATGTGCTGTTGTCTTCCATACTTTTTGAAGCCTTAAATGATAAATTTCCCGGTGCAGAATTACATTTTCTTATTAGAAAAAATACGCTACCGGTAGTAGCAGGTAATCCTTATATTCACACGATCATTTTAGACCGTGAGGACGAGTTAGGAAAAAAACTTAATTTTATTGCATTCCTGTCACGTCTTAGAAAGGAACGATATTACGCTGTAATTGACGTTTACTCAAAGATTGGGTCTGCGCTTTTAACCTACGGTACTCATGCAAAAGTACGAGTAGGTAGAAAAAAATGGTATACTTGGTTTTTATACACAACGACCAAGGATTATCAAAATACACCAAAAAGTATTGTTGGTAAAGCAATTCAATTTCGTATGGATTTATTGAGACCCCTGGGAATAGCAGGAGAACAAACATATAGGCCTAAAATTTCCCTCGCCCCAGAAGAGAAGGAAGTGGCAAAAAAGTTTATGGTACAGTCTGGGGTCAATCTTTCCCGCCCTATTGTCATGTGCAGTGTTTTAGGAAGTAGTATTAATAAAAGTTATCCTTTGGCTCATTTTGCCGAAGTACTTAAAACAATCGTAGCTACCAGTGATGTCCAACTTCTCTTTAATTATTTGCCTTCACAACATGACCGTGTAGAAGAATTGCTAGGCCTCTGTGATCCTAAAGTAAAATCGAGGGTTATACGGTCGTGTTATGCAACTAGCCTGAGACAATTTATCAGTATAGCGTCTTTTTGCGATGTGCTTATAGGAAATGAAGGCGGCGCTGTACATATGGCAAAAGCTGTTGATGTGCCCACTTTTGCTATATTCTCTCCCCAAATTCAAAAAGAAACCTGGATCAATGAGGAAAGCGATAAGGATGTCGCGGTACATATTAATGATTATAAACCCGAATTATTTGACAATTTAGCCGAAAAAAAGGATGTTCTAGCCGCAAATGAGAGACTGTATACCGCATTTAGCCCTGATCACTTTCAACCTCTTTTAGTTGATTTTTTGAAGAAAAATATCAATAAATGATCTATAGGTTTTTAATCTACATTTCTCATTCCTATGGTATCCCCATTGGCGAACCTTTGGAACAGGAGATTGAAAAGCGCGGCTATCAGGTAAAGTGGTTTGCCGATATGTCCTATTCCAAAAAGAAGATCAAAAACAAAGATACCTGTGACTCCATACAGGATATAAAAAATTATCATCCCCATGTTGTACTGACCGCCACAGATAGCGTACCTGATTTTATACCGGGTATCAAAGTGCAGTTATTTCATGGTTTTCTTGCCTTTAAACACAGTCATAAAAGAGGGCATTTTAGAATCAGGGGATTTTTTGACCTCTATTGTACCCAGGGAGCTTCAACAACGAGTATTTTCAAACAAAAAGAAAAGAAATACGGATATTTTGATGTCGTAGAAACGGGATGGTCAAAAGTAGATCCGCTCTTTCCTATAGTAAAGAGAGAAGTTCATGCCCGACCTACTTTACTTATTGCATCTACTTTTTCGCCAAAATATAGCCTTGCCCACAATCCTGAAGTGGTAGAAGTCATAAAGAATCTGTCAAACAGCAATACTTTTAAAATCCTGGTCGTATTACATCCTAAAATGAGCAAGGATATTGTAAACAAGTTCAAAACGCTTGTAAACGACAACCTTTCCTTTCACAAAACCACCAATCTAATCCCCTTGTTCAAGCAGGCAGATGTTATGCTGGGCGATACCACTTCTGCAATTACCGAATTTCTCTTGCAGGAAAAACCGGTGGTTACCTTTAAAAATAACAAACCTGGGCCACATCTGCTAAATGTTGAAACAACGGAAGAGATAGTCCCAGCACTGGAAAAAGGTCTTACAGAACCAGAACAACTCATGAATTCCATTCGTGAATATATTAAAGTTACCCACCCCTATAAGGATGGTCAATCAAGTGCCAGGGTCGTTGAAGCATCCGTAGCCTTTTTGCACAAAAACAAGGATTATTTAAAGCCAAAGCCCATAAATTTAGTTCGGCGATTTAAGATGAGGCGCAAATTGGGAGATTTTAAAAGCAAGACCGTTCGACATCCTATTACCCTTACTGATCAAAAAAACCGAGAAAAGGTCACCGCCATTATCCCGGTTTATAATGAAGCCCATAATATTGAAAACACCTTAAAGTCTGTTGCTTTCGCTGATGAAACCATGGTGGTAGATTCTTACAGTACAGATGATACTGTAGAAATCGCTAAAAAGTACACAGATTTTGTAATACAAAGGGATTTTGAATATCCTGCTTCCCAGAAAAACTGGGCCATTCCCCAGGCTTCTTATGAATGGATTCTTCTGCTTGATGCAGATGAACGCGTGACCCCTGCGCTGCAAGATGAAATTTTAGAAATTCTTGCAAAACCAGAACCAGATATAAATGCCTACTGGATTTACCGCAAAAACCATTTTATGGGAAAAGAGGTTCGGTACAGCGGTTGGCAAAATGATAAGGTTATTCGTCTTTTTAAGAAAAGTTACAACCGTTATGAGGATAAAATGGTCCATGAAGAGATAATTTCTGAGGGCACTGTAGGTTTTCTTAAAAACAGGTTGCACCACAATACCTATGTAAGCTTAGATCACTATCTTAATAAACTGAATAAATATTCCTACTGGCAGGCTCGGGACTATGACAGCATCACAGGGACGCTTACCCCATTCCATTTTTTAGTCAAACCGTTCTGGAAATTCTTTAAACATTATATTATCCAACAGGGATTTCGTGACGGTATTGTGGGTTTCTCGGTTAGTTTTTTACAAAGCTATTCCGTAGTGCTTCGATACATGCGGCTATATCTTTACCGCAGGGATATTAAATAAAACAAACGATTATTTCCAGAACCTAAGTTTCTTTTTCAGGCGTTTTTTTCTATGAAAACCTTCCTGAAATTCCTTAGTGGCCTTCCACATATCACTTATTGTTTTTTGCTCATCATATCCCGCCAGGCGCGCATACTCCTTTGCCATGACCACTACCATCTTCTTCTTAGGCGTCAAACGGCTAAAGTTTTTGATCCGTGTGGTATAATCCATTGGTTTAAATTCCATTCTGTTAAGGTCCACCAGATAAAATTCATATGCTTTCGCGTTCTTTACGATCAGCGTATTACCGGGAGAGTGATCTAAAAAGTGAATCCCTTTTTCATGCAAACTGAATGTAAATTGAGTAAACGCCTTTAAAATTTCCGTTTCTCCGGCATATTTTGGGTTATCCACAAGATCGCGGTAGGTAAGGTCACAATCAAGAAGGTCACAGGCATAAAAACTTTTATTGAAAAGCAATTTAGCTTCTTCGGCATATGCGATAGGCTTTGGGGTGCCTACCTGCATTTCAAGCAATTTTGTGGCATACTCATACGAGCGCTGGGCCTTAGACTTCCTAAGAAATTTGTAGGCGATTTTATTGACCAGATTAGGGATTTTGAAGGATTTTATAGAGATTTTCTTTCCTTCAAAGTCAAATGTTTTAATGGTATTTCGGGCACCGCCAGAAAAAAGGGTGCCTTCATGATCAAAATCTTTGAGCAGTTGCTCTAATTTTAAAACACTACTTTTGTTATCCAGATTGGAATGTAGTTTCATACGTTGATTTGAAGTGCAAAAGTAATGCTAATTTATAAAGTTGGAAAACGGCCAAAACCAGTCATAAATCACCATGAAACATGTCTTTTTAGAATCTCATAATATAAAAAACAGGTATTTTGGTTTCGGTCAGTTCAACTATCATTTGATCAAAGGTTTAAGTGAGATTGAGCAGGATGAACAGTTAAAATTTACAGTTCATGCGAGTGACTTAAAAGAACTTCAGGAGGAATTTGGGACAACATTCAACTACAAAAAGTATAGTTCGTTATCAAGGCACCCGCTGTTTAGGATCCGCAAAAAATACGATCTGTGGCATTCGCTGAATCAAAACACAAAAATAGAACCGCATACTCAATTACCCTATTTAATGACTGTTCACGACATTCACTTTATGGAAGAGCGTTCCGGTGACGATAAGCGTAAGCAGCGCTTTAATGAAAAACTTAGCCGCTGTAATGCCATTGTCTATATTTCAAACTTTGCAAAAGAAAATACGCACGCCCATTTTAGGGTGCCCGCTGTCCCAGAGCACGTAATCTACAACGGTAATACGATTACAAATACGAATATACCTGAAGATTACCGGCCAGATTTTATTCCGGCGCAGCCTTATTTATTTAATATTGGTGAAATGACAGCGCGCAAAAACACGCATACCCTGGTTGAAATGTTGGTTTTTTTACCCAATTTTCAGCTGGTTCTCGCCGGTAATTCCAACAAAGAGTATGTTGAAACCGTAAAAAAACATATTTCTAAAAACAAGCTTGAAAACCGGGTACACATCTTAGGGAAGATCAGCGAAATAGATAAAAGATATTATTTGAAAAATTGCGCTGGTTTTGTTTTCCCATCCCTACGCGAAGGTTTTGGTTTGCCCCCAATTGAAGCCATGAGCTACGGTAAACCCGTTTTTCTTTCAAATAACACATCCCTACCGGAAATAGGTGGAGCGCATGCTTTTTACTGGGATCACTATGATCCCGAATATATGGCGGAAACAGTAGAAAATGGACTCTCCAACTATAAAGAAAACGAGCAAGACTTAAGTCGGCTTTACAGAAACCATGCAAATAGTTTCAAATGGGAAGAAACCGCAAAGCAATACATGAAGGTTTATAAATCCCTGTTATCTTAAATCATCGTGTTATGCTGAGAAAGATCAAATATTTCTTTAAAAACAGGAAATCCATCAAGCGCAAAACTACGCTGGGACCTTATGCCAGGGGGATAATCTACGATACGCAAAATGGGATTATCGCGATGCCCACAGAAGATATCAGCATAGGAAAAGCCCTGGTTTTTGATGGGAAATGGGATATTGATAAGATTGAAATCATAAGCCAGTTAATGAACTCTGAAGATGTGATCTATGTTGTGTGAACGCACGTAGGGACGTTGCTGGTTCCACTGGCTAAAAAGGCCGGGGAAATTATAGGTTACGAAGCGAATAAAAACACCTTTGATTTTGTTCAAATGAACCTGCACCTGCATACATTGAACAATGTACGTGCTTTCAATAATGCGGTGGGCAATGAGACAAAAAAAGTACGTTTTATCAAAATACAGTGAATACCGGCGAAAGTGAAATTAAACCGGTCACAAATATTTTGAGGTACAGTTATGATCAACTTAAAGAAGTGCAGGTAGAAATGATAACCCTTGATGAACATATTGAAGATCAAAAACTACCCATCCCACAAGGCCTGATCATGGACATAGAGGGTGCTGGGTACTTTCCTCTTTTAGGAATGCAAAAAACACTTAAGTCAGTGAATTTTCTATACATGGAATATGTTCACCACCACCTCAAAAATGTTTCAAATGTTACGGTAGACGTTTTTGCGGCACTTATTACACCACATTTTAAAAACGCCCGTTTTTTAAAAGATGAGAAACGTATTTCACTCGAAGAAAATGCAGATAAATTGATAAGCTATCTCAACGAACTATCCGTCAGGGATAAGTCAGACGATATACTTTTTACAAAATAATTATCCTAATACATTTACAAATGCCACCCAGTAATTACAAGAACAATATCACCACAGAAGGAAAAGAAGCCCTTGCCGTACTAAAACGTGGCGGACTCATACTTTATCCCACAGATACGGTGTGGGGAATAGGTTGTGATGCCACTAATGCAGATGCGGTAGATAAAATTTATGCCCTTAAAAAGCGTGCGGAAACAAAGGCGATGATCTGCCTGGTCAATGATTTTAAATTGCTCAATCAATTTATTGAACAAATTCCCGAAGTTGCCTACGACATCTTGAAATATGCCGAAAAACCTACCACAATTGTCTATGATGACCCCATTAGGGTAGCAGAAAATCTTGTGGGAGAAGATAATACCCTCGCCATACGCGTGACCCGGGATGATTTTTGCAGCCAACTTATAAAAAGACTGGGAAGGCCTCTTGTTTCAACATCGGCAAACCTTAGTGGGGAACCTACACCAAAAAGCTTTAAAGAAATCTCACCGGTCATTTTAAATGGCGTTGACTATATCGTAAATTTGCAGCGCAATAAAAAATCAGGTGATCCTTCTACCATTATAAGGCTTAAAAATGATGGTCAGGTAACCATCCTGCGCAAATAAAAAACTATGCTTACCCAAAGCTTTGATAAAGCGATAGATTACGAAATTTTCTCAAAAATAGGCCTTGCGGCAGATGAACTGGATCTTGAAACCTTTGTAATTGGGGGTTATGTAAGGGATTACATACT